>JBDRIB010000112.1:0-34398 GCA_043816375.1 Planctomycetota bacterium | reverse complement strand
GACCTCGGCATCGGTGAGGGATTTCTCGGTCATAATCCTCGCGTGCCAGTATGCGGCCCAGCCCTCGTTCATAATCTTCGTCTGTGCCTGGGGCGCGAAGTAGTATGCTTCCTCCCGAAGCATTGAAAGGATGTTGCGCTGCCAGGGATCAAGCGGTGCGTACTTCTGCAGGAAAAGCAGGACATCCTTTTCGGGTTCCGCCGGGAAGGAATCCTTCCGGTGAGTGTCTCTCGTCTTTTTTTCTTCCCTCTGGCGGCGGAGCGCCTCGGGCGGGTTGATGAAACTTTCCATATACGGTTTGCTCTTCAGTTTCAACTCGCCGGCCTCATTGTTTTCTTCCTCCGCCTGCCGCCTGTCGGGTTCCTCTTTGCGCCTGATGAAAGGCGCATGGAGGTCAATCAGGTTCTCGAGGCTGAGGCAACAGTCGATAAAATCTTCGACGGTTTCGTGCCCGTAGCGTTCGATGTATTTTCGCATTCGGGTGCCGTGGTTGGCCATTTCGTCCATCATTTTGCGGTTGGTTTTGGAGAACCAGTAGTTGTTTTTGAAGAAGTCGGAGTGCGCGTAAACGTGGGCTATCACAAGTTTCTGGTCCACCGGGCTGTTCGAGCGAAGCAGGTAGGCGTAACAGGGGTCGTTGTTGATTACCAGTTCGTATATTTTGTGCAGTCCGTAGGCGTAACCTTTGGACATATAATCGTATTCCATACCAAAGCGCCAGTGCGGATAGCGAGTGGGGAAGCCGCCGAAAGCGGCCACCTCATTCATCTGCTCAAAGGTCATCGCCTCGAAGACTACATTGAAGAAGTCCAGCCCGTACTCGCGCGCGTATTCGGCGATCTCTCCTCTGAGGTAGTTCAGTTCCGGTGTGAGGTTCATTTGCCCTTGCCAAGGAAATCACGGATGGAATCGACTATCTCGTCACGGCTGTTGACCTCGGAGGTTATGAGGTCTTCTTCGTCGGGGAAGGCATCGCCAATGTCCTTTATGAATTTGCCGCTGCCGTAAGCGCTTTTCACCTGCGCATAGCAGAACACATTGACGGCCTTCATCAGTTTATCCTTAAGCAGGCTGATGCAGACCTGCGTATCGTCGCTGCCCCAGTTGTCGCCGTCGGAAAAGTGGAACGGATAGATGTTCCACTCATCCGGGCTGTAGTGCTGTGCAATCATCTTCGCGCACAAATCGTACGCGGAGGATATGCGCGTGCCGCCGCTTTCGCGCAGATGGTAGAAGGTCTCCTCGTCCACCTCTCTTGCCGCGGCGTCGTGCACGATGTAGCGGGATTCGATATTCTTGTAGTTGTATCGAAGCCACGTGTCTATCCAGAACGCTTCGATTCGGACGATTTCCTTCTGTTCGGCGCCCATGGAGCCGGAGACGTCCATCATATAGATTATAACGGCCCTGCTTTGCGGGCGGTGCGCGGTCTTCCGGGACAGATAGCGCCGGTCTTCTTTGACGGGGATGATAACGGGATTCTTCGGGTCATACGTGCCCATTGCCATCTGGCGTTTGAGCGCTTCCTTGTATGTTCGCTTGAAGTGCCGGAGCGATTCGGGGCCGGAGCGACGTATGCGGGAGTATCTGTTCTTTTCCGTCATCACCTGGCTCGAGCCGCGAGGCTGGATTTTCGGCAGTTCAAGTTCTTCGCCCAGTATTTTGGCAAGTTCTTCGAGCGAGACGTCTACTTCGAGGATGTGCTCGCCGGGCAGATTGCCCGCGCCCGGACCGCTGCCCGGGCCTTCGGCTTCGCTGCCGATAGCCGTGCCCGCCTCGCCTTCGCCCTGGCCCACGCCTCCGGCCTCTTTGGGGCCGAAGCGGAAGTGCGGTATGCTTATCTGCGGCAGGGGAATGCTGACGAGGTATTTGCCCTTACGGCCGATGAGTTCGCCGCGGCTGATGTATTTGCGCAGGTCCTTGCGGATTGTGCCGCGGACTATCTGCCGGAATCGGTTGGAGTCTTGTTCAATCTTTCTGACCATCTCCTGTCGCTCACCGCGAGTTGTCTGTCGGTGACAGTCGCCAGTCTACGAATCCCGGCGCAGAAGACTGTCTCCGAAGAATTCCAGGACCGGTTCTATTCTATATCCCGAGTTTTGCAAAAGGATGACAGTCACTAATCTACAAATCGCGCTCGCGCCGCTCACGCGATTCCGTAATTAGTGACAGTCACCTTTTGCGCTGCAAATAGAACCGGTCCGCCGTAATTGGTGACAGTCACCTGTTAGCCGGCCGGCTCGCCTTTGGTGTCGCCGCGGGCGAAAATACTCGCGACGAAATTAAGCACGTCCGTCGCGCAGATGTCGCAATAGCCGTAGTTCTTGACGAGGCGGCTTTTGACGATGTTTATTTTTTCCTGCGTCTCCTTGTCCATCACGCTGGATACGAGACTGGTCAGTTTTATCGTGTCCTTCTGGTCTTCAAAGAGTTTCAGTTCGAGCGCCTTGTGCAGTCTCTCATTGGTTTTGTAGTTGAAGGTTTTGCCCTCGATGGCAAGCGCGCCGATGTAGTTCATAATCTCGCGGCGGAAGTCGTCCTTGCGGCTTTCGGGGATATCTATTTTCTCTTCGATAGAGCGCATCAGCCGTTCGTCGGGCGGCTCATCCTGACCGGTGTATTTGTTGCGCACCTTTTCTTTCTGAACGTATGCCTTGATATTGTCAATGTAGTTGGCGCACAGTCTTGAGATGGCCTGCTCGTCGGCGCTGATGGCGCGCTGGACTTCGTTCTTCACGATGTCCTCGTATTCTTCCTTGACGACGGCCAGCAGTTCCTTGCAGCGCTTGCGCTGCTCTTCGCTGGTAATAAGCGAATGGTGGGCCAGGCCCGCTTCGAGTTCGTTAAGCACCATAAACGGGTTGATGCAGCTTTCGGCCTCGTCGCTGACCAGTGCGTTGGATATCTTGTCCTGGATGTAGCGGGGGGAGATGCCTTCCATTCCTTCGCGGGAGGCTTCTTCGCGCAGTTCATGAATGTTGTCTTCGGTGAATCCCGGCAGGCTCTTGCCGTTGTAAAGTTTCAGTTTCTGCATCAGGGTCAACTGCGCCTTCTTCGGCTCCTGCAGGCGGGTAAGAATCGCCCACATCGAGGCGGTTTCGATGGTGTGCGGGGCAATGTGCTTGCCCTGAATCTTTTCGTTGTTGTAGTCGCGCGCGTATATCTTTATCTCGTCGTCAAGTTTCACGATGTAAGGTATGTCAATCTTCAGCGTCCTGTCGCGGAAGGCCTCCATCAGTTCGTTGCTCTGGAGTTTGCGATACTCCGGCTCGTTCGTATGCCCGATGATGACTTCGTCTATGTCGGTCTGGGCGAATTTCTTCGGCTTGATGACGTGTTCCTGAGAGGCGCCCAGCAGGTCGTAGAGGAACGCCACATCGAGTTTGAGTACCTCAATGAACTCGATGAGTCCGCGATTGGCGACATTGAACTCGCCGTCGAAATTGAACGCGCGCGGGTCGGAGTCGGAGCCGTATTCCGCTATTTTTCTGTAGTTGATATCGCCCGTCAGTTCGGTCGAGTCCTGGTTCTTTTCGTCTTTGGGCTGGAATGTGCCGAGGCCAACGCGGTCCATTTCCGACAGTGTCAGTCGCTGCAATTGCACCTGTTCGATGACCTTGTGCCAGTCGCCGTTAAACTTCACCAGGTAGTCATTGAAGTACTTCCTGCAGAACGGGCACAACTCGCCCTCGACCTGGACGCGGTAGCCGCCCGTGTTTCTCTTGTTAATTTCATCGATGACGGCCTGTCGTGCCTTTTTCGGAAGCAGTTTCAGCGGTTCTTCGTGCATGGGACAGGTCTGGTACTGGCCGTCTTCTTCTTTCCACGCGTGGGTGTAAAGCGCGCCTTCGGGGATCTTCGAGTAAGCCTCGAGACCTTTTTTAAGGAGGCGGATGATTGTGCTCTTGGAACTGCCCACCGGGCCGTGCAGCAAAAGCACCCTGTGTTCCGTGCCGTAGCCCTGTGCGGCGGACTTTAAGAAGTTGACCAGTTGCATCAGCGACTTCCCCAGCCCGAATATCGCGTCAACTCCGTTGTCTACGGGGTCGGAGAAGAACTTGTAGCGCGTCTGTTTCTCCTTGTGCCGGGTTATTACTTCCGTCCCGTACGAGAGAATCATATCGTACATTCGCTGGAAAGCGTTACGTGTGACCTGTGGCTGTTTGGCGACTATGGAGAGATAGTCCTCAAAAGTGCCTCGCCAGTGCTGATCGCGGAATTTGTCCAGGTCGAGATGTTTGTCGATAATGCGTTTAATGTCTTCGTTGGTGAGCATTGTTGGACCTCCCGACGAGTGTCGTCGATGACTGTCGCCGAAAAAACCGACTTGGGCGAAATAGACGGTCATTACCCTGCCATCGCTATTTTCGGCCTTTTTCTCGAAAAACCTTCGCGCTTCAAAGCCGTTCCCCGCATTCCGGCCTGCTTTCTCTCCCTTTGCTTGACAGGGCCGGCCCGTGCTGGTATATTCCGGCCCGGATACGGGAGAAGAGTCGCAAACACCAAAATCTCGAGGTTAGATATGTTCGGACGAATAGTCTTCCTGCTCCTTGTTGTCCTGATGCTTACCGCTTCCGGATGCATTTATCTTAACTCGGTCCACAACAAGCAACTCACCAGTAAAATGCATCAGGACTGGATGGAGGCGCAACTCGAGCTCGACAGGTGGGTTTTCGGGATGCCGGGAAAATAACTTTCCCCCGAACCCCGTCGGGTCTTGCCGGTTCCCTTTGTCTTAATCCGTCGGGGGAAGATCGATTTCCGGAATAACGAGCGCGCCCCAGTGGATTTTCTTTACCTTGCCGAAATCAAGATCGCCCTCGAATACCACGTGTGTTTCCATTGCCTCGCCGGGCCTTAGAATGCGCTCTCCAAAGTGCTCCCTCGGGACTGTCAGACTGGCGCCCAGCGTGTTTTCCTGTTCCTCTATCAAATCAAACGGATTTCTGCACGAAATATACGGACTCGTTCCGTCAGCATTTTCAACCTCCACGACTACCAGCCCCTTCTTGGGCTTGAATGTCCAGGCCGAGTCCTTGCTGTTGTTTACAATCCTCATATAAAGAAAAGTGTATTTTCCGCCGAGTTCGCGGTTCATTTTCGTTACGTCATCGCCTTTCGTCATCGGGAACAAAAGCATCTCGATGCCGCCCGGCGCGCGACCCAGCCATACGCGCACCACGTCGCTGCTCTCCGATATCGTTCTGGCCCACTCGAGTTTTGCCTGCTCCTCGACACCGACAGGCACTGCCGGACCGGCACCGCCGCCTTTGGCTACATCCTCAAATCGGGCTTCTATCTCTGCGCGGAGCCAGGCCATCATCTCCTTGCGCATAGCGGACAGTTCCGCGACCTGTTGTTTAAGCGTTTCCACGTCGCGCGACAACTGTGCCAGGGACGCGTCTTGCCCGCCCGAGGCGTTGCCGGGCGGAGGCGCCTCGTCGGCGCCGTCCTTGCGCAGAATACAAGAGGCAAAGGACACGAGCAGAATCAACACGCCTGTCAAAAGTGTTTTCATTGACATCCTCCCACACCGTTGGCCGCATTGGGCGTACGGTAACCTCTCCCGGGTCATGGAAAATGATACCAGATTCGGCTCGATTCGTCAACGGGGGCTGGTTGAAGGAAATCGGAAGAAGGTCGGGGTCGTGAAACAGCGGGGCACAAGTCACGTTACTTGCCGGCATTGCTGCTTTCCGGCTAAAGCGTGCGGTCAACACCGGGTGTGCTAGTCGTACGGGGAAGGACTTCGCAGCGCACGCGATACCACGAACCATGAAAAGGGTATGGACATCACCCAGCAGGGAAGGCCGAAGACCAGGACGAAATTCGGTCCCACATCAAAGAGACCCGCTCCGGCCATAATTTGATTATACAGCACCCACAGGCCGGCAGACACCGCCGCTATCATCAACCACCCGCCCGTGTAGCCCTGTGCAGTCGAAAACTGCTTCACGCGATGCATCCTGTCCTTGAACAGCGCAATCGGGCCCGTAACGGCGGCCACCAGGGCGGTATTCGCGAATGCGCTCAAGGTCAGGAACGCCGCGGCCGATACCACCGCCGCAATAAACTCCCCTCCCACCATATTGAAGAGCATAAAAGACACGGCAAAAACGGCCGCGCCGCCGGCGACCAGCAAGGCGGCATATCCCGCCGCCATCGGGAATGTCAGGTGGGTTACCTCTGCAAACCGCGACAGCAGCCCCGGACCCGCCTCGCTCACGCTGCGGCTTGTGCTCAGCACTTCGCGCAATTCTTTCTCGGCTTCCGAATCGCCTCCGTACTTGAGCGCCAGGCGCAGATTGCGCTCGGCCTCGTCGGTATTGCCCTTCATACGTTCAATCTTGCCCAGTGCGAGCAATACACCGGTGTGCCTGGGCTCCATCTGGAGGGCGATATTGCAGAACGATTTCGCCTCGTCCAGTTTCTTGCGGCTCACCAGTTGTGTCGCACAGTCACGGGCGAATGAGAGCAGTTCGGGTTTCGGCCCCTGCCTGGCGCGTATGTCGCGCAACTCCTGCAGGGCCTTGTCGTAGAGTTTCGCCTCAAAACTTATCCTCGCTATCCGCGTCTCCATGCGGATATCTCCTTCCGCCCCGCGCGGTTCCGCCGGTGCTTCCCGGGCGGCGGCCACTTCGACCGGTCTTCCTTTCGCGACGGGTTGGGCCGCCTGCGCATCGTCGCCGACCGCCCTGCGCAGGACGCGGGCGAATTCCTGGCAAGTCTGCCATCTGTCTTCCTGGCTTTTTGACAGGCTCTTCATCAACACCCTGTTCAACTCGTCGCTCAGTCCCTTAATCTCTTTGGCCGGCTTGTCGAGTATCTGGTAGGTGAGGCTGTGTATCGGTCCATCGAAAGGGGGACAGCCCGCAAGCATCTCGTATGCCGTCGCGCCCAGCGAATATATATCGCTGCGCCGGTCCAGGTCCTCCCCGCGGTACTGTTCCGGCGACATATAGACCGGCGAGCCGATGATATTGGTGCCGGTCAGGCGGGTGTAGGTCTCCTGCAGTTGCCGGGCGATACCGAAGTCGCATATTTTAATCCGGCTGTTGCGCCCTTCTTCGAATGACATCTTTGACAGAGGCTCGCGTCTCCCGGGCATCTTCGCCAGCGCTGCCACCGGGCGAATACCCTTCTTCTCCCGGGGGGCGGCTTCCGATTCTTTTCCCACCACATTCGTCTCCGCGCCCCAGACGGCCTCGCCGGCCGGTGCGCCCTCGGGGGTGGAGCCGCGCGCGGCAAGAGGCGGGACAAAAGGCGAATTATACGGCATTGCCAGCATAACATTGGCCGGTTTGATGTCGCGGTGCACGATTCCCTTCTCGTGAGCATAGTGCAGCCCGTCGCACACGGCGGCTATATAGTGAACAACCTCGACCGGAGACATCGGCCCGCGGCCCGTCACCAGGTCCATCAGCGTCGGGCCGTTCACATACTCCATCACCAGATAATTCTGCCCCTGGTACTGGTCGAAGGAGTAAAGGCGCACGATGTTCTCGTGCGAAAGGGACATAGCGGTAAGGGCCTCGCGCTTGAGGCGTTTCTCGGCTTGCAGTTCAGGCGCCAGTTGCGAGGTGAGCAGTTTTATCGCAATGCGAAGGTTGTCCAGAAGGGTATCTTCCGCGAGGTATATCACGCCCATACCGCCCCGCGCGATTTCATATACAAGGCGGTAGCGGTCGGAAAGCATAAATTGCGTGATGGGACGCGACCCGCCGGACTGCGGCGTAACCGGTCG
Organism: Planctomycetota bacterium; assembly: GCA_043816375.1. GTDB lineage: Bacteria > Planctomycetota > B129-G9 > B129-G9 > B129-G9 > JBDRIB01. The sequence continues at coordinate 26,654 of JBDRIB010000112.1, read as the reverse complement.
GCCCGAGGGTTTCGTTTCGCTGGGCAGCGGTTCAGTGTCCGCTCTTGTTGCGCGTTCAGGAGGCGGACCGAGGCTCGCACCGCAGGCGAGGCACGACGCTACCTCATCGGTATTGCGTGCGCCGCACTCCGGACAGATTTTCTCCCTGCCTTCCGCCACTTGTCGCTCCACAGAAGGATAGAAACAGTCAGCCGCAACCAAATAGTCTAGTTTCCGGCGGGCCGGATGTCAAGCGATTCCGGCGTGAAGGAATGTATGAACCTAAAGGAGTGACCATCACCTTTGCATAAGGGACTCTTGCGCGCCCGTGGTATCTAGATTTGTAATGGTGCTTCGGGTCCCCTGTTTCAGCGTTATCTGGAAAAGACGGGGCTGAGATTATCTGCCGCCCCGCCAGTTTCTCTTCAGAAAGCGCAGCACCCGCACTTTGATGCTTCGCATCGCTTAGGGTTCGTCGGGTGCAGCGTCGGAGTCTTCGGATGTGCTTTCGAACGTGTTCTCATGTACATTCACCTTCTTGCCGTTCTGTTCGATAATAAGACCTATGGCACATTGTAGTTTTCTCACTTTGCGTATCACTCGATAAATGTCTTCTTGCATGACATTTTCTTCCTTTCCTTCCCGGATGGTCAGGATATAGTCCCGGGCCTGCTCAATCGTCACGGCCTTATGAGTGGTTTCTATTGTTGTCTCTTTTACAGCGTCTTTTTCCACCTCTTCTTCTCCGGCCCTTTTGGCGCAAAGTGCCTCAACAGAATACGAGTGGAGAAGTTTTTCCGCATAGCGCACAAACACTTCGTGGGAACAGAATATGTCTGAGCCGACAATGCGACCGTCAACAGCGACAACGATACCGACAATGCGGTTGTTGCCGGTGAGAGACAGCAAAATCTTCTCGAAGTACTTCTTTGTATCGACTTCGACTTGTTCATCGTCAAGAGCTTCTCCAAGGGATTCAGTTATGCATTTATTCAGCGGCTTCAGGCGCTTAATCTCTTCTGTAACTTCGCCCCAGGTTTCCCGTTGCCCCTTTGTCCCGGCGACCTGCCCGGCGGCCCGGGCCCCGGCAGGCGCGGATTTTCCCTTCAAACATTGCAACTCAGCTCGCTCGCCCCCCCATCGTCCGCTCTCCACGCAGCGAACGGGCACACCAGACTTCTCGCCGGGTTCAAGAACCACGCTGTGTCTTATGATGCGATCCTGGTTGCCGCCGCATACCAGTTCTCCGCTGATGAGGATGAGAGTCTTGTCTGACTTGTTTTCCACAGTTAACATATCGACCCGGGCGCCATCTTCGTCTTCGCCGCCGACTTCGGTCACTTCGACAGACTCCTTCTCGGTGGCTTCATCGAGGGTGATGAAGTCGCCTATCGTCGTGGTCTCTCGGGCGGTCACCGGGAAGACCACCAGGTTCTCATAAATGAGCGGCTTCTGCATTGAAAGGTTATCATCAATGGGAAGACCGCTCTTCTCGCCGGGGAGGCTGTCGGACGACGTGACGTTGCCTGTCTGCCCGCAGGAGTTAAACAGCATTGCAACAACAAGCACAATCAAACCGATGGCAAGACTTCTTGTTCGAATGTTTTTAGGTTTCATGGCTGCCTCCTTGTAACCTGTTAAAGGATAGAAGAGATGAAGCCAACAATATATAGAACCGCCGAGACGCAAAAAGGTTCAAAAAAACCGTTTTATTTGGAAGTGCGTTAATCTTTGCGAAAACCCGTCCGCCTTCTCGTTCGTATTGACAATTAGCCCCACTGCGGGGTACAGTTGTCAGACAGGATGCAAGAGATTCCCGTTTGCGAAGTCAGCCGGACCCGGCCAATAACAATGGAGGCTTTATGCGCACCGGAGCGATTGTGCTGTTGATTGTTTCCGCGGCTGCGGTGTTTACGGTCGGATGCAAGGGTAAGCCACAGCCCGCGACGACCTTCGTGGTGCGGGACGCAATGTTCGATGAGATGTGGGACGTGCTGGTGCATACGGTCGAACTGCGTTACAGCCTTGGATCCGCGAAGAAGGATGAGCGCGTGGTCGAGAGCATCTGGCTCCCGAAGAGGCCGGAAGGCGGAGCAGATGCAGTTACCGAGCGCCGCAAAATAGAGGTCCGCGTCGCACCGAGATATCCGATAGACGACTCACGTGGGGACTTTGTGTTCGAAGTCGTTGTGCGTGTTCAGAAGCGCAAAGGCCCGGGGATTTTCAGAAAGACGCCGTCGCCGTGGCGGGACGCGGAGCGGGATGTGGAACTGGAGAGCAGCATCAAAGAGCAATTGCAGGCGATACTGAGATAGGAATTCGGTGACAGTAACGGATATGTTAACCTTTGACCTCGTTGTCTCGACGGCTCTCCCTTCGTCGAAGTCGGACGGTTGCGCATAAAAGGGCGCTTCCCACACAGAACAACATCCACGCGGGCGGCTCGGGAATACCGGTGACTGTTATGTTATCCAGCCATATCCTGTCGGGGTTCAGGTCGTCGGATTGTCCGGCAAGGAAGAACGCCAGTTCGCCCGTCTGCCCGCCGAACTGCGAGATATCAACTTCGACGGTCTGGAAGTAACCCGTCTTGTCGTTGATGTCAAGCATCAAAATTTCCGCGCCTTCGAAGAACACGGCGAAATAATTTGTCTCGTCGAACTCGCCCATCATATAGTCGAACGAAAGCGTCGTCGCGGAAGTCGGCAAATAAATCTGCGTGTACATCCTGACGGAACCGTCGGGTTGCTGGACGCCCTCCGCCAGTATTCCTTCGATTATCTCTGCCACGTTGTTGCCGTCCAAATCTACAACCTCGACCGGTCCCGGCCCCAGGGTGTTGTATCCGTACAAGGTTCCCCCCTCGAAATCCTCCCGGTAGTTGCCGAACGCTCCCGAGGCGAGAACCCCTTTGTCCGGGTCGCTTTCCTCGGCTTCGGCAGGGACAGGCATCACACCCGCAGCCTCCGTAAGCGAGAGGTAGTACACCCTGTCGTCTTCTATATCGACTACGTAGATGTCTTCTTCGTTGTTCTTCATCGTGATGCCGGTGGGATAGTTGATGCCGTGGGCCGAAAGGTCGTAGGAACCCTGGAGGGTGCCGGATGTGTTCACCTCGTACAGCCTGTCGCTGTTGCTGTCCACGATGAAAAGGTTGCCGCCGGCGCTGTCGTAGTAGATGCCTTCCGGCTGCAGACACCCGAAACCGGCCGTGCTGAAATTGCCTACAACAGAGCCCGCCTGGGTGATTCTGAAGACTGTCTGCGAGTTGTAGTCCGCCGCCCAGTAGCAAGTTGCATCGATTGTTAATCCCGCTACGTTGACAGGCCCGGTGTTTGCGATTTCGAATGCGGAGATATAGGCTCCCGTGTCCTTGTTGCGTTTGTGAACGAGCACTTCGGCGTAGTCCAGTATCAAAAGACCGTCGGCAATCACGGCCAGGCCCTCCGTTTGCGCGGGGCCGAACGAGAAACTGTCAAGAAACGTGCCGTCGGTCTGGTATTCAAAGACGCTGTCCATGCTGCCATTGTCCGATACGTAAAGCGTGCCGGTCGATGAATCGTAGCCAACATCGGTTGGGCGAAAGTTGGATGCGTTCAGGTCGAACGAGTCTGCATAAACACCCTGATCCGTAATCTCGAAAATCTTCCCGGCATTATTGTCGACCACATACAGGTTGCCCGTCGAGGGATTGCGTGCGACGCCCACAGGACTCGTGCAGCCAAAGGCGGTTGTGTCGATTGCGCGTCCGTCGCCGCCGCTCTGGTTGACCTCGTAGATTCGCCGGGAGGATTGACAGGCAAGGAATAGTTTGTCGTTGCTCGAGTTATACGCGATGCCTTCGCAGGCATATGCGCCGTTACTGAACGAAGAAAGTATCGTGCCGTCCGTGTCTATATGGAATGTGCGCTGATTTGCGTAGTCGGCCAGCCAGTAGGTATCGTCGGTGGTGTCCACGGTAAATGCGGCCGGCCCGCCCACTCCTGTCGTATTCAGCGGAAGTGCGCCGGCCAGGTTGCCGTTGCTCTTGAGCATCGTATAGATGTTGTCCTGGATGGGATCCACGAGAGCGAGGTTTCCGGACCAGTTCATTGTTATGCCTTCGGGCGCGTGAAAGGACAGACCGTAGTCCACATCAATAGAGCCCCCGGCGAGGGGCACCTCGACGATGCGGTCGGCACCGCCGCTGTCGCAGAGCCACAGTTTGTCGTCGGTACTGTCGTAGGAAATGCCCGTCGCCTGGTTGACACCGAGGTCGCCGAGTGAGAACGATGAATTCAAAAGGAGGGTCTTGCCAAACGCGGACGAAGCGAAAAGCAAAAATGCGGCGCAAAAGAGGACCGCCGACGGGCGAAAAGGCTTGAACATACCCATTTCCCTGCTCCAAATAATATTGACGAGTAGAAGTATTGTGGGTATTGGCAATATCGGCAGACGAGGAAAGCGATTTGAATCTAAATTACATCTATCCGTCAGGTTGTGTCCCCAGGGTGATCGGCACAACGCGCCTTTCCCCGTTTCGGATAACGGTTAACTTCACAGTTGTCCCGGGGCGGGTCTTTGCGACCAGATGGCGCAGCCGGTTCGTGTCGGTAACCGTCAGGCCGTTGTACTCGGTTATAACGTCGCCTTTCTGCAACTTCGCTTCAACGGCCGGACTGCCGGATACCTCGGTAATATAGACACCGCGGGGTTGAGAAAGTTTCAGCCGGTTTCGCAATTCTTCCATACTGTTCAACTTCAACATCCGCACCAGGTCGTAGTCGATATCCATTATCGCCGCGCCCAGAAGCCCGCGCACTACTTTGCCTTCGTCAATAAGTCTCTTCGCCACAAAAGAGGCAATGCCGGACGGAATTGCCAGGCCGACCTTCTGAGCCAGGCCGGTTTCGGAAATTATCGCTATGTTGACGCCGATTACCTCGCCCCGCATATTGACCAGCGGCCCGCCGCTGTTGCCGGGATTGATGATTGCGTCGGTCTGGATGAAATCCTCGTAGGCGTACGCCCCGCCCTCGGGGATAACGCCGATGCGGTCGCGACCGGTGGCGCTCACAATGCCCGCGGTGACCGTGTGGCTGAGATATCCGAACGGATTGCCCACGGCCAGAACGTCGTCGCCGACCTGCATTTCGTCCGAATCGCCCCACCGTGCGGGCGTCAGTCCGCCTGCGTTAATTTTGAGAACGGCCAGGTCTGTCTTGGAATCAGTCCCGCGTATCGTCGCTGTGAAGCGCCTCTTGTCCGCGAGTATTACGGTGATTGCCTTCACGTTCTTTATGACGTGCTTGTTTGTGACGATATGGCCTTGCCTGTCGATTATGAAGCCGCTCCCGCTGGAAATTTTGTTGTCCTCTCGACGGGCGGCTATGCTTACCACGGAAGGCAGGATTATTCCGGCGGCGCGTCGTTTCGGGTTCAACTTTATTGCGGCCTCAACGTCAGCAGGCGCGTCTGCCGCCCCGACGGGCCGCAGGGCCGCATACGTCTCCACTGCAACGAGCGCGACCAGCAGTCCCAACAAGAAAAAAACGGCATACGCCGGCAGATTACGGCTCCTCCACAAGGGTCGGGATAAGCCCCGGCAAATCTTTTTCATAGCCTTCTCCTGAAGATATAAGTGTGCATATAAAGCGGGTCCGGACCCATTCTTCACGAACAAGCCCGGACCTGTTGTTGTTTTGTCTTATATTTCCCTGGGAGCAGGGATTCTGACCGGCTGGAACCATTCCTCCGGGGCAGACTTCTGGCCTCCGGCTGTCCGGCCCTGTTCAGCCGCAGGACTGGGCGGCAGTGACGGTCTTTGCGGAGTTGCGTCAATGCGTTCAAGCAACGGCGGACTGGCGACCTCCGCTTCTGGAACACCTGCGATGAATGGCCAGACAAGCATAAACCCGAGCAGGAGCGTTGCGGCCGCCGCAAAGAGGGTGCTTATCTGTTTTGAATTGATATGGTATGGCCGGTAAGTCCGGTGCGGTTCGGTCTTAATGCGATGCAGTATTTCTTCGTTGTACCCGTCCCAGAACCCGGCAGAGACGGTGCGGTCTTTGAGTAAACGAAGCGTGTGAAGACTCTGCTGATAGGCTTCTGCCTCGTCTGCACAACTTTGGCAGGTTATGATGTGTTCCTTTGCTGACTCGCCTTCCTTATACGTGGCGTCTCCGCCGACCAGAAGGGCGAGTCTCTTTCTTGCTTTCTCGCACCGCATGGTGCTGTCCTCTACACTTACACTGTCTAAAGACTCTTGCCCGTGGCTCGTTTCGGTATGTGTCGCTGGAAATCTTTCTCCAGCCTGAATTCTCTCTCCCAGGCCGCCTTGAACAGTTTCCTGGCCTGGAACAACCTCCATCTTAATGTCGGATAGGAGCACTGCACAACCTTCGCGATTTCTCTGCAGTGCATCCCTTCCAGGTCGCGCAGTATCAGCACGGCCTTGTACTTGACCGGCAGTTTATTCAGTATGCGCTGGATGCGCTCTATCAGTTCCCTGCGCTCGAGGTGCTCGCCGACCGGAGGGCCATCGGCAGGAAACTCAACCTTGTAGGTATCCGACGACAGCGCCTCAAAGGACACGACATTCGCCAAAGACCGCTTTCGCAGATAATCAATGCACATATTGGCCGTTATCTGATACGCCCAGGTGTAGAACTTATACTTGGGGTTGTACCTGTCTATCGCCTTAAATATGCGCACAAAGGCTTCCTGCGATATGTCCCGGGCCTCCTCGTTGTTGCCTGTCATATTGTAGGCGACCCAGAACAGCCTGTCGCGGTATCGATTCACCAGTTCCTCGAATGCCCGGTGGTCGCCGCCCTGGCTCAGTCTTACGAGTTCTTTGTCGTCGAGATTCTTCACAATGGCGCGCTCGGAAGCGGAACTATCGATGTTTTGTCTGCGCGATGGCCTTGAGGGTTCTCTCGCCCCCTGGGCCTTGCGCGTCCGGTTCGTCCGAACTGTCGCCATTATATCAAATCTCCGACGAAAAGCCAAGCCGATGGCTTGTCTGACCGCCGGACATCGCCGATTCTGAAACCTCCATAAGCATATACGCCAAAGGGCTGGTTTTGTTTGCGGAAAAAATGGGACATAACCGAAATGGGGACAACATCCGAGACCCGTCACTCCGGGGGCGGGAAGTGCGGCTTACTCCCAGCAGATGGTGGAGGGGGGCTTGGTGGAAATGTCGTAAACAACGCGGTTGACGCCGCGGACTTCGTTGGTTATCCGGCTGGCGATGCGCCCGAGCAAATCGTACGGCAGGCGCGAAAAATCGGCCGTCATAAAATCGACCGTGTCGATGACCCGCAGCGCTATAACGTGCTCGTATGTCCGCTCGTCGCCCATCACGCCGACCGTCCTGACGGGCAGAATCACCGCGAACGCCTGCGCGACCTTGTCGTACCAGTCCGCATTGCGCAGTTCTTCTATCAGGATGTAATCCGCCTCGCGGAGTATCGCCAACTTCTCCTCCGTCACCTCGCCGGGACAGCGTATCGCCAGTCCGGGGCCGGGAAAGGGATGCCGCCAGATTTGCCCGTGCTTCATCCCGAGTTCCTCGCCGAGGCGGCGCACCTCGTCCTTGAAAAGTTCGCGCATCGGCTCAATCAACTCGAAGCCGAGTTCTTCGGGCAGGCCGCCGACGTTGTGGTGGCTCTTTATTGTCGCGCTCGGCCCGCCCAGCGGAGACGACGACTCGATGACATCCGGATATATCGTGCCCTGCGCCAGAAAGTGCGCATCCTTTATTTCTTCCGCCGTTTCCTTGAAGACCTCGATGAAGAGCGCGCCGATTATCTTGCGCTTTTTCTCGGGGTCATCCACACCTTTCAGCGCGTCGAGAAACCGCTTCGACGCATCGACGGCGTGAAGTTTGACGTGATAGTTGTCCCCGAAATCGCGCACAACCTGCTCGAACTCGCCTTTCCTGAGCAGGCCGTTGTCGACGAATATGCATTCAAGGCGCTCGCCGATGGCGTCGTGCAGAAGACAGGCAACGACGGACGAATCGACGCCGCCGCTCAGGCCGCAGACAACCTTCGCCCCGCCCACGCGCTTGCGAATGTCTTTGACCGTCGCCTCGATGAACGACGACATCTTCCACTCGCCCTTGCAGCCGCAGACGACGTACAGAAAATTGCGCAGCACCTCGAGGCCCTTCGGCGTGTGCGTCACCTCGGGGTGAAACTGGAGTCCGTAGAAGGGGGCCGACTTGTGACGGACCGCCGCATGAGGGCAGGTGGGCGTCGAGGCCAGCGTAATAAGTTCGTCGGAGGCGTCTCCGACCTGGTCGCCGTGGCTCATCCAGACGGTAATCGTCTTGCCGAGGCCCTTGAACAGCGGCTCTTCTTCGATGATATCGATCTCGCGGCGGCCGTACTCGCGCGCTCCGGCTTTGCTCACTTCGCAGCCGAGATGCATGCAGGCGATTTGCATCCCGTAACAAATACCCATAACGGGAATGCCGAGGCGGAGGATTTCCGCGTCACAGCGCGGGGCCCCCTCGCCGTAAACGCTGGCCGGTCCGCCGCTCATAATTATGCCCTTCGGCGCGCGCTTCCCGATTTCGGCCGCCGGGGTGTCGCAGCGGATTATCTCGCTATAGACATTCAGTTCCCGAACCCGCCGCGCAATCAGTTGCGCGTACTGCGAGCCGAAATCCAGAACCGCTATCCATTCGCTATGCTTCATGAGGGGTAGGCTGCTTAACAGTGTAGTTGGGGGCCTCCTGGGTAATAATGATGTCGTGCGGGTGGCTCTCGGTCAGGCCGGCGGGGCTTACCCGGACGAACTCGACGTTGCGGCGCAACTCCTCGATGTTCCGCGCGCCCGTATAGCCCATCGCCGCGCGCAGCCCGCCGACCAGTTGATAGACGAGCCGCGAAAGCGGACCCTTGTACGGCACGCGTCCCTCGATACCCTCGGGGACAAGTTTATCCTTTATGTTCACGCCTTCCTGCAAGTAACGCGACTTGCTGCCCTCGACCATCGCGCCCAGCGAGCCCATTCCGCGGCACAGTTTGAACGTGCGGCCCTGGTAAAGAATCACCTCGCCGAGGCTTTCCTCGGTGCCCGCGAGCAGCGTTCCGATCATAACACAGTGCGCGCCCGCCGCGACGGCCTTGGCGATATCGCCCGAGTAGCGGATGCCGCCGTCAGCGATAACAGGCACTCCGGCATCTTCCGCCACGGAAACGGCATTCATAATCGCCGTTATCTGCGGCACGCCCACGCCCGCAATCACGCGCGTGGTGCAGATGGCCGAGGGGCCCACTCCGACTTTCACGGCGTCGGCACCGGCGTCAATCAGTGCCTTCGCGGCATCGGCGGTTACGATATTGCCCGCGATACAATCAACATCGTAGCGCTTCTTTATTTCCCGCACGGTCTCGATAACGCGCGTCGAGTGACCGTGCGCCTTGTCAACCGCGATTACGTCCACTCCCGCCTCGACGAGTTTTTCGACGCGCTCGTAATCGTCCGTATCCACCGCAGCGCCGCAGCGGAGCCTGCCGCTGGCGTCCTTGCAGGCGCTGGGGTACTGAGCTATCTTGTTTATGTCCTTGATTGTGATGAGTCCCTTGAGATGCATCTCGTCATCTACGAGCAGCAGTTTCTCGACCTTGTTCTTGTGCAGGATTTCCTTTGCCTGCTCGACGGTCGTGCCGGGCGATGCGGTAACAAGCCGCGTGGTCATCACCCCGTCAACGCGGGTGGAGCCATCCTTGTGAAACCGCAAATCGCGCCGGGTAATTATGCCGACAAGTTTCCCGCCGTCCACGACAGGCAGGCCGGAGATGTTGTGCTTCGCCATCAATTGCCGCGCCTCTTCGATGATTGCGTTCGGCGCAAGCGTGATGGGTGAAGCGATAACGCCCGCCTCGGAACGTTTGACCCTGCGCACTTCGTCGGCCTGGCGCGCGATATCGAGATTGCGGTGGATGACGCCTATGCCGCCTTCCTGTGCCAGGGCGATGGCAAGGCGCGCATCGGTCACCGTGTCCATAGCGGCGGAAACAATCGGAATGTTCAGCGCGATGTTTCTGGTCAGCCGCGTTGCCACCGAGACTTCGAGCGGAATAACGTCGGACTTCTTGGGAACGATAAGAACGTCGTCGAACGTGATTCCGTCAACAAAGCGTATTCCCTGCGATTGTGCGGGTATAGAGTGAGAACTTCCCATATTCGCCTGCCTCAATAAGCGGTAGGAAAAAGATGTGATTCCAGACGTGCCGTATCATTATGCCCCGCAAACGCCTTTAGTCAAGAAGATTCCCGCCGGACATCAAAAAATGACAGGAACAGAGAAAACAGACAGGGATACACAGGATGAACAGGATTTTATCCCGCTAATTACGTCTATCCCTGTTGGTCTTCTCTGCGTTCTCCGCGGCTCTGCGGTGAGAAAGGTGTGTTTTGCGGCTTGCCTGCTGCTTTTTGTCTTCGGTCTTGACCACCCGACAACTTGACAACTCGACAACTGTCGAATAGCATACCCCGGTTTCACACCGAAGCGTCTTCCGTTTTTCGAGGGGCACCCGCCATTCCGTCAGCGAAAGGCAGCATTTGGCCCGGAATAATAAAAGCAAGCAGGTCGAAGAAGAATTGCGCTTGGCGCGCCTTCTGCACCGCCGCGCCGAAAGCCGCTCGGATACAGAGGAAATACGCCATATCCTGAAAAGAAATGCAAAGCACCTCTCCCCCTCATACACGGAGCGGCTCTGGGGCGAATATAATAACCTGCTTAAACTACTCGACATAAACCTGGATATCAGCGCCGAGCACAACCTGTCCATACTCCTCGATAAAATCATCGACACCGTCATCGGCGTGGCGCACGCCGAACGCGGCTATCTGATGCTGCTCGACAAAAAGGGCGACCTGCGCTTCGAGGTTGCGCGGGGCATCGACAAACAGGACCTCGTCAAGTCCGGACAGCCCCGCGCGGTAAGCCGTTCGATTATGCATCGGACCGTCGAAACCGGAGAAGCGGTAATCACAAACAACGCCGAAGAGGACGAACGCTTCGCGGACTTCGCCAGCGTGCAGGACTTCCAGTTGCGCTCGATAATGTGCGCGCCGCTGAAAATAAAGCAGAACGTCGTCGGCGCGCTTTACGTGGACAACCGCTCCATCAAGGTAAACTTTGAACAGAAGGACCTCGACCTTCTCGAAACCATCTGCGCCCAGGCCGCCATCGCAATCGAGAACGCACAACTCGTCGAAGAGAACGTGAAAAAGCAGGAGAAACTGCTCGCCGCAAAGGACGAGGTGGAACTCCTGAACAAACAACTGGCCGAGAAGGTCCAGCGCCAGTCGAATGAACTGGCCGCCGTGCGCCGTTCACTGGAGCAGAGCCAGTTGTATCTGGAGACGAAGTACAACTACGAAAACATCGTCGGCCGCAGCGAGGCGCTCCAGCGCGTTTTCCGGCTGCTCGACCGCACCACCGAGACGGACGTGCCGGTGCTCATACAGGGCGAGAGCGGCACCGGCAAGGAACTGGTCGCGCGCGCAATACACTTCAACGGCCCGCGCAAGAACGATGCGTTTATCTCCGAAAATGCCTCCTCCATCTCGGAGACGCTTTTCGAAGCGGAACTCTTCGGCCACGTCAAGGGCGCGTTCACGGGAGCCGTGGCGGACCGCAAGGGTCTGTTCGAACTGGCGGACAGGGGAACGCTGTTCCTCGACGAAATTGGCAACCTGGGTCTGGAAATGCAGAGCAAACTGCTCAGGGTCCTCGAGAACGGCGAGGTTCGCTGCGTCGGCGGCAAGGACGTGCACAAAGTCAACGTGCGCACAATCACCGCCACCAACAAGGACCTCGCAACGCTGGTAAAGGACGGCCTTTTCCGCGAAGACCTCTACTACAGGCTCAACGTCATCAAAATCACTCTGCCGCCGCTGAGGGAGCGGAAAGAAGATGTACCGTTGCTGGTCGAGCACTTCCTCAAAGAATCCGCCGCCGCCTCGGACAAGCCGGAGAAATCTCTCGCGCCGGAGACGATGGCGTACCTGATGGAATACGACTGGCCGGGCAACGTGCGCGAACTGGAAAACGAGATAAGGAGGCTTGCGGCCCTCAGCGGGACAAGTCCGGTCATCTCTGCTGAATTCGTTTCTCCGCACATCCGCAATGCGCCGCCGTCCCCGGCTGTGACGATACCCGACCAGCCGCGCGACCTGCACGCGACCATAGAAGATATTGAAAAACGGATAATTCTGAATACACTTAACCGGCACCGATGGAACAAATCCAGGACCGCCCGAATGCTGGGCCTGAGCCGCGACGGTCTGCGCAAGAAGATGCTGCGCTACGGCGTCCAGGCCGGCGAGGGCGAGAAACGGGACGAAGAACTACAAGGCACGGAGTAAAAAATGAGCGAGACAGAAAAGTTTCTTGAGAAGTCGGGGGAAGGGTTTCAGGACATCGCAAAGGCGCTGTTCGCGGCCGTTACGGACAGTTTGAACACGCTGTGCAACGGCAAACTCGCCTTCGGCGAGCCTTCGCTTGCCGCCGGCTCGAAGGAATCCCTGCCGGAAAAACTGCCCGCCCCCTTCGCCGTGGTATTAAGCGATGTAAGCGGCGACGTTGCCGGGACACTGGCCCTTGTCGTCGGCGTCGCAACGGCAAGAGCGCTGGCCGCGCTGATGATGGGCAACGAGCCGTCCGAAGAAGCGGAGCAGCCCGGAGAATTGAGTGCCGATGACCTTGACGCCTTCAGGGAACTCGGCGCCAACGCTTCCTCCGCCGCTGGTACCGCGCTGCGCTCGGCGCTTGATTGCGGCGCGAGCATCGCGGTGAAATCGGCGGAGACGGCGGAAGACGCGGGGAAATTGCTCGACCTGACAGGGGAAGAAACGGTTTTCGTCTTCGCGGAAGGAACAACGGCGGAGAAGGAAACAGCATTGCTGCTGGCCTGCGGAACGGACTTGTGTCAGGCCACAGTCGAAAGAACGGCCGCCCTCGCCGAAGCCGGCGGCGGCGAAGCCGAGGCCGCGCCGGTAGAGGCCCCGAAGGCACGACTGCCGGAGAACGTCGAGCGCATATTGAAGATTCCCGTCCCGCTCATCGTAGTGCTGGCCGAGAAGAAGACGACCTTTAATGAGGCCGTGAACCTGGCCGAAGGGTCCGTTATCGAGTTCGACAAGAGCAGCGCCGAGCCGCTCGACCTGCTCGTGAACAACCGCAAGATAGGCCACGGGAAGGCGTTCAAGGTCGGCGAGCGTTTCGGCCTGAGAATAGATGAAATCGGCTCACCGCAACAGATTGTCGAAAAACTAGGATAAGGGAAGCGAGGCGAAAAAACGGGGTCGGCCCCTGCTTTATTCCTGAAATGCACACCAATAATCAACTCTTCGGGGAAATCGAGGCCTGCCTGCGGCACGGACACGCCGCAGTGTGGGGAGTGGCCGATGTGGACTTTGCCCGGGAGCGCTTCGCGCCGGAGTTTGACGAGACGGATACGGGTCTCAGACGCGCCGTAGTTTTCGGCGTGCGCGTGCTTGATGAAGTAATCGAACAGATAGAAGACCGACCCACCCCTCTCTACTTCCACCATTACAGGCAGTTGAATTTCCTGCTGGACAGGCTCGGGCTGGATGTTGCAACCATTCTGCAAGACCACGGTCATCGCGCGCTGCCGGTGCCGGCCTCGCAGACGACATCGCGCAATCCGATGCGCGGCCTGCTGTCGCACAAGAAACTGGCCTGGGCGGCGGGGCTTGGGTGGCCAGGCAGGAACAACCTGCTGGTCACGCCGCAGTTCGGCGCTCGAACAAGGCTGGCCTCGGTGCTGACCGACGCGCTGTTCCAGGCGGGCGCCCCGCTTGAGGCGGATTGCGGAGACTGCCGGGAATGCGCAAGGGTATGTCCCGCCGGAGCAATTAACGAGTCGGCGGCCGATTTTGACCTTCCCGCGTGCGAGGAGTTGCTGGGGAGTTTCGCCAGACTGCCGTTCATCGGTCAGCACATCTGCGGTATGTGCGTGAAGGCCTGCAGGGGGAAGCGGAATAGAGGATAGTCACCGCTTGCCAAGAATTGTCCACTGGGCCTTCCCGAACGGACGGACTCTTAGAACCTCCCATCCCCCGAGCGATTCCGGCTCAACGGCCCTGGTTTCGTGTCTGAAAATTACTGTGGCGTCGTTGCACAACAACGCGCCGAGCGATAGTCGGTGCATCAAGGACTCGAAACGCCGCAGTCCTTGCGGCTCCCGCAGCAGAGGGTAAGGAGGGTCGATGAAGGCGAGGTCGTAAGGCGCGTGCTCCTCCACGGGTTTGCAATTAAAGATGCCGAGCGCGTTGTGCCTCGCAAGGAAAGTCCGCGCCGTGAATTCCAGTGTCTCGATGTTTCGGCGTAACGTTTCCACCGCGCGAATATTCTTTTCCACAAAAACCACCTGCGCGGCGCCGTGGCTCAAGGCCTCGAGGCCGAGACTCCCGCATCCGGAAAAGAGGTCGAGCACCGTCGCGCCTTCGACCTTTTCCCCCAGTATTGAGAAGAGCATCTGGCGCGTGCGGCTGAGGGGCGGCCTGGTGTCAAGCCCCTCAGGTACGCCGATGGTTCTGCCTTTTGCCGTGCCGCCGCTGATTTTCATAAGTACTCCCGGTCCGGAGAAGCAATGGTTCCCGCCACGTCGGGTGTCAATTTTATCACCGTGCCGGCGGCGAAGCAAATGTCTGTTCGACGTTTAAATGAGGTGCGCGTTCGCCGGCGCGGCGCAACCGGCTGCCGCATCCGTCGCCACCCGTTATCCCTTTATTTTCAAGGCATTCCGGTCACGGCAGGGGGCGGTTTATTGCCTCTTTTTCGATTGACAGTCGCGTTTCACTGTGCTAAATTTACGTTTTCAAACGTGAACGACAGGAGGGCGGTGGTTCGATGGAGCGGCAAGGGAATTCCGGACAGTTGGGTTTTCACTGGCCGGCGGGGGGTATTGTCCCGTCGCCGAAAATCCACATGTCCGCAGACGGGCTTCCCCTTAACAAGCGGTATGTCTTTGACAATTTCGTCGTTGGGCCTTCCAATCGCCTGGCTCACGCGGCGGCGCAGGCTGTGTCGCAATCGCCGGGGGAAATGTACAACCCGCTGTTCCTGCACGGCGCCGCAGGCCTGGGAAAGACGCACCTGATGCAGGCCGTCTGTTGCACCGTGCTGCAAAAACGCCCCGAAGTAAAAGTCATCTATCTCTCCTGTGAGGGTTTCGTCAACGACTTTATAGCGGCGGTGCAGCACGGAGACCTGGGAGATTTCAGGGGGAGATACAGGAACGTGGATATGCTGCTTATAGATGACGTCCACTTTCTGGCGCACAAAGAGGGCTCGCAGGAAGAGTTTTTCCACACGTTCAACACGCTGTACAACACGGAACGCCAGATAGTGCTGTCAAGCGACTGCCCGCCGAGGGACATCCCCACGCTGGAGGAGCGGCTTGTGTCGCGCTTTAAGTGGGGGCTTGTAGCGCGGATAGACCCGCCGTCGTTTGAGACGCGAGTGGCGATATTAAAGAAGAAAGCCCGGTTAATCGGACACGACCTGCAGGACAAGGTCGCTCATTTCCTGGCAGAGAATATTGATTCCAACGTGCGTGAACTCGAGGGCGCCGTGAACAAACTTGTCGGAATTGCTTCCATCGAGGACCGGCCTATTACGGTTGAGTCCGCGCGGGATGCACTCGCCGACTCCACCAGCAAGAGAGACCGGAGATATCGAATAGAAGAGATTCGCGACGTTGTCGCAAAGTATTTCGGCGTGAAACCTGCGGAGTTGCAATCCCGCAAAAGAAACAAGTCCATTGTGCTGCCGCGCCAGATATGTATGTACCTGGCGAGAAGGTTAACCAACTACTCTCTGGAGGAGATCGGCGCGTTTATGGGCGGCCGGGATCACAGCACGGTGCTTTACTCCGAGGATAAAATCGCCTCGGAACGCGAAAAGACCGAAGAATTACGAGATTCCATCGATGAAATTATGCGCTCACTAAGGAATATGTAAGGATGGGCTGTAAATAACCTCTGGGCCGATTGTGGAAATGTGGAAGGTAACCGTCGAGTGTAATTATCAAATAAACCGCTCTTGTAAATGTGCAAGGCGGCCGGCCCGGTCTAAAGTAGACTAAGTAAATTGTACTTTATAAAACCAAACAGGTTATCCACAGTCCGCGACGGCGCAAGTTTTTATGTAACGCCGGTTAAAAGCAGAGATTATGTTGCCCGATGCGGATGTTGTCCACAATGTGTGGTTACTATTATTACTGATAATATAAAGTATTCTACTTAATATTATTAGGGAGCATCCCAATGAAGATACGATGCAATAGAGAATATCTGTCCAGTGCCTGGACAACAGTAAACGCGGTAGTGCCTCCGAAACCCATTAGACCCGTGCTTTCACAAATAAAATTATGTGCGAGCAAAGATAATCTTGAACTGTATGCCACCGATATGGATATGGGTGTTAAATATACTGTTCCTGAAGCAATCATAGAAGAGAAAGGGGAGGCGCTTATCCCTGCGTCGCTGATGGGCGGAATTCTTAAAGATGCATGGGGAGAGGAAGTTCAGATTATTTCAAAGAAGGACTCAAGCGATGTCATATTACCCGATAGTACTTTTCATATCCTGAGCGATAGCGTAGAAAATTACCCGGGCTTTCCCGAGTTTAACGGTAAGAATACATTTACGCTGCCGGGGGAATCGTTTGCAAGAATGGTTGAGCTTACACGTTTTGCCATCTCAAGAGAAGACACGCGTTACGCGCTGAATGGTATATTTATCGAGTTGAAGAAAGGCTCGGTAAAAATGGTTTCAACAGACGGCCGCAGGCTGAGTTGTGCCGACACGAAATTGCCCAAAGGTGTTAAGACTACAGGAAGTGCAATAGCCCCGGTGCCCGGTCTTGATGAAATTATTCGGTGTTTTTCCGAAGAAGAAGAGAATGTGGAAATCAGCCTCAGCGAGAATATGCTGCAGGCCAAAACTAAAAGAGCAACAGTATTCACCAAACTGATAGAGGGCACCTTCCCCAATTACGAGGAAGTCATCCCCAAGGGCTATGAAAAAAAGGTCCTGTTCGACAGCGACGCTCTCCTGCTGCGCTTGAGGCAAGCGGCAAGATTAACCTCTGAAGAGTCCCGCGCGGTGAAGTTTTCCTTCAAGAAAGGAAAACTCACGATGAGTTCGTCCAGCCCGGAGATGGGCGATGCAACCATTGAGATGGCCGTGAAATACGAGGGCGAGGACATCGAAATCCGCTTCAACCCGGCGTACCTTGTTGACGTAATGAGGGCCCTGCCGGGGAAAGAAATAACTCTCGAACTGCGCGAGAGCACCAAGCCGGGCCTCATCACCTGCGGCAAGGACTTTCTTTACGTGGCAATGCCCGTCAATGTGGATTGAGGAGTTGCCGTTGCATGAAACAGCGGCGCGCAAAATCACCACGCGTGATGAAGGATATAGTCCGCGACTTCGTGAAGGAAGCGGGCCTTTCGCCCAAAAGCATGCTCCACCGGGTCAGGGCCGCGTGGCCCGAGGCGGCCGGGAAGGAGATGGCAGGGCACACCAGTGTCAGGTCGCTGCGGAGAAATGTTCTTAGCGTCTCTGTTGACTCTGCTCCGCATTTTTACGAACTGGTTACATTCAGGGAGAAAGAGATAAGGAAGGCGCTGAACGACACACTAAGGCCATCCGTCATTCAGAAAATCAACTTTCATATTAGTGAAGTCAAATGACCAGCAATAACCACAAATCATCCCCGACAATGAGCAATAAGTCCGACACGGCCGTCGGGAACAAGCCAAAAGATCCCACGGGCGAATACGGGGCAAAAGACATCAAGGTGCTGCGAAACCTCGAGGCCGTCAGGCGGCGACCCGCAATGTACATCGGCGATACCGCGACAACCGGCCTGCATCATCTTGTCCACGAAGTGATAGACAACTCCATCGACGAGGTAATGGGCGGCTACTGCGGGCTCATCGACCTGGTTTTGTATGATGACGGAAGTGTCTCGGTGCTTGATGACGGGCGCGGAATTCCGGTGGACATGCATCCCGAAGAGAAGAAGCCCGGCGTCGAAGTAGCAATGACCATACTGCACGCAGGGGGCAAATTCGACAGGCAGACATACAAGGTATCCGGCGGCCTGCACGGAGTCGGCGTTTCCGTGGTCAACGCGCTGAGCGAGTGGCTGGAGGTGGAGGTCTACCGCGACGGCAAAGTTTACTTCCAGAAGTTCGAGCGCGGCAAAACGGCCAGCCCCCTGAAAGAGCGCGGCACCACAAAGCGACACGGCACGAAGGTCACCTTCAAGCCCGATGCGGAGATCTTTCCCGAAACGGAATTCAGTTATGATCTCCTGGCCAACCGCCTGCGCGAAATGGCCTATCTTAACAGCGACGCGAAGATTCGCATCAGTGACGAGCGCACCGGCAAGAAAGAGGAGTTCGCTTACAGTGGCGGTATCAAGGCCTTCGTTAAGCACCTTAACGAAAGCAAGACGCGCATTCACACCGACATAATGTACCTCAGCGGTAAGGCATCCGGCGACGGAGCCGGAGAGGTGGAGGTCGAAATAGCCCTCCAGTACAACAACGGCTACTCCACGGTGCTTCTTTCGTTTGTAAACAATATATACACACGCGAGGGCGGCACACACCTTACCGGCCTGAAGTCGGCATTGACCCGCACCTTTAACGCTTACGCTCGCAAGGCGGATTTGCTGAAGGAAAAAGACCGCCCTCCCACCGGCGACGACTTTCTCGAGGGGCTTACGTGTGTATTGAACGTTCGCGTGCCGGAGCCGCAGTTCGAGGGGCAAACCAAAACGAAACTGGGAAACAGCGAAGTACAGGGCATCGTCGAGGCCATAACAAATGAGCAGCTGGGCAACTACCTCGAGGAGCACCCGCCGACCGCCCGCGCAATAGTCCGCAAGGCCATTGACGCCCACCGCGCACGAGAGGCCGCTCGCAAGGCCCTCGCGCTCGCCCGCAGGGCCACGGTGCTATCGAGCGGCAACCTGCCCGGAAAACTCGCCGACTGCTCCAGCAAGGACGTGGAGTCCACAGAACTGTTTATTGTCGAAGGAGATTCCGCCGGCGGCTCGGCCAAGATGGCGCGGGACCGTCGCTACCAGGCGGTCCTGCCCATTCAGGGCAAGATACTCAACGTCGAAAAGGCCCGCGACGACGTGATGCTCAATCACGAGAAGATACAACTCATCATCTCCGCTCTCGGCACGGGCATCGGCAGCGAGCACTTCGACCCGGCAAAACTCCGTTACGGCAAAATAGTAATTATGACCGATGCCGACGTGGACGGCTCGCACATTCGGACGCTTCTGCTCACATTCTTCTTCAGAAAAATGAAATCCCTCATCGAGCGGGGCCGCATTTATATCGCGCAGCCTCCCCTCTACCGCATTCAGCGCAAAAAGCGGGAGCGATATGTCCGCACAGACGGGGAACTGATGCAGGCGCTGTTGCAAATGGGCGTTGAGGGCGCGTCGCTCGAAGTCGGCGAAAAGGCCGTCAGGGGCCGGCAGCTGAAGGAGTTGCTGGACCTGCTGGCCGTGCTTGCCGAGAGCGAGAAGCAACTCCAGCGAAAGGGCATCAGCCTTTCAAGATTTGTGTCCCTGCGGGACAAAAACGGCGCTCTGCCGGAACTGCTGCTCAGGTTTGAGGGAACGGACAACCTCTTTTACGGGGAAGAAGAACTCCAGGCCTTCATCGAAAAAGCATCCTCGGAGAAAAACGTCGAAATAGAAACGGCGGACCTCGACATTGCCGAACTGCATCAGGGCAGAGACATCGACAGGGCTCTGGAAAAACTCGGCACCCGCGGCTTCACGCTGGAGGACTACCTGCCGGACGAGTCGGGGAAACCACGCTTCAGGCTGCTCTCCGACGGCGAGGAAATCGAGTTACACAGTCTGAAGGAACTGGTTGAGGCTGTCGCTTCGCTCGTGCGCAAGGGGCTGGACATACAACGGTACAAAGGTCTCGGAGAAATGAACCCCGGGCAACTGTGGGAAACCACGATGAACCCCGAGACGCGCACCCTGCGGCAGGTTCGGATTGAAGACACCGCCGAAGCGGAAGAGCGCTTCAGCACCCTGATGGGGACGGTCGTGGAATGCAGGAGGCGCTTCATCCAGCGCCACGCACTTGAAGTAAAAAATCTCGACATTTAGGCCGGAAAGGGCTCTGGCCCCGATTTGCATCTGGAGATGGCCGAGTGAAAATTGCCGTAATCGGCGCCGGCGCGATCGGCTGCCTTTTCAGCGCAATACTCAGGAAGGGCGGGCTGGAGACGGTCCTTGTCGGGCGGGACCGGGAGACAGTAAGTGCGATACAGTCGCGCGGTGTCGTTGTTGAGGAAAAGGGCATCGCCGAAGCCGTAAAGGTCCCCGCATTTCTTGATGCCGCCGAGGCCGGACCCGCCGACATCGTCATACTCGCCGTCAAGGCTTACGATACTGCAAACGCAATTCCTTCGGCCAGGACGCTTCTGGCGGACGGAGGCGTCGCGCTCACTTTCCAGAACGGCATCGGCAACGGGGAAACACTTGCAGGAGCGCTCGGTCCGGACCGCGTTCTCCTGGGCACGACTGCGCACGGCTCGAACGTCGTCGCGCCCGGCCACGTGCGCCACGCGGGCACGGGGGAGACGCTCCTCGGCGAGATGAACGGCGTTGTCACGAAACGCGCCGAGGAAGTCGCAGAGTGTCTCACATCCGGCGGGATTATGACGAAGGTGGTTGAGAACGCTCCCGGCTATGTCTGGCTCAAGTTGCTCATTAACATTGCTATCAATCCGCTCACCGCGATTCTTGATGTTCGCAACGGCGCGCTGCTCGACCTGCCCGGAGTTCCGGCAGTGATGGAAAGGGCGGTGTCCGAGGCCGAAGCGGTTGCACGGGCGCGCGGCATTGTGATTCCGTGCGAGGACGCGATGGAAAAGGTCCGGCAGGTATGCAGGGCGACGGGGGCCAACATATCATCGATGCTTCAGGACGTTCGAGCGGGCCGCCGCACGGAAGTGGATTACATAAACGGCGCCGTCGTCCGCCTCGGCAAAGAGGCAGGCATTCCGACGCCGTGTAATGAGTTTCTCGCCGCCCTCGCAAGAGCACTGGAGGCAAAGCCCAAATCTTAGGAGCCGTTCGCAGGCGGCTTTCTAATCCTTGAATCCCACGACCTTCGGGTTATCGCCCGGACGGATGTAAAGGATAAGCAGATCCTTTTCATCCTCGTGTCTGGCGCGGACAAAGACGCCGCCCTTGGGCAGCACGCTCTCCAGGAGTTTCTCCTCCTTCTTGCCGGGTTTGTATGACTTGGCAATTTCAAGCGAGACTTTGTCAATGCCCATGTCCTCTTCCTTCGCCCCTTTCACCAACTCCTTGAATTTTTCGCGCAGTTTTTCCTTCGTCAGAATTATTTCCCCTTTCTCAAAGGCAAAAGGCACATCCATCAGGGACATAGCAGTCTCCAGGTCCCCGTCAAATATTGCCGCGATCCATTGTCCGGCAACTTTCAGGGCGGCTTCCTCCTGATTTGTCGGATGCGGCTCCGGCTTGGCCGGGGCGGCCTTTAGTTCGGCGAGAGTCTTTTTGATTTCGGCCAGTTCTGTCTTGATTTCCTGAAGGTCGGACTTGATTTCCTTGAACATTTTTCCCACATTGGCCGGTGCCGGGTCCTCCGCCCGCAGCGGAGCGAAACTTATAAAGGCCGCTGCCGCGATCAGGGCAAGCAGGCCGGCAAGAATCGTGAGATGCTTCATAGTTGTCCCTCCTGATGTCCTGGTTTGGATTTGGTGCAACAATCACACAACACCCTGAAACACAGGTTCTAAAAAAACGGGTTTCCGTTTTTCTCTTTTCCGACCGTGGTAGCCGGGCCGTGTCCGGGGAGCACCCTGGTGTCGTCGGGCAGGGTGAAAATCTTTTCGCGGATGCTGCCTGTCAGCATGTTGAAATTCTCGCGCTCGGTGTGTTCCGGGTCCGGGAAATCCGTTCTGCCGATGCCCGCCGAGAACAGCGTGTCGCCCGTAAAGACAACGCCGGGGGCCTTGCCGTCCGGCTTCTTGCAAGACAGGCACACGGAACCGCGTGTGTGGCCGGGCACGAGCAGGATTTTGAAGACGTTTTTCCCGATGCGCAACTCGTCTCCCTCCTTTAACAACACGTCCGCCTCGGGCGATGTGATGGATGCGCCCATAAGCGGCGAAAGATTCCTGTTTGCATCCGTCAGCATTGCGGCATCGGCCTCGTGTATGCACACCTTGATTTTCGGAAAGTGCTCGCACACCTCTGCGTTCGCGGCCATATGGTCAACATGCCCGTGCGTGTTGACAAGATAGACGGGCTTCGCGTCCAGTTTTCCGGCCTGTTCGCAGACGAAATCGCCGTCGCCGCCCGGGTCTATTATCATTGTCTCGCGCGTCTCTTCGTCAATCACGATGTAACAGCAGGCCATTATCGGACCAACTTCGTACGATTTGATAATCATTTGCGCCTCGTATTGTTAACTGTACTCTGCCAAATCGGTGACAGTCACCTTTCGCGTTTTCATTATCCATTCAATTTTTAATAGTGACAGTCACCGTCTGAACTACTATGCTTTTGCGAGCGAAGACAGGAGCATCGTTGCCACGCTCAGATAAATTGTGAGTCCCGTTATGTCGTTCAGCGTCGTTATGAACGGCCCGGACGCGAGTGCCGGGTCTATCCTTATACGCTGGCACAAGAGCGGTATCGCCGTGCCCAGAGCGGCCGCCACGGTGATGCCGGTAATCATAGACACCGCAACGACGATGCCGAGTATCGGATTGCCGAGGACTATTGCGCCGATGAAGCCCGTCAGTCCCCCGCACACTACGCCGACGAGAATCCCCAGGCCAATCTCCTTGCCCAGTACGCGACCTACTCTTGACAGGTCGATGTCCCTCAGCGCAAGCCCGCGGACAACAACGGTGGCGGACTGCACGCCGACATTGCCCGCCATCCCCGCCATTACCGGGATGAACGAAACAAGCACAATGACCGTATGTATGGTGTACTGGAAACTTGCAAGCACAAACGCCGAGACAAACCCGCCGCACAGCGTAACCAGCAGGAACGGGAGCCGCTTGAGCGCCCGATGCAGGGTGCTCTCGCTTGTCGGATAGCGGACGTAAGTCCCGGCCATTCGATACATATCCTCGGATGCCTCTTCCTCAACGACGTCCATAATGTCGTCAACCGCAACCATTCCTTTGAGAACGTTGTTTTCGTCCACCACCGGCAGGACCGTGTAGTTGTACTTCTGCACCTCGCGCGCCACGTGTTCTTGGTCATCCGTGGTCTTTACCGAGACCACGTCGCTTGTCATAATGTCTTTGACGCGCGTCTGTGGGGAGGAGCGGACTATCTGCCGGAACGTGACCACGCCCTTCAGGCGGTTGCCGTCGTCGATAACAAAGACGCACCCGAGCGGCTCATCCTCCGGGTACTGTCGTATTTCCGCAAGCGCGTCGTCGACCGTGGCTTCGCCCCCGACGGAAGCGTATTCCGTGGTCATAATTCCGCCGGCGGTTTCAGGGTCATAAGAGCGGAGTTCCTTGATGTTTTCGGCCGTTTCCGCTTCGACCTCTTCAAGGACCTCCTTTTCCTCCTCCGGCGCGAGCAGTTCTAAGACATCGGCGCCTTTGTCGGGCGGCATCTCGTCGATGATGTCGGCGATTTTTTCTTCGGACAAATCTTCCAGCAGGTCAAGTTTAACCGGTTCGTCGGCCTCTTCGAGCACGGCTCCTGCCAGGTTTTCAGGCAACAGAAGGAAGCCCCTGACCATATCGTCGCGATCCAGGGACAGCACGACCTCCGCCACGTCGCTGGGGTGAGCGTCCTTCAGCGCGTCGCTGAGCGCCTGTGTGGGGATGTTGCCGACGTTAAGCGCTTCTTCTATGGCCTTTTTGAGTCGTGCTTTTTCCGGCATAACTTCTTCTCGTGCTTTTTTGCCCTTTGATTAACACCTGGCAAGGTGACAGTCACCAATCTACGAGCTGGCCCCCGATAAATCGGGGGGGCTGCGCTCCGCCCGTTCCCCGTACGGGTCAGGGTCCGAATGGGTAATTGG
This sequence comes from Planctomycetota bacterium, assembly GCA_043816375.1. Taxonomy (GTDB): domain Bacteria; phylum Planctomycetota; class B129-G9; order B129-G9; family B129-G9; genus JBDRIB01. Next base: position 2,559 of record JBDRIB010000112.1, on the reverse strand, counting down.
TGACAGTCACCTTTCGAAGGCCAGAACAGTCGCGGCATAATATCACGCGCTCCGGACTAATTCAACCGCCGCCCCGAAATCAAAAAGGCAAACAAAGGGGTCTGACCCCTTTGTTTGCCTTTTGTTGCAGGACCTGGCGGGTGATTACTTCCGGAACGACTGCCAGCGTTTTTCAATTTCCGGGTCTTTGCAGGTCTCCATTACGTATCTTCCAAACTCTTCGCTCGTCCCGCCGTCTTTCTTGCCCGTGCACAGAAACTTCTTCTCGTAGAGGTGGCATATATCCATTGCCATATCAAGGATGTGTGCGCGCTTTGCAAAGCCGAGGTGTTCCATCATAAGGATTGCCGCGCGGAGCATGCTCGACGGGTCGGCGTATTTTGCCCGCCCTTCTTCGACCATCCGCACGCCGCTGCCGTGAATGGCCTCGAACATCGCGTAGCGGCGCCCGATGTTGGCGGAACCGGCGGTGCCCACTCCGCCCTGAATCTGCGCCGCCTCGTCGGTGATGATGTCACCGTAAAGGTTCGGCAGCACGAATACCTGGAAGCCTGCGCGGCGCGCCGGGTCTATCAATTTGGCCGTCATTATGTCGATGTACCATTCGTCCATTTCGACTTCGGGATAGTCCTTCCCCATTTTATGGGCTATGGCGCTGAACTTCCCATCGGTTGTCTTGACGACGTTGGCCTTCGTGACGACGGTTATGCGCTTGTGGCCTTTCTTGCGCGCATACTCGAGGGCGGTATGAACGATTCGCCCGGCGCCCTGTGAGGTAACGACCTTGAAGTCAACGGCGAGGTCGGGGGTAACTTCGATACCCCTGCTGCCGAGCACGTACTCGCCCTCGGTGTTTTCGCGGAAAAATGTCCAGTTTATGCCCTTATCGGGTATCTTGATGGGCCGCACGTTTGCGAAGAGGTCCAGTTCGCGGCGCATCACGACGTTGGCGCTTTCCAGTTCGCCGCGCGGGTCGCCCTTCTTCGGCGTCTCGGTCGGGCCCTTAAGGATGACGTGACAATCCTTGATTGCCGCCAGCACGTCATCCGGGAGTGCCTGCATATGTTTGTACCGGTTCTCGATGGTGAGTCCTTCGATATTGACGAACTTCACCTTGCCGCTATTTACCTCCTCTGTAAGAAGGTACTCAACTACCTTTCGAGTTTCGTCGCAGATGTAAGGGCCGATACCGTCGCCGCCGGCAATGCCTATCTTGATTGTGTCGAGTTTCGAGTAATCAATCCAGTCTTCGGCTTGTTTCAATCTCTCCACGCGGGCAAGTTGTTCTTCGACCAACTGGCCGAAATGCTCTTTGGCTCGCTCTACCACTTCGTTGGACATAATAGTCTCCCCGCCATAAAAAGTGTCGACTAATATGCGGGATTACGCTTCCCGCTGAAGGCGCGTAATCTGCTTCAGCGAGGAGGGGAAGTCAAGCAAAATCCCGACTTTCTCGGGAATATCGCCAAAGATCGTCAGGTGAGGGGTCAGACCCCTTTACTTGACGATCTTTTTTTTGGGAAAAATTTGCATACTTCGGGGGAACTTGTGTGTCTAGTATTTAGAAGGGGCAGCGGGAAATGTCCGGAGCCCACTTTTCCCGGCAAGCCTGTTGACAAACGGTTTTGTTAAGGTATAGTGCCTTCAGACAACTGGATAATTTTCGCTCTTTCAGACTTCGGGTGGCTGTGGCCCGTAGCCACAGCGCACAGGGAAGGCGGTGAAAATCCGCCGCGGTCGCGCCACTGTGACCGGTACGAAAGCCGATGGGTACCACTGCTCCGATTTGTCGGGGTGGGAAGGTTCGGCGAGTAGGATGATCCGGAAGCCAGGAAACCTGCCTGAAGTCTCTTGACGTTCGCGCGCCTTTGGCGCGGTTGTTCTCCGCGTACGGGAACAGTCAGGGACAGTGTGCATACCGACCCCTTTCTTCCTTGCGGGGAGAGGGGTTTTTGTATCTCTCCCGACATCCTGCGCTCATTTCCCGAAAGGGGGGTGAGAACCATTTTCAAACTTTCCATTTTTACGGTGGCCTGTCTTGTGCTGTCGCTTGCGTTCGCTGACGCCGCGGCGGGGCTCAATTTCTTTGCCGGGCGGTACGACGAGTTCCCAAACGACGACGCCGCTCAAAAGGCCCTCGGCGGCCCGCGCGGCGAGGGCGAATGGGGCGGCAATTCGCTTGATGTCTGCACGCTCGGCAACGGCGGCTCCATCGAGTTGGGCTTTGAGGGCGCGAGGCACATCTTCAACGGGCCGGGTTCCGATTTCATCGTCTTCGAGAACGCTTTTCAGACGCTCGACACACAGCCGCCGAACGACCCGACAGGCCTTTATTTCGCCGAGTTGATGTTCGTCGAAGTCTCGACCGACGGCGAAGTCTTCGCGCGTTTTCCCGCGTTCACAACGAACACGGAGCCGGTACACGCCGGACTCGACGGGCTTGACGCGGCGCAGTATTCCGGCTTCGCGGGCGTTCACCCCGTTTATGCAAATGTTGATACCAATGCCATCGACCCGTTCGACCCGTCGGCCGCCGGCGGGGACGCGTTTGATTTGGCG
>JBDRIB010000111.1:0-2963 GCA_043816375.1 Planctomycetota bacterium | reverse complement strand
GATGCTCGGCGAGGCGGACTTCTGCCTGGACCAGTTGTTTATGTTCTATCCCGAAGGCGGAGACGTCCCCTCCGGCGACGCCTTCTTTAACCAGTCGGAAGGAAATGTGCCCGATGGGAGGCTCGACCTTTTCCGGCGGCCGCGCATTATGATGCTCAAAAACCGGACGCGCGACAGCCGCGCCGGGAAGAAAGAATAACTCGTTATAACCGCAGAGACGCGGAGGACGCGGAGAAGAGAATGGAAATTAACGAACTTACCGAAGCGGTGATTGCGAGCGCCATTGAAGTGCACCGACACCTGGGTCCGGGTTTGCGAATCGGCCTATGAGCAGTGCCTGTGTCACGAACTGAGTCTTCGTGACTTGCATTTTGAAAGACAGGTTGCCCTGCCGGTGACCTATAAAAGCATCAAACTGGACTGCGGCTACAGGGCCGATATTATCGTTGACGAAAAACTTGTTTTGGAAATAAAAGCGGTTGATTCCATTACGCCTCTGCATCAGGCTCAGATATTAACTTACCTGAAAATGATGGATATGAGGGTAGGACTAATACTAAACTTCAACGTCCCCGTCCTCAAAGACGGCATAAAAAGAATGGTAAACAGGTTGAAGGAAAACTGACTGCTTTCTCTGCGCTCTCCGCGTCTCTGCGGTTTAGAAAAATGAATTGAATGAGATGAAGATGAAACCCGACGAACTACGCGACAAATTCCTCGACTTCTTCCGGTCAAAAGACCACACTGTCGTCGAGCCCGATTTGCTCGTGCCGCGCGGCGACCCGACGCTGCTCTTCACCGGCGCGGGAATGAACCAGTTCAAGAACGAATTCGTCGGCGGGGGCCGGAAACTCAAACGCGCCGCAACCTGCCAGCCCTGCCTGCGCACCGGCGACATCGACAGGGTCGGCAAAACGCCCTACCATCACACCTTCTTCGAAATGCTCGGCAACTTCTCCTTCGGCGATTATTACAAGGAAGACGCAATCGTCTGGGCGTGGGAATTCTGCACCGACCGGCTCAAAATCCCCGAGGAAAAACTCTGCGTCTCCGTCTATCTCGACGACGAAGAGGCATACGACGTATGGCGCAAATCCGTCAAACTGCCCGAAGACAGAATCTACCGCTTCGATGCCAAACACAACTTCTGGCCCGCCGAAGCGCCGGAAAAGGGCCCCGACGGACTGTGCGGACCGTGCAGCGAAATTTTCTACGACTGGGGCGAAGGCGTCTTTCCCTGCGACAATCCGGACTGCGACCCGTGCTGCTCCTGCGGGCGCTACGCGGAAATCTGGAACCTCGTCTTCCAGGTCTATGAACGCCGAGGCCCGAACAATCTCATCCCGCTCAAACAGAAAAACATCGACACCGGCGCGGGCTTCGAGCGCATCCTCGCCGTCGTCAACGGCGTCCACTCGAACTACGATACCGAACTGATAAAGCCTATTATTGAGGAGATTGAAAGATTCCCCCATATTAATTGTGAGTACTCATATGACAGCGATACGGGTTGGCGTTTTCGCCGCATCGCCGACCACGTCCGCGCCCTCTGCTTCGCAATCGCCGAAAACATAATCCCCGATTCCGCCGCCGACCGAGGCTCGGTGCTCCGCAAACTCCTCCGCCGCGCGTATCTCGACGGCCGCACGCTCGGAATCGAAGACGAGTCGTTTCTCTACAAACTTGTTCCGATAATCGCGGAAATTTTCGCGAAACCATACCCGCAACTGAAACAGCGCGCCGACAACATCACTCATATATTAAAGGAAGACGAGGAGAAATTCGCCGCCATCCTCGACCGCGGCTGGGCAATCGTGGAAGATGAAATCAGGCAAATCCGCAAGGCAGGCGCCGACGTCTATCCCGGCGAGCGCGCCTTCCGGCTTCACGACACCCACGGCTTCCCGGTTGACATCACGGAAGAAATCGTCGCAGAGCACGATATGAAATTCGACCGCGAAGGATTCGAACGCTGCCTCGGCGCAACGCGGATGCTCTCCCGCCAGACAAGCAAGTTCACGGGAATCGTCTTCAAGGAAGGACCACTGCAGACAATCAAGGGGAAACATCCGAAAACGAAATGCATCGCCTGGGATGAGTACGTCAGCCGCGAAAAGCCCGAACTCCTCAAGGTCCTCGCAATCATCTCGCCAGAGAATAAACTCGCCGACGAATGGTCCGGCGAGGGCGAAATCGACATCATCCTCGACCGCACCCCCTTCTACGCCGAGTCCGGCGGACAGGTCGGCGACACGGGAGTCCTCGGCTCCGGTGACGGCTCCGCGCTCGCCCGCGTAACCGGCACGTACGTCGAGGACGGATACCGCATTCACCACGGCGTCGTCGAAAAGGGCGTAATCCGCGTCGGCGACAACCTGATTCCCTGCATCGACGCGTCCCGCGCCGACATCCAGCGCAACCACACCGCGACGCACCTGCTGCATCACGCGCTGCGCGAGGTCCTCGGCCCGAAGGCCGAGCAGTCGGGCTCGCTGGTCGAGGCGGCGCGTCTGCGCTTCGACTTCACCCACAAGACGGCGATGACACCGGAGGAAGTCGCGCGCGTCGAGGAAATCGTCAACGAAAAAATTCTCGCCGATACCGAAATCAGCACGCGACAGACCACGCTCGACGAGGCGAAGAAGGAGGGCGTCATCGCGCTCTTCGGCGAAAAGTACGGCGAGAAGGTCCGCGTCGTCGATGTCGGCGGCTTCAGCAGGGAACTCTGCGGCGGAACCCATTGCGGGAGAACCGGCGAAATCGGCCTCTTCAAAATCATCCGCGAATCATCCATCGCCTCCGGCATCCGCCGCATCGAGGCCGTGACGGGCCGCGCGGCGCTGAAACATCTCAGCGATTACAGGAACGTCGCCGAGTCGCTCTGCAAGACGCTTAAGACTACGCTCGACAAACTTCCGGAACGCGTCGCCGCCCTGCAGAACGAAATCCGCGAAATGAAAAAG
>JBDRIB010000110.1:0-10601 GCA_043816375.1 Planctomycetota bacterium | reverse complement strand
ATTTTTTGTTTGAGACGGCCAATATGTTCAAGAAACTTGCACGATTTGTGAAAAGAAATCCCGAAACAGCCAAAAAAGCCGGGCGCTGGTTGCGCGTTTATATGGACACGAACTGGTCATGCAACATCGGCTGCCGCATCTGCCTGCACAGCGTCATCGACCGTGCCCCCATCCGGCACGGCTCGATGAGTTTGGAACTTTTCTCAAAAATCGCGCGCAACGTTTTTCCGATTACGCAGCACCTCTCGCTATCGTGCAGCGCCGAGCCTCTGTTGTCGGGAATGTTTGTTGATGTGCTCAAAAACATCGGCGAATACAACGTGCCTTTCGTCGAATTCATCACCAACGCGACGCTGCTCAACGACAAGAACATAGATGCGATAATCTCTTCCGGCATTGACCTGATGATCGTCTCGGTGGACAGCGCGGACAAAGAGGTCTTTGAGAAAATCAGGGTGGGAGCGAAATTCGAAAAGGTAATAAGCAATCTCGAAAAATTCCAGAAGGCGAAAAAAGAACGCGGTGTTACCAAACCGGAACTCAGTTTCAGCGCCGTGCTTATGCGCTCGACGATTGAGGGGCTTGAGGACCTGATGCGCCTCGCACACAGGCTCGGTGCGGAAGGGATAAATTTCAGGCATCTTATTCCATATGCGCCGTTGCACCTGAAAGAAGAGTCGCTGTTCTATCACAAGGAACTTGCCAACGAGCATATCTTGAGGGCGAGGTCGCTGGCGGACAAACTCAAATTCAAAACATTTCACCTGCCTGATATCTTTAGCGAAGAATCGAGTCCGCCGGAAAAGACGATAAACTGCCGGCTCCCCTGGGAGGTGATATTCATACGCGCCAACGGCAATGTTGTGCCCTGCGAATCGCAACTTTCCATCGTTATGGGAAACCTGGTGGAGCAATCGTTTGACGAGGTGTGGAATTCGCCCGCGTACGTGAAACTGCGCGAGGAACTGACCACCGGCAACTACAGGAAAGCCTGCATTCAATGCCCGGCCGTCGTGAGCAGCCGCACTTCGGATCCGATGGCGTTTCAGGAGATACCGCTTCCCGCGTTCAATGATTTACTCCGCCTTTTTGCTGAGCGTGTGCCGTTCAGCGAAGACTTGGCGATGCTCTGCAATAAATCACTCGCACAGTACTACATCATCAAACCCGAATACGATTTGACGACCGGCGACGGCGTGACGCCCGAGAAAATCGAGCGCTGGAAAAAATGGTATGCAAAGACCCTTCAAATCCACGACGGCTTCAAGGCCGGGTCATTTTAGCGGCCGTGCGCCGGCGGCAGATGCCTTGTCCGCGCGGTGACGGTCGCCGTTTTACTGGTGCCAGTCGAGGGAATTGAGCGGGTAGCGGTTTACGAAGAAGTAGCGCAGCGCGTCCATTGCGTGGCTTGCCCAGTTGTGCAGGGGCTCTTCGCGACGCTCGCTTGCTTGCGTGTCGGCGTAGCGATAGTTGTGAAGGCAGTCAATCAGGTGCGTGCAGTCGGGCGAGACGAAGAAGCGGTTCTGCTGCAGGGCGCGCTTGATTGCGGTGATGCCGTCGATGACCGGGGAGGGCGTCGTCGTTACGCGGATGCCGAAGCGGCTGCGAAACTCGTGAATGATGCTTGAGCCGGTAATCGGACTTTGCTGGTTGCCCGCGGGGTCGCCGTAGTTCGCGCAGGGTGTTTTGTATTTCTTGGCGCGCCGGCGAAGGATTCCGGCATAGTGGTCAACTATCTCGCCGCTGTTCGTGTATTCATCAATCACGTAAATATTGTCGCTGCTGTCGGTCTGGAGCCACAGAATTACCCACGGGTCGCGTATGCCGAAGTCCTGGCTGGTGTACAGCGGCAAATCCGGATTGTATCGGGCGGCGGAAGAGATATGGATGTTGTAGTCGAACTCGCGATAAACGCGGTCCTTCTTGCTTTTCTCGTAAGAGATTTCCAGTTCCTGCGCGATTTCTTCCTCGGTCATATCCCGCGTCTGGCGCGCGAACCAGTTCTCGTCGCGATTCGGGTGCTGTTTCCAGTGAACGCGGATTCTTTCAAATGCCGAGCGCTTGTCGAATCGTATTCGCGCGAAGAGGTTCCCTTTCCCGTTCGGTGTGCTGTTCAGCACGATGCACTGCGCGGTTTGCCTGAGCGCGAGCCACATCGTCTCTGCCCTGTCTATGTGCGCGGCCTCGTCGAGCAGAAGGAACGTAAACGTTCCGCCGCGTCCGGCGTCGTCGTTGGCGGATTCGCCGCGTATGAAACTGTCGTTTTCGGGCACCGCAAAGCGCATATGCGCCAGGTCAACCTCCTCAGGTTTTAGGAACTCCGGCAGCCTGTCGTACATAAAGCGCAGTTTGCCGAAGAGGCTGCGCGCCGTGCGGTCATCAACTTCGTCTTCCTTGCGGCTGACGTTGAGCGCGGTGAAGCCGGGTCTGAACAGCACCGCCCATAACTGGAACGCCGTCAGAAGCCACGAAAGGCCCATCTGACGGCTTTTTTCGATGAGGAAGTTGCCGCTAAGGGGGGCGAGCCTGTTCACGAGTTCGCTCTGGTAATTGTAGAGCCGGAAAGGAATGATTCCGCTTGATGACTGATTGCCTGCGTCGGAGCGGGGCTCCAGAATCATGCAGAAGTTATCAATGAAGTAGGCCGGGTTCAGCGCACACATAGCGAATTGCATTATGTGCTGCCTGTACTGTAGTGGGCTGGATGGCGGGTTTTTCTTTCTTCTGGCTGGCCGCTGCATAAGAGACATTCTCCTCCAAAAAAGATGTTCGAGTATGCGTATCTCGCGCAAGACAGGGCCAGACACGTCTTTCGACCCCGTAGTTGACTGTGAATTTCGGGGGAATTGGACCCGATGTCCACGAATTTTCCCGTTGGCGGGGCAAAAGTGCGATTTGCGCTTAGCCTTTAGCCGGTATGCGAATAGTGACATTTTAGTGCGCGTGATGTGACAAATCAGGGCAATAATTGGGACATTTTTCCGCCCCCGGTTTTTCGCTTCCGAAACCTCTCCGCAACCCCTTGTTATTCCATCTGTTAGAAACGCCAGTTTCGGTGCCTGGTCTGGCACTGCACTTGCTACAAGTATAGCGGTCTTTGTGTAAGACCTGGGGCCGCGACAGACACACACAACTGCAATGGTTCGCGGCCCCATTAAAACTGACAACTGGAACATAGGGCCAGGGCAACAACATAAAAAAATTATATGGAAAGGCGCCTGTTGCCCTATGTTTCCGAAAAAAATCCTGTCGAGGCAGGAAAAAGTATCAGCGAGAGCGTAATGATTCTGCTGTAAAGGAGACCAACCGAAAAAAAACATGGGGCCAGGGCAGTAAGTCGCTTAAACAATTTGCTCAAAATAGGCTTGGCCCCATGTGCTGAAATGATACTCCTTTTTCTCCTTTAACTCCTTTTTGCAGAGCAGTTATAGTCAAACTTTCAAAAGGAGGCTATAGCTGCTTTGCCTTTTTGGTGTCAGACGAGGCGCTCGCAAGAGCGCCTCGTTTGTTTCTCTCACCTCTTAGCCCTCCGGAAATATTGCCGGCGCCGCCCCTTTCACTATCTCCTTAACCCGCATAGCGATAAATTAGTACCGGTACTGATTTTTTGCGGGAATTCCCCGGTTTTTTGCCTTCCCCTGCGCATATTCGCCACCAATTGTGGAGGGGTGTCCCGCCCCCGTCTCTCAAACCCGCGAACAGGAGAATGATATGGGACTGATAGAAGACGCCATCGAACTGGCAAACCGCCCCGACTGGTATGGCCACAAATACCTGCCGGGCCGGACACCCGGCCGTCACGGCGCACGGCTTCCCTTCACCGACAGCGACACCGCCCGGGAGGAGGAATGCTGGTTCTTCCTGCAAATGTACAAGGGCCTGCAGGAACAGTTTATCGATAAGTACCCCGACGAGACCGTCGAGGAATTCGCAAAGCGCTGGAAGTGCACCATAAACCTCACGCGCCCCATCATCGATATTCTCTCTGGTCTTTACAGGCGTGCGCCGCAGCGCACCATCGAGGCCGCAGACCGCATCAAAAAGCGGATGCACAGGGTCTGGCGCGAAAGCGAAACCGACTCGTTTATGATATCCGCGGACCGTATGACCCGGCTCACCGGCACCGTCGCCGTCAGGCCATATTACGACAAGAACACGAGCCGCGTGCGCTACTGGTTTTTCACGCAGGACAAACTGCGCGTCATCGAGGATGAAGAAAACCCCGCCTCCCCGAAGGCCGTCGTCGTGAGATGGGTTGCGCGCGACGGCAGAAATCCGCGCAAACTCGTTCGCATCGCGCATATCTGGACCGCGGAAGAATTCACAAAACTCGTCAACGGCACCGAGGTAAAAGGCGCGCGCACGGGTCACGGCTTCGGCCGCGTGCCGCTTGTCTTCTTTCACGACAAACAGGACTTCGAAAGTTTCTTCACTTACGGGCGCGGCCGTGACATCTGCCAGACCAACTGCATCATCAACAACAAACTTACTCACAAACTCGAAACCATTATCTACCAGGGTCTCGGCATCCCCGTCCTCACAAACCCCTCGCCCAACAAGGAAATCGTCTTCTCCCCCAAGCGCGCCATCACCATTGAACTGCCGCCCGGCAGGGAGGGCGGCCTCGAATTCGTGTCGCCGAACGCCCCGATTGCCGAACTGCTGCAGGACATCGAAGCCGATGTTCAGCACCTGCTTCTCGCAAACCGCATCCCCGAATCCGCCGTCCGCATTAAAGCCGGAACCGCCAGCGGTGTCGCAATCATCGCCGAAAACATCCCGCTTCTGGAAGACCGCGAAGAACGCGTGCGGCTGTTCGCGTCGAAGGAGCGCGAACTGGCGGAGTTGACGTTGAAAACGCTGAACGAATTCGAGGACGACTTCGACTTCTCGCAGGATTTCGACGACTTCGATTTTCATATCAATTACAAAGAGCCCGAATTCCCGCTTAATGTCACGGAGCGCATCGCACGCGACGAGTTCCTTCTGCGCAACGGGCTTATCATGCCCTGGCAGATATGGATGCGCGATGACCCGGACAGATTCCCAAGCGAAGACGAGGCCCGCAAGACCTGGGAAAAAGCAGGACTAATTATTAACAGCCACAACTAACTACAATACAAGAAGTTGTCGTTCTGGAAAATTAAAGCAGGACTAATTATTAGGAGGGTGGTTATGAATGATGAACAGGTGAGCGAGCGTAAAGATGTCGCGCACGGTCTTCAGGCCGTGCCGGACGCCCCGGCGGAAGAAACCGAAGGCGCGAGTGCTCCCACGAACGACGAAAGCGACGCGGAGGAAAATTTCCCCCGTGACTATGTGAAATCCCTGCGCGAGGAGAACAAGCGCAGACGAATCGAGGCCAGGGAACTCGCCCGGAAGGTCGAGTCCCTCTCGACAAGGGCCAAAGGGCTCCTGCTCAAGGCCGCGTTTCAAGACGAAGCGGTCAAGGCCGGCATCACGCATCCTGAGGATGCATTCAAACTGGCCGACTTGAGCGGCGCGGAAGTTGATGCGGAAGAGGAAAGCGTGAAGGGAATCGCGGACGCGGTCGAGTCGCTCCGCAGGGACCGGCCTTATCTCTTTCGTCGCGACAAGCCGCGCCCTTACGGTCCCGAGGCATCTCTTGCAGGTTCCGCTCCTTCCCCGCTTGAGGCGGCCTGGGACGCGGCGATGAAGAACCCGTCCATCAAGAACGTCGCGCGTTACCAGACGGAACTCGCAAGGGCCAAACACAAGACGTAGCGAGGAGTCAGACGCCTGGACCCGCCTGCCTGCAGTTTGTGGCCCCTACAGGCCACCCGCCCGGTACGGGCCTGTATGGGTAGGGGTGGCGGGAGAATGGTCCCGTACGGGACCTGACGGGAAAGGGTCTGACGCCCGAACGCACAGTAAACCCAAATTTCTCAAGGAGGGAAATAATGGCCTTCACAGGAAGAGCAACATACGACAATATGGACGCCATCTACGATGACGTTACTCCGGAACTCATCGCAATGATCGCCCGCGACGAGACGCCGCTGCTCGACATCATCGGCGACGCGGAATACCCGGCGCTTTCCACCAAACACGAGTGGATAGAAGATGCGCTTAACCCCAACCGCTTCGCCAGCCAGAGCGAAGCCCTCACAGGCGACGCCACCATCGACTTCCCGGGCAGCGTTATGGTTCTCGTCGGCGACATCTTCAGGCCCGAAGGCTCCGACGAGCGCTGCCTGGTCACCGCCGTCAACGGCACCGAAGCCACTGTAACCCGCGGTTACGGCGGCACCACCCAGGAAGACATCGCAAGCGGCCAGATGATTAACATCATCGGCAACGCTGCGCTCGAAGGCGGCGACGCCGCCGAGAGCATCGAGCGGAGCCGCGTGCGCAGGTTCGCCTACTCCCAGATTTTCACAAAGACCGTGAAAATAAGCGGCACGGCGGCTTCGGTAAAGATCTATGGTACGGCGCAGGACGAGTACAACTACCAGTTGCAACTCAGGCTGCGCGAGACGCTGCGCGATTTGGAGAACACCGTTGTCAACGGCGTTGCGCCCGCAAGCAATCCCGAGGGCAGCGATACCATCCGCAGAACCATCAACGGCATCGACGCCCAAATCGTCACCAACGTTTACCAGCACACGTCCGGAGATTTGACCGAAACGGAACTGAACGAGATGGTGAAAACTCTCTGGGACGCCGGCAGCAAGAACGTTGACGTTATCGCGGTCAACGGCATCCAGAAACGCGCCATATCAGACCTGATTATGGACGCGCGCGGTTACTACGCGCAGGACGATGTGCTGAAGAACGTCGTCGGCGTGTACGAAAGCGACTTCGGCGTCGTCCGCGTCGTGCTGTGCCGCTGGGTGCCCGACGACAGCATACTGTTTCTCGACTCCAGCCGCGTCAAGGTAATCCCGGTCAAGAGCAGGGCATTTCATCACAAGGCCCTGAGTGCGACCGGCGATTATCTGCACGGCCAGGTTATCGGCGAGTACGCTCTCGAGTTCCGCAACGAGAACGCGCACGGCAAGATCACCGATTTGCCCACGTCGTAATGTTGCAGGGAAGGCCCTTTAGGGCCTTTTGCGGGATGGTCCAGGGACCCTCCCCCCTGTAACCGGGCAAAGATAAGCCACGCTGATTAACAGACCGCCGGGGGGATGCGCTTCGCATCTCGAAAAGCAGGGAGCGAGCCATACCCCCTGGCGGGACTTCGGGAGGAAACGAAATGCAGGCGGTGACTGTCACCAATCATCTCACGGTGACAGTCACCAATCTACGAATCTCATTCGCCAGGCTCGTTCGATTCCGTAATTGGTGACAGTCACCGCCCGAGTTGGGTCCGCTTTCTGCTAAGCGATTTTCAGGAGGAAACAAGATGCAGGAAATAATCAAAACCAGCGACGACCTGTCGCAACTTTTCAACATCGGACTGACCGGTTTCACGCGCGCCAACACGGATGATTTGCGCCTCTACGCGGCCGTCGAGTTCAATTCGCCCGATTACCAGGTGAAACTTTACAAGGATGCGTCGCGGGAAAGCGGCTCGCTTGTCGCCTCCGGCAGCGCGCTCGATTCTCAGGCGACGGTCGCCCTGAGCGAGGAAAACTCCAGCGGCATCTCCGGTTCGGCAAAACTGGATTACAGCGCCGATGACGACGGCATTGAACTTCTGCTCGGCTACGCAGACATCTCCGATTTGCAGGTGTACGAAGCGAGCATCGATGCGCTTTTGCCGTCCGGCGAGCAGGATTTTCATCCGCAGCAAAACGAGGCGTTCTTCCAGGTAAACCAGATTCTGCGCCACAAACTGCGCGAAGAAATCTCCATTGACGCGGATACGCTTTTTCTCGACGCGGTCAGCGACAAGCGCTCCCTTGCCCGCGCGCAGGTCTTCTACGTCCTTTACCTTATTTACAATGACCGCGCCGCGCGCGTGGACGAGGTTGACGGGCCGTATGCCCTGGGCCGCGACAAATACTTCTCTCTCTTCGAGCGCGAGATGTCTTCAATCACGCTTGTCATCGACATTGACGGCGACGGCTATGCCGAGGCGCTCGGCAGACCGGGCAGCACGAAAATCAAACGCGCGTGACATAATCGGTGACAGCACGATCGGTGACTGTCACCGTAAGGTGAATGTTCTTTGCATTATTGAAGAAACAACTGTTACGAAAGGATGACAGTCACCATCTACGAGCTGGCCCCGATAAATCGGGGCTGCGCTCCGCCCGTTCCGGGTCCTCGCCCTGAGGACCCGTCAGGGTCCGAATGGGTAATGGTGACAGTCACCTTTCGTGTTTCATCGGCAAGACAGTCAACGATAATGTGAAAGTCGAGGCGTAGATTGGTGACTGTCACCATAAGAGGAGAAAACTATGTCTTCTACATTCGGAACCATTCTCGACGCCGTATCGAACGAACTGGCTCAGTTCAACTTCAAGACAGTCGCAAAGGGCTGGTTCTTCGACCGGACGAAGGCCCTGCCCGCCTGTCTCGTCGTGCCGCAGGCGAAGGAGCGTGAGGCGTATTCGCATTTCGCCGACGTCGCGCACTATCGTGTGGCGCTGGTTATGGAATTCGGCGAGCGCGACTCGAGCCAGCTTCTCGCCGATACGCTGGAGACGGCCGAGCAGATACAGTCGCATTTCCATCACAGACTGTTCGCCTCGCTGTCCGGACATATCGACACGGAGGCGCGGATAACGCGCCTGTCCGAATCCGGTGACGGGTCGCGCGTGGATTACGCCGCTCCCACGGTCGAATTGACGCTGGCGGTAATCGAGGAAATGTGAACCGCACTTGAATCGCGTCACGGCACGTGCTAGAATCCCGGCAATTACCACTAAAGCCTACTATTGCCGGGAGAAAAACAATGCTGCACGTCGTGATTATGGCCGGGGGAATAGGCGTACGCCTGTGGCCGATGAGCCGAAAGACCAGCCCCAAGCAACTCCTTCCACTCATCACGGAGCGCTCGCTCGTCCAGGAGACCGTTGACCGCCTTAAGGGCAAGGTGGATCCGGAAAACGTTCTTATCATTACCAACGCCGCGCAGGTTGAAATGATGGTCAGGCAGTTGCCTGAGATTCCGCCCGGGAACATTGTCGGCGAACCGACGGGTCGGGGCAGCGCTGCGGCGGTTGCGCTGGGCGCCGCGATTGTCGAAAAGAAGGACCCCGACGCGACGATGGTCGTGCTGTCGGCGGACCACGTCATTTCGCCGGCGAACAAGTTCTGGGCCACTGTCGAGGCCGCAGTTGCCGCAGTCGCCGACGGCAAGAGCCTTGCATCGCTGGGGATAGTTCCGGAATACCCGGCCACCGGCTTCGGTTACATACACCGGGGGGAAAAGGTGGCCGACCACGACGGCATAGCGACCTACAATGTGCAGCGTTTCGTCGAAAAGCCTCACATCCACACTGCAACGGAATACTTCCGCTCGGGCGAGTTTTACTGGAACGCCGGCATCTTTGTCTGGCGGGTTTCGGCCATTATGGACGGGTTCAAACTGTATATGCCTGAACTCTATGAGGCCGCTCTGGCAATTCGGAAATCGCTCGGCACGCCGAAAACAGACAAGGTCATCGCCGAACAATACGCGAAACTCCAGTCGCAGACCATCGACTATGGCGTGATGGAGAAGGCGGAGAATATCAAGGTGGTCGAGGCCGCCTTCCAGTGGGACGACGTCGGCTCATGGCGCGGGCTGGACAAGCACCGCGACAGGGACGATAACGGCAATATCATCGATGCGCCTCACATCGGTATCGACACGCACAACTGCATCATCATCGGCGAGAAGCAACTTGTCGCCACCATCGGCGTTGACGACCTGGTCATAATACGCACCGAAGACGCTATTCTCATCTGCCAGAAAGAACGCGCCCAGGAAGTACGCAAACTGGTGGATATGCTCAAAGAAAAGAACCTGGACAGGTATCTGTAAACACCTGAGGTGACCGTCACCGCTGCTGTTTCCGAAATGACGCTATGACAATCATAGGTATCGATTACGGTCGTAAACGCCTGGGCATCGCCGTGAGCGACGCCGGGCACAGGATCGCCACCCCCCTGACCGTCATCGAGCGGCGCGGGGCCGAGAGCGCAATCCGCAAGATTGCAGAGGAGCAAGGCGCAACCAGAATCGTCGTCGGCCTTCCCGTGCGAACCGACGGCAAACCGAGCGCAATGGCTGACGAATCGGCCGCCTTTGCCGAAGGTCTTCGGGAGCAGACCGGTCTGCCCGTCGAGATGTGTGACGAACGGTTATCGACCGCTCAGGCCGAGCGCGCCATGCTGGACGCCGATGTCTCCCGCGCGCGCCGCAAAAAGAGTCTCGACAAGGTCGCCGCCCGGATTATTTTGCAGAGTTACCTCGACGCGCAGCAAAAGAGATAACCGTCACCTTTTTTTTGCCCGGCGCCAACACGGCAACAGTCATCGATTACTCAGTGAAGGGCTTCACGTATGATAGACAGGACCATCGCGAATCTCGAAAAGCACAACTTTTCCGTGCAGCGAGCAGCGACTGCCGAAGAGGCGAAGAAAATCGTTTCGGGCCTCATTCCCTCGGGCTCTACTGTGGGACTGGGCGGCTCGATGACGGT
>JBDRIB010000109.1:0-6571 GCA_043816375.1 Planctomycetota bacterium | reverse complement strand
ACTGGCATACCTGGCACGAGCGGCGTTTGCGCGCGCCGGGGGATTCAGGTTTGCGTTCGTTGCCGTTTTGATGCTCATTCTGGGTACGCTGGCCGCAGGGACGGTGACGCGCAATCACGATTATCGCAGTCGTCTTTCGCTATGGCAGAAGGCACGGGCGCTGCAGCCCGACGACTTCCGCATAAGATACTCCATCGGACTGGGATGGCTGGAGAGGGCGGCGCTTTTTTTTGAGGAAGGCAAGCACATTCGCATGCGCGAGGCGCTGGGTAATGCAACGGCAGGGCTGGATTATGCCGAAGAGGTTGAACCCGGCAAACCGTATCATACGTTACTCCTTTCGGCGCGCGTCGATGTGGCAGCGCTGTACGCCCTTGCCGCTGAGAGGCGGACCGAGCGGGGCGAAGACCCCGGGACGGACAAGGCCATTGCAGGACAATTCGAACACGCGCTCGCGCTCGCGCGGCAGGCGTGGTGGTTTGCGCCAAACAGAGAAGAGGGCCTGAAGACCCTGTCCGAAGTCGTCGGCACGTCTTATCTTCTGTGGCACTTTTGGTACGTTTCAGGTAGGGCATACGAAAATCTCGGCAACAGCGAGTTGGAAGAGAAGTTTTTCAGGAAGTGCGAATCGACGTTGCTGTACGGAATCGAGATGTACAACCAGGGCATCAGCGACTGGCCGGCTCGTGAAAAGCCGCGCCTCGCCTGGTACCACGGTTTCAATGCCTGTATGAGGTCGCACTGGGTGCTGAGTTATTATTACCGGAGAAAAGGGAATCAACAGGCAGCGGACTATCATGAGCAGATTTGGGGCGGCGGCCAGGAGTTCGACTCGCCTGAGTCCTTAAAGTTGCGCGAATTCTTCTCACGCTGGGCGCGTTACCGCCTCGGCGGCTAACCGCAAAAATAGGGTCTGACCCTGTTTATGCTCCCGGCTTAACTTCTTATTGATATCCGTATCAAGAGACGGTGACAGTCACCGTAAGATGCTGTTTTTGGGGAGGGCTGCAAATGGCCGGAAAGAAAGCGCTTTCGCATATCGACAGGAAGGGACGCGCGAAGATGGTTGACGTTTCCGCAAAGGAACCATCCTACAGAAAGGCGCTCGCACGGGCGAGGCTGAAGATGAAGCCCGCAACGCTGAGCCTGATACGGGATGGGAAAATTGCGAAGGGGAACGTCATAGAGACCGCGCGCCTCGCAGGCATAATGGCCGCAAAGCAGACGCCGCGCCTGATACCGCTCTGCCATCCCATTTCCATTACTTCAGTTGATATAGAAGTGCGCCCGACGGGCCGGGCCGGGATAGAGATTTTCGCCCGGGTCGCCGCGCGCGACGTCACCGGCGTAGAGATGGAGGCGCTTACCGCAGTGTCTGTCGCCGCATTGACCGTTTATGATATGTGCAAGTCCGCCGACCGCGGTATGGAGATAAGAGACGTTGTCCTTCTCGAGAAATCCGGCGGCAAGAGCGGCACTTACAAAAGAGGCAAATAACCTGTCTGCCGGATTGCGCACCGGGAGAGAAAAGCAGTCAAGCGCAGAAACTTGCCCGTCAGGGACACGAAAGCCCGCCGGGCGCCGGCTGCGGGCTGCCTTATATTCCTTCGCCGGGCTGGATGGAGCGGGTGATGAGGATTGACTTGTGGTTCTTGAAGAGGCCGGGCTTGCCTTTGAATTTTAACTTGCCTTCGATAGAGAGCGCTATTTCGGAGTTGGCGGGCTTTTCGGTCTGAATTATGTGGCCGGGCTGCAACTCCATCATATCCGATACCTTTATGCTGCTCTCGGTCAGATACACCTCGACATTCAGGGCGGCCTTGCCCAGGTTCTCTTTCATCAATTCGGCTGCCTCTTTTCCTGTCGCCTTCCTCTGTGCCAGCCAGGTCTGCGCGGTAAAGGTGCTGATAACCGGCTCGATGACCCTGTAGGGGTAGCAAAGGTTGATTGTGCCCTGGTTCTTGCCTATCTTTGCCTGAAAATGGATGACGACCACCGGTTCGTTGGGCGAGTGTATCTGCATCAACTGGGGGTTGGACTCGGAGGCGGTTAACTGAAGTTCCAGTTTCTCCAGATTTGCCCAGGCCGCCTGTAACTGGCTCATTGCCCGCTCCAGGATGGATGTCGCCAGCCGCTGTTCTATCTGTGTGAGGGCCCGGCCGGGCGGCGATGTCCCCACGTCGGAACCGCCCCCGAGCATCCGGTCAATTATGGGGAAGACCGCCTCAGGGTTGAATTCCAGCACAATGGTGCCGTCCATCGGGAAAACATGGAGCAGGTTGAAACAGGTCGGGTTCGGCAGGGAGTTGATGAACTCACCATACGTCGCCTGCTCGACTCCCTGCAACTGGACGTCCACTATCGCGCGTATGAGGCCCGACAGGGCGGAGCTGAAGCCCCTGGAAAAAATTTCGTGTATCGTTTGAAGCGCGCGCAGCTGTTCCTTGGTCACGCGCTCCGGTTTCTTGAAATCGTATTCTCCTTCAGCCCGGCTGACTGCGCCTCCGGCTTCCATTTCTCCGGTAGCCACGCCGCCGGTCTTTACGGCCTTGAGGAGGGCATCCACCTCGTCCTGGTCAAGAATGTCGGGCATAACTGCGCTCCTGTGTCATTGCCTTGCCGCGTTCGCCTGCTGCGAAAGGATGACAGTCACCTTTCGTACCTTTTGTGTTTCATTGGCAAAACAATCAACAATAGAATATCGTCAGTTTATCGGAATTACTGTTTCGCCGGGTTTGCTCCAGCCGAACCTGGTGCGCAACTCGCGCTCAAGCGTGTCTACTCGCAGGGTCGTTGCCGTCAGCGCCTTGACGTAGGCCCTGTTGCGCTCCAGTTCCGTCTGTTTCTTCGCCAGTTCCGCGCGCCTTGCGCCAAGCGTCGTCTCCGACTCGTCAACCTGTTTGACGCCGGGGATAAAGACCAGGAGCAGATACAGCGTCGCGGCTACGAAAATCACCGCCCAGAAAAACAGTTCAAACTTCTCTCCGGCCTTCCTGCCGGCGGCCTGGTGTCCGGGGCCTTTCTGCATGCCTCTACACCTCAAAACGCGGCGTGAGAGAGTCAGACCCTCCGCGTCACTTTTTTCTTATCAGGTTTGCGGCGTATACGGCGTCCTTGCCGAGTTCTTCCTCGATTCGCAGCAACTGGTTGTACTTGCAGATACGGTCGGTGCGCGACAGCGAGCCCGTCTTGATTTGTCCCGCCGACGTCGCAACGGCAAGGTCGGCTATCGACGTGTCCTCCGTCTCCCCGCTGCGGTGCGATATCACGGTAGTATATCCGGCGCGATGCGCCATATCAATCGCTTCCAGCGTCTCGGTCAGGGTGCCAATCTGGTTTACCTTGATGAGTATCGAATTTGCAATTCCTTCGTCAATGCCGCGCTTAAGTCGCTTCGTGTTTGTTACGAACAGATCGTCGCCGACGAGTTGAACTTTGTCGCCGAGGCGTTCCGTGAGCGTCTTCCAGCCCTCCCAGTCGTCCTCGGCAAGACCGTCTTCTATTGAGAATATCGGGTACTTTTCCACCCATTCCGCGTAGAAGTCCACCATCCCGGCGGACGATTTCTTCGGCTCCTTTTCCGCGCTCAATATGTAGTTGCCGTCTTTGTAGAATTCGCTTGACGCCGGGTCGAGCGCGAGCATCACGTCACTTCCCGCCTTGTAACCCGCGGCTTTTATTGCCTCGAGTATGACCTCGATGGCCTCGGTGTTCGATTTCAAATCGGGCGCGAATCCTCCTTCGTCGCCGACGGACGTGTTCAGGCCCTTTTTCTTCAGCACGGATTTAAGCGAGTGAAACACCTCCGCGCCGATGCGAAGGGCTTCGGCAAACGTCGGTGCGCCGAAGGGCATTATCATAAACTCCTGCAAATCGACATTATTGTCTGCGTGGGAGCCGCCGTTGAGTATGTTCATCATCGGGACCGGAAGTATTTTTGCTTTCGGCCCGCCGAGGTAGCGATAGAGCGAAAGGCCCTGCGAGGCCGCAGCGGCCCTGGCACAGGCCAGCGAGACCGCCAGGATAGCGTTCGCGCCCAGGCGTGCCTTGTTTTCCGTGCCGTCGAGTTCCAGAAGGATGCGGTCGATTTCGGCCTGGTTTGTCGCGTCGATGCCTTTTACCTTTGACGCGATTTCGGTGTTGACGTTGTTGACCGCGTTCAGCACGCCCTTGCCGCCGTAACGCTTGCCTCCGTCGCGCAACTCGACCACTTCGTGCATTCCGGTAGAGGCGCCCGAAGGCACCGCGGCCCTCGCGCCGGTGCCGTCGCGCAGTGTGACATCGGCTTCAACTGTAGGATTGCCGCGGGAATCAAGGATTTCCCGCGCGTGGACCTTCGCTATCTGACTCATAGTCGCCCCTCTCAGTAGTGGCAGGAAATGTGGTATGCCGACATGAAATTATCAGACGCGGGGTTATCCGTCAACCTTTTTCCACGGAAGACCCGGCAAAGTGCGGATTGGAATGGTTCCGGTTTCAGAGCGTTATCGCGTTTTCCTGCGCATAATGCCCGCAATCACGGCCAGCCCGCTCGCACTTCCAATCATCAGGAAAATGGTGGAAGGCTCGGGGACGACGACGGGAATTATGGTCAGGTCGCTCTCGCCGGTGAAGGCGGTGTTGAAGTCGTCTATGTCCATCGGGTCGAGGCGGAAGGTCACGTCGAATACATCGGCCAGCGTACCGAAGTTATCCATCAAATCCCCGCCGGTGACGACAAGGTGGCCCGTCCCGCTCATAAACCCCATATCGTCGAAAACCTCGCCCATCAAAAACCAGTCAACGTTTCCGGAGAGCAAAATATTATCGTCGTCGTCGAAGATGGCGAACTCACCGCCTTTGAAATATCCGCTTGCGAGGTCGCCCGAAGAGGTGTCGTCAAAAAGGTCTGTCCAGATTTGAATGGAGCCGTCTTCGAAAACCTCTGTCAGGCCGTTGTCATAATCGATTTCAATCGGCGTGTCCTGTTCAAAGAGCAGGGTTCCCAACCCAAACGCACCACCATTCGGGTCGAAGGAAGTGTCCACCGTGTCCGTGCTTATCTGCCTTACATCCGGCACGAACTTCGCCAGGAACGCATCCGCGTTGCCCGCGTTCGGGCCGCCGAGGTCGCCATAGGTGTAGCCGCTTATGTAGGCCTTCCCCGAACCGTCAATCGCCACTGAACAATTTTTGTCAGTACTGCTTGTCCCCAGCTGGCGCGTCCAGAGGAGGGAGCCTGCGGAGTCGTACTTCGCCAGGAACGCATCCTCCCAGCCCTCGTTCGGGCCGCCGAGGTCGCCCTTGGTGTAGCCGCTTATGTAGGCGTTCCCCAAACCGTCAATCGCCACTGAAAGACTATAGTCGTAAGCGCTTGTCCCCAGTTGGCGCGTCCAGAGGAGGGAGCCCGCGGAGTCGTACTTCGCCAGGAACGCATCATCGAAGCCCGCGTTCGGGCCGCCGAGGTCGCCATAGGTGTAGCCGCTTATGTAGGCGTTCCCTGAACCGTCAATCGCCACTGAACGACTATAGTCGTAAGCGCTTGTCCCCAGTTGGCGCGTCCAGAGGAGGGAGCCTGCGGAGTCGTACTTCGCCAGGAACGCATCATCGCCGCCCGCGTTCGGGCCGCCGAGGTTGCCATAGGTGTAGCCGCTTATGTAGGCGTTCCCCGAACCGTCAATCGCCACTGAATAACTATGGTCGGTACTGATTGTCCCCAGTTGGCGCTTCCATTGTTCAACGCCGTCCGTGTCGTACTTGGCCAGGAACGCATCCCAGTTGCCCGCGTTCGTGCCGCCGAGGTTGCCCTCGGTGACGCCGCTTATGTAAGCGTTCCCCGAACCGTCAATCGCCACTGACTCACTGAAGTCGGAACTGCTTGTCCCCAGTTGGCGCGTCCAGAGGAGGGAGCCTGATGTGTCGTACTTGGCCAGGAACGCATCAAAGAGGCCCGCGTTCGGGCCGCCGAGGCTGCCCTCGGTCCAGCCGCTTATGTAGGCGTTCCCCGAACCGTCAATCGCCACTGAATGACTATAGTCGTCACTGCTTGTCCCCAATTGGCGCGTCCAGGCCAGTCCGTAAGGTGTTTCGGCCGCGTACGCCGCGCCCGTAAGCAAAGCGGGGGCCGCGCCCGTAATGACCAGGAAGGCCGCACACAAAAAAATTGTACGTCTCATAAGCCACATCCAATCATATGTCAACTTTTGTGAAACCTTTGTGACCGCCGAGGAGGGAAGGGCGAAGGAGCGCACTGAAAGGGCGAGGACGGAGACTAACGAACTCCTTTTTGCATTTGTCATAATGCGCACTCTTGTATCCACAACAATGAAAGATTGGGCGGAAACAGCGTTTCCTACTTAACAGGACACACGAGCGACGGAAAAATCGCGGTTTTTTTCGGGAAAAATTTTCTGCCGGGGCGGGGTTTTGAGCGGCATACAGGGGAAGGATGCGGCAAAAAGGAAAGGCGCCGCGAAGAGCGCCCCCTCCTGGAATCACATTTTCCCCCTGTTTGCCCCCACAATAAATTGGTGACTGTCACCAATTTTTTTGGCATCCGGCACCGGGCATCGCGGCGTGCTATTACACGTTA
>JBDRIB010000108.1:0-3713 GCA_043816375.1 Planctomycetota bacterium | reverse complement strand
GCACCGCGTTCAATCTGCGCTTTCAGTGTTCCGGCCGGCTGGAAGTTGCAGCGAACCGTCACGCCGCTTTCTTTCTGGAACTCTTGGCTGATTTCCTGCATCACATCGGTGAGACCGGCGCCCGTGTAAACCGTTAATTCGCTTTTGCCGTCGTTTCCGCAACCGGCAAGCCAGAACGCCTGCAAAAGCAGCACGAAGAACCCGACACACACCCGCCGGGCAAGTATGACTGATTTCATTTGCGTCTCTCCCGGGTGGGGCGCCGGGACAGGATGCCGGTCGCGAGAAGCCCGATTGCAAGAAAGCCGACCGAGACAAACGTGACCAGTTTTCCTGTTTTGTATGATTGCGGGTCGTAGCGGAACTCAACGATGTGCTCGCCTTTTTCGAGGAACACGCCGCGAAGGGCGTAGTTGGTCTTGTAAACCTTTTTCAATTTCGCGACTCCGTTGTGTATGTCCTTCGCCTTCCAGTCCGGATACCATATCTCGCTGAGCACGAGCAGACCGGGATGCTCCAGGTTGACCTTTACCTTGATTTGATTGGCGTGATATTCGATTATTTCGGCCTGTTTGAAGCGGCCGGGATTGTTGAGCGGGAAATCGATTTCGCCTTCTACGGTTGCAGTCTCGCGCATTATCTTTCCCGACAAAAGCGTCTCGAGCGCCTTCTCCGGCCGGGAAGACGGTATCGGAACGATGTTGCGAACCACGAAGGCGCGACCGAGGTCTCCCGTGTTTTCAACCACATATACATTTCCGACTTGCCGCGAGGGAAAACCGTCGCTCTCTCTCGATGCGTAGTCGATATGATACTTCATGTTCAGGGCACCGTGAAGGTCGTTGGTGCGTATGTCTGCCTTATTCAGATATTTTTTGACGTATTCGAGTTCGCTTGAGTCGATGTCGCCGCCCGTCAGATTGTATCGCCTGCGGCGGAATTGTTTGTAATCGATGGGCACGTGGTACTGCGCGATACGATAACTGCTTCCGTCCTGATTGTCCGGCAGGGCGGAAAAGAGGAAGTAGCCGGGCGGATAAATCTTTTCGACGCGATTTGTCTGAACAAAACCTGCGGCGTGTGTGCCCAGGTCGATTACTATAATTGCGCCGGCGACCCAGACAAGCCACTTTTTGCCGCCGGTAAACGATGCGGTCCAGAAAAGCGCCGCCCCTGCCGCAAGAATTATCGCCAGCCTGATAAATCCCCACTCGAGCATATCGTGCAGCGTGTCCATCCGACTGCGAAGCAGGTTCGCTCCCTGTGCGCCGGACAGCGGCGCATCCGGCGGGAGTCTTTCCGCAAGCGGTCCGGACCAGCGCCGCTCAAGTTGTTTTTCATAGGGCCCGACGAGAGGCAGGGCCGCAAGGCTTGCAATAACCAAAACCGTCAGCACCACCGCAATCCAGAGGCGGGCGCTGCCGAGCGGTTTGCCGGCGACTGCAAGAAGGTGCTCGGCCCCGTATGCGGCCAGCACGCCGACCGGGAGGGCAAGCATGGCAAGTATCCGCCCCGGAAAGCGAAAGACGGACATATACGGTATGTGCTGCAACAGTTGGAACACCGGCGAGTACTTTCCGAGCGAATAAAGGAATATGAACAGGCTCAGCCCGAAGAAAAACCACACGTATCCGCGCCGCACCAGCAAGACCGCCGCGAATGCAAGCACTACCGGCAGTATCCCCGCGTATGCGCCGAGTTCCCAGTACGTTTCTGCGCCCCAGTACGTCTCGTTCGCCGGGCTGCCGAAGTAGTCAGGCAGGGACACGGTTATCCATCGGTCCGGAGAGAAACTTCCCCCGCTGGCCGCATATGCGATGTCACGGCCCTCTTCGCCGAGCACGTATTCCGAGAACTCGTATGCCGGAAGGAACTGTATCATTGCAAGCGCCAGAGCGAACGCCGCTGCGAGTGCCGCCAGAACAAGCCCCGCGGCGGGGCGAATGCTTCTTGCGCCGGCGCTTCCCCTTATCGCTTCATAGACGCAAAAGACCGCAAGTATCAGCGTTGAATAGACAAAATACTGCGTGTGTCCTCCAAGAAGTTGCAACGCGAGCGCCAGTGACATAATGAGCGCCCAGAAGACAGCCTTGCTCCATCGCTCTCTTGCGGTTTCGAACAACCTCTTCGCCCCAAGCAGTCCCAGCGGAATCCACGGGAAATTGTTGTATATCATAATGTGGCCCGGGAACAGCCTGCAGGCCCACGCGCCGCTGAGCATATAGGCCGCAGCGCCGAGAAATGAAGCCCCTGCCGAGAGCCCCAGCGACCTGATAAAGAGATACGCAAAAAGACCGCCGAGAAATAAGTTCAAAAGAATGATGAAGCCAAAAGCGCCGTCGCTCGGAAGGATGTAAAAGAATATGTAGAAAGGATAGAATGTCGCATTCTGTATATTGCCCGCCACGGGCGCACCGCAGTCGGAGTACGGGTCCCACAGGGTTAACTCGCCGGTGGCGCGGGCATCTTCAACCTGAAAGCGCTTCCGAGGTGCATAGAGGTCGGCCAGGTCGCCCTTTCCGGAGGTCATCAGGTAGTTCGGATGCAGGACGACCTGCCGGAAAACCGCCAGTGAAATCAGCAACAGCGCGACAACTGGAAGAATTCCATAATATTTCTTCGATTTGTTCATCTGGTTCCAAATCGTGTCGATGTGGTCAAATAACGGTTGAGGATTATAATTCAAACGTCAGAAAGCGCGCAATGACTTTTATGTCGCTCGCGGGGAGATTTGTGCCCGGAGACTGAATCTAACTTGATTCCATTCTCGCGTCTGCTAGACTAATCTCCATTATGACGAAGAAAAAGCACAGGAATGTCCGGCATGGGGAAGTCCAGGATGCCGGACCTGCCCGCGGAGTGAAGGGCAGGCACGTGAAAGAACGTCCACCGCCGGTCAAGTCCGGGCCGGACTGGCTGGCCGCTCATGTCAAAGGTTGGCCCGTAGCCGTTGCAGTGGTCCTGCTGCTCGGGGCCTTTGCCGCGCAGGCGATAACCAGTATGCGCCAGAAATGCACGACCTTTGACGAGATTGCTCACCTGCCGGCCGGTTACTCCTACCTTAAGATGGGTGATTTCCGGATGAATCCTGAACACCCGCCTTTGGGGAAAATGATTGCGGCTGTGCCCCTGTTGTTTCACAACCTCGATGGCGCCTTCGACTCAAGGTCGTGGCAAACGGGCGATGAATGGACGTACGGCCGGGAGTTTTTCTTCGGCGGAAGAAAGGGGAATGATGCCGATACTATTCTCTTTTGGGGAAGGCTGCCGATGGTCGCGCTGTCGCTCTGTCTGGGGCTGCTGGTGTTTTTCTGGGCGCGAAAGATGTACGGCAACGCCGCCGGCCTGTTCGCGCTTTTCCTGTTCGCCTTCAGCCCGAACTTCATCGCGCACGGCCGCCTTGCAAATACGGACGTCCCGATTGCTTTCTTTGTGCTTCTTTCGCTTTTCTGTTTTGACAGGGCTCTGCGGCGGCTCACGCCGCTGAGCGCGGCGCTGGCCGGAGTAACGCTGGGGTTGGCGCTGCTGGCTAAATTCTCCGGTCTGCTGATGCTGCCGGTTTTCTTGATTGTCGCATTTATACGGCTGGTTGACGGCTCTTCGATGGAAGTCCGCTTCAGGAAATCTTTCACGGTCGGAATGTGGCGGCGGAAACTGCCCGTTATGCTGGTCCTCTTTGCCGTGATGATTGCCATAACATATGTGGTTGTCTG
>JBDRIB010000107.1:0-13258 GCA_043816375.1 Planctomycetota bacterium | reverse complement strand
ACCGATTACAAGAGGAAGGGCGAGGCGGCCTCGAAGGGCGACGCGGCCTCGAAGAGCAAGGCGGCCTCGAAAGGCGAGGCGGCCTGCGAGACCTGCCAGCACAAGAAAAACTGCGAAAGTTAGACTAGTACCGACGGGTCCTATTTTTCATCCGGCGTTTTGATACGGCAGCGATTTTCGCTGCGCAATGCGTCATCGGTGAGGACGGATGACAGGCAGGCAATCGAAGACGGCAAGGCTGTTTGTTGCGACCGTGATTATTGCGGTTGCGGCGTTCGGCATTCCGCCCGACGCCGCCGCCCAGCCCGGCGATGACATTGAAATGAACGCCGAAATACTGCGCAACCCGGAAGCAACGGACGCACAAAGACTGTCCGCCGCCACCGCCCTCATCATCCATTTCAACAACGGCAAGTCGGAAGCGCTGAAACCGCTGGAAGAGGCGCTCGACCAGCAGAACCCCCAGACGGCGAAACCCGTCCTGAACGCCCTCGGCACGCAGGGAATCCCCGAACCGCTTGTCCAAAAGGTCATCGCAAGACTGGACGGGACCGACGACGGCATCCGCAGCGCCGCGGAGGAAGCGCTGACCGGAAATGTGAGAAGGGGTTCCGGCGGATTGTACAAAGCGGTTCTTGAAGCGCTGAAAAACAGAAAGAGCCCCGACCGTGTCAGTACCGCCGCCGCGCGCATCATCGGGAACTCCGGCAGCGAATCGGCCTGTGAAGACCTCATCGCGGCGCTTAACAAAAGCAATCGAATCAATGATGCGGTCTGCATAGAAATCGTAAAGGCGCTCGGAACGCTGGCCAAAAAGGATGCCGTCCCCCATCTCATCGAAATGCTCGAGGGACACAGCCCGTCCGTGACAAAGGCCTGTGTTGCCAGCCTGCACAAGATAACCTTCCGCAATTTTGGAACGGAAAAGAGTAAGTGGGAAGAATGGTGGAAACAAAACAAGGACAAAGACTTCGCGCGTGATTTCATACGCGCACTGCAGCGCAACAACGCCGAGGAACTAATCAAGGTGCTGAAGGATAAACCGGCCTTCGAAGACACAATGAAGGCCTTTAACGACTCGTCTTCCAAACTCACGCCTTCCGAAAAATACGGAGAACACCACCCCGGCGTGGTAAAGGCCGCGGTCGAGGCGCCATCAAGGCCCCGCCCGACGAAAAACAGTTCGAAAGGGTCATGCCGTACCTCAATGCGCTTCTCTCGTCCGACGAAATCGAAGTGCGCAGGGCCGTCCTGGCATATTTCGCGAACAAGGGCGCCAGTGTAAGGCAGCACGTCAGCAGCGTCGGCCCGATACTCGACCGTTACCTTGACGACACCGAGGATGAATCGGTAAAGGACCTGTCGCTTGAAGCGCTCAAAACCGTCATCGACAACGTCAGAAGCACGACCGGCAAACTGGAGGTGGACGAGAAACTGCTGAAACGCCTGAGCGACGCTATGAGCGACGCAATCAAAGGCCCCGGCCACAGGCGCCGCCTGACGGCCGTGGAAATACTCGGCGCCGGCCTCAGAACCTACGACGGCCTGAGCAAACTCGTCGAACTGCTCCGATTCGAAGAAAAAGCGTCGGAAGACCCGGAAGACATTGAACTCCGCAAGCGGGTTGCATACAGCATCGCCCCCGTCCTTGAGCAGAACGGCGGCCTGAAACTGACGGAGAAGCAGAAAGGAGAAATGGCGGTAATACTGGGCGGAACCCTCCTCAGGGACGCGAGCGTCGCTCCCGACATTGCCAGGCCGCTGGCAAGCCTCGCATACTCCGGCGGAATCGAAATCGACGGCGCGACATACGAGGGCGTGTCCGGCCTGCTCAACAGCCGCCTGACCAAAGGAATCGACAGGGACGTAAAACTGGCCGTGCTGAACGCCTTCGACAGACTGAAGAACCCCCGGACGGAAAAGATTATCATCGAGGCGTTAAAGAATCCCGACGCCGTTGACCCGAATGACAATCCCCCCACGGGACAGACGCTGACCGAAACGGCGCTGGCCACGCTGGGCGCGGTAGGCGGACGCGACGCCTTCACGTATCTGCTCGGCAGCCAGATTCCCGACAAGAACGAAAAGACGAAGACCGCCGCGTGGACGGCCTTGAAAAACGTCGTGGCAACGCTGCTCGCCGACGGGTGGTTCGAGTTTCTTATCGAGAACGACGGCGCCGTGGGACAGGCCGCGAAGGATGATGTCCCCGCCTCGGCAAAAAAAATCGCCGAGGACACGCAGGTACTCCTCGCAAAGGCCCCCAAACTCCTCGAAGATGCAAAGAAGGCCCTCACGGAGAGCGTAAAGGGGCTCGACCCCTCCGACCCGGAGCGCGCCGCACTGGCGCGCGAAAAAATCGAGGCCGAACTCAATCGCAACAGAAAAACGATGCACTACGCGATTGTGGAAGCGCTAAACCCCGCCTCCGGCAATTCGGAGGAAATCAGGGATGCCGTGCGCGCCATTCTCGTAAAGACGCTGGAGCGGGAAGACGTCGCGTCGATGAGTTACGAACAGGTCAAGGACCTGCTCAAAACCATCTTCCCCCCTCACAGCGAATAGCACGACAAGTGACTGTCAACGTAAGAGAAGTTTCAGGTTTCAGGTTTCAAGTTTCAGGTAGCGGAAAACGGTTTACCTGAAACCTGTAACCTGCAACTTGAAACAGGCCATTTCCGCTGTGAGAGCTGTGCTTACGAACCGTTCGTTATAATCACAGGTTAGTGTTTGTTACCGCAAAATAACCGCGAGAAAACAATGCCTGAAAACAAGAATGCCGACAAATCCCCTCAAGGCTCCGGACCTGCCGACAATAAGGCCGGCAAGTCGCCCAAGATTTTTGTCCTCGACACCAACGTCCTGGTGCACAACGCCGACGCGCTGCGCTCGTTCGACGACAACGAAGTCGTCATCCCGTTCGATGTGATCGAGGAACTCGACGGCTTCAAGAAAGGCATGGACGAAGCCGGGCGCAACGCCCGCAGGGTGATTCGCACGCTCGACAAACTTCGCCGCCGCGGCAACCTCCGCGACGGCGTTGTCAACAAGGAGAGCGGCGGGAAGGTGCGCGTGAGTTTCGAATGCCGCGACGCCTCCTGCATCGACCTGGCCGACAAGGCCGACAACAGAATCATCGCCACCGCCTGGATGCTGATGCAGAAAGGCGACCGCAAGGTCATCTTCGTCTCAAAGGACATCAACGCGCGAATCAAGGCCGATTCGCTCGGTGTGAATGCCGTCGATTTCGAAAAGCAGACGGTCAACTTCGACGAACTGTACAGCGGCTGGAAGGAAATCAGGGTCGGGGGCGAAGAC
Organism: Planctomycetota bacterium; assembly: GCA_043816375.1. Taxonomy (GTDB): domain Bacteria; phylum Planctomycetota; class B129-G9; order B129-G9; family B129-G9; genus JBDRIB01. The sequence continues at coordinate 9,940 of JBDRIB010000107.1, read as the reverse complement.
GTGGACAGGTTTTTCGCAGACGGGAAATTCCCCGTCTCCGACGAACTCTACCCCTACCAGGGCGTCGTGCTCGTCGATAAAGCCGACCCCAAACACACCGCGCTCGGTATGTATATGCACCCCGAAAAGACGGTCGTCCCGCTGAAAACGCAGGACGCGGCCGTGTTCGGCATCAGCGCGCGCAACAGGGAACAGGCCTTCGCGCTCGAGTTCCTTATGGACGACCGCATCCGCCTGGTCACGCTTATCGGACAGGCCGGCACCGGCAAGACCCTGCTCGCGCTCGCCTGCGGGCTGGAAAAAATTATGCACGAAAAGCGCTACGAAACGATGCTCGTCAGCCGCCCCATAATGCCGCTTGGGCGCGATATAGGCTTCCTGCCGGGAAGCAAGGAAGAGAAACTGGAGAACTGGATGCAGCCGATTTTCGACAACCTGGAATTCATCCTCAAACTCGGCTCGCCCAAAAGCGAACCCGAGCGCCGTATCGATATGCTGCTAGAGCGCGGCTCAATCGTGCTGGAGGCGCTGACCTACATCCGAGGCCGCAGCATATCCGACAGGTACGTCGTCATTGACGAAGCGCAGAACCTCACGCCGCACGAAGTAAAAACGATAATCAGCCGCGCGGGCGAAGGCACCAAACTCGTGCTGACCGGCGACCCGTATCAAATCGACAATCCTTACCTCGACTCGAGCAGCAACGGCCTGACGTACGTCGCGGAGCGAATGAAGGGCCAGAACCTTTTCGCGCATATCACGCTCACGAAGAGCGAGCGCAGCGTTCTCGCGTCGCTTGCCGCCGAACTGCTGTAGGCGTGCGGAATTATTGAAGCCGCCTTTGCAAAACAGTATCTTATGGTGACTGTCATCAATGTCAGTGCGAAACACAAAAGGTGACAGTCACCATCTACGAGCTGGCCCCGATAAATCGGGGCTGCGCTCCGTAATGGTGACAGTCACCTTTTGTGTTTCATCTGCAAGACAACCGAAAATAATCTGAGGTACAGACCGGGAGAAACGCAACAATGAAAAAGGAAGACCTGAAGTTTTTCGACGATTCGCGGGAAGAGATGACGCATCTTCTCTGCCGCCTGATAGAAAAGGACACGACAAACCCGCCCGGTAACGAAGAGCGCGCGGCGAGGGTTATGCACGAATTCCTCGATGAAAACGGCATCACGTTCGCCGATTACGAAAAAGAACCCGGCCGCACAAACGTCGTCGCCACGGTCGGCCGCGGCCGCCCCGCGCTGCTCGTCGCCGCGCACCTCGACGTCGTGCCCGCCGGAGAGGGATGGGATACCGAGCCCTTCAAGCCGACCATCAGGGACGGACGGGTTTACGGACGCGGCACGGTGGACAACAAGGGACAACTGGCGGTGATGCTGCTGTGCGCGAAGTTCCTCAAGGGGCGCGAGAGCGAGATGAACGGCTCGCTCGTGCTTGTCGGCGCGGCGGACGAGGAACGCGGCTCCGCGATGGGGCTGGACTACCTTGTGAAGGAAAATCTTGTCGAGGCCGACGCGGCGATTATCCCCGATATCGCGAACAATATGCGCCGCATCAGCGTCGGCGAGAAGGGTCTCGTGCGCGTCAAGGTCGAGAGCCGAGGCATACAGGCGCACGCATCGACGCCGGACCTGGGCTTCAACGCAATCTGGCCGCTCGTCGAATTCCTGAATCGCTTCAGGAACGCGGCCTTCGAGGGGGCCGAACACGAACTGTTCTCTCCGCCGACGACAAACGTCGGCATCATCAAGGGCGGCGCGGCCGTCAACATCGTGCCCGGGCGCGCGGAGGTCGAGATTGACTTCCGCTACCTGCCCGGAACCAGCGCCGACGAAATAATCGCAAAAATGAACGCGCTCGTTGAGGAAACGACTGCGGCCTGCCCGGGCTCGAAACTCGAATGCAGCCGGTTCGAAAACCTGCCTCCGTTCCTCGTGAGCACGGACGAGCCGCTTGTGAAACTGATTCAGAAGAACGCGAGGGACGTGCTCGGCATCGATGTGGAATTGATGGGGATGGCAGGCACGACCGTCTGCAAGCAGTTGATTGAAAAGGGCATCATCGCGGTCGGCTATTCCTGCGGCGACAACGGCATCGCCCATATCGCAAACGAATACATCGCCATTGACGAGATGGTGGACTTCGCCAAGGTAATGGCCGCCATCATTCTCGACTTCTGCGGATGATAAAAGACAAGGAACAAAGGGACAAAGTAAGTTGTCGAGTTTTCAAGATTCTGTTGCCTGCGAAGCGAAGTCCCGACGCCGTTTGTCGGGGCTGGCTGTTTTCACCTGAAACCTGCCCGCCCGAGCCGTAAAGGCTCGGTCTTTACGGCCAGGGAAACTTGAGACCTGAAACCTGTTTGAGATGGAGCAATGCGAATTATCAGATTCCTGCAAAAACCCGGTGTTTTGCTGCTTCTGGCGGGAGTGATTCTCTTCGCGTCCGCCGCGCAGGAGAACATCCTTGCGGAAGACAAAAAGGCGGGACCGCCGCCGATTATGCGCGAGGCGGCTCGCGGCAGGATTAAGACCGGCGCGGAAAAGCCTCTGCCCGTGATACGAATCTTTTTCTACGACGTTCGCAGCGAAGAGCAACTCGACGCGCTTCACGAGAAAATGAAGAAAAAATTCCCGCGCATCGACGATTCGCTGAAAAAATCGCTCGCCAAAGAGAAAGAAGGCGTCTTCGAACACTACCGGTACGTTGTCATATTCGGACATCCTGCCGTCATTGAGACCTGCGTGCCGCTGGACTGCGAGGAAATCGCCGAGCGCGGCGAAACCATAATCAACCTGAAACGCCACGCAAAACTGGCCGTTGACGAGGAGCCTTCGCGCGAACTCGGCTTTATCGTCCTTGCCGTGCCGGAGAGCAACGATACGCCGCTGCTGAAGGTAATCTCCGAACAGGGCAAGGCCGTTATCGAGCCGTCCCTGCCGGACCCCGGCGAGGAAACCGGCCGCCTCCGCAAGGAATATCACCTCATGAAGGATTCAACGAATATGGAGGCGGCGAACCTGGTGTACAAACTCGGCCAGTGGTGCGAGGACAGCGGACTGTACGACAGGGCGCGCGAGCATTACTCGCGCTCGCTGCTCTTCAACCCGCTCTCGCGGCGTTCGGCCGAGGCGCTGCGCCGGATGACCGTGCTTGAAAAACTGAACGTCCTTCCGGAGGACGCGGGTGAATTCCTCGGGCGCGCCGAGGCATTGATGAGCATCGGAAGATATGAAGAGGCGCTGAAGGATATCGAGAGCGCGCTGAAACTCGATGCGAAAAAGCCGGATGCATATTTTCTGAAAGCGGAGTATCACCGCACCTTTCTCGAGATGAAAGAAGCCTGCGAAGCGCTCGACGCCGCGCTGAAACTCGACCCGCGCTCCGCCCGCTTCTATGCCCAGCGCGCGCGGTGCCACGCGATGCGCGGGATGTTCGACAAGGCGCAGGCGGACATCCGTTCCGCAACCGCGCTGGACGCCCGCGACGACCGCCTGCTCTCGGCCCGCGCCCTGATTATTGCGACCGAGGCGGGCAACGAGAAGGACGGTAAAAAGCGGGAGAAAATGCTCGGCGAGGCGCTGGCGCTGCTCGGCCAGGCCATCACCGCCCAACCCGACTGCTTCGAACACTACTCCGACCGCGCCGCCGTGCACCTGGCACTGGGCAACCTGAATTACGCGCTCCAGGACTGCATCGAGGCCTTCCGGAGAAATCCCTACCACTACCTTGTGCACCACACCATCGGAAAATACTATCTGTACGACGAACAGCCCCTGAAGGCGGAAGAAAGTTACTCGCGCGCCGTCGAGAACTTCCCGACCCTGCCGTATGTCTTCAACGAGCGCGGTACGTACCGCTTTATCACCGGCGATTACCGCTCAGCAGTGGAGGACTTTTCCAGGGCCATTGAACTTGCGCCGGACAACGCGCAAGCCTACTACAATCGCGCTCTCGCCCGCATTGTACTGGAAAGGAAGGACCTCGCCGCGCAGGACCTTAACACGGCGATAGAACTGGTTCCGGAAAATTCTCTCTATCGATGGGAAAGGGCGAGACTGAACTACTCCGTCGGAGACCTCGCCAGGGCGCTGGAAGACCTGCAGGCCATTATCGACAGCGGCGCGGGCAACGCCTCCGTCCACTATATGGTCGGACTCATACATCTTCACAGGAAAGAGAACGCCGGGGCCGCGGCAAGTTTCCGCAAGGCGCTCGAACTGAACCCCGAGGAAAAACTCCGCAGCGAAATCGAATCCAAACTGAAATCTATTCCAAACTGACACTTTACAGTGCGACCGTCACCGCATCCCGGACCTTTTTGAGAGGGGCTCGATAATGAAGCGCATCCTTGTTTTATCAACTTTTCTGGCAGTACTCATATCAGTCTCCGCCTGCGTCTCCGACCGCAGGCGCGCGGAAATGGAAGAGCAGCGGATAGCACAACTGCGCGAACTGGCCGTCGAGATAGTCGAAAGCGAGAAGGACTTCTTCGGCGACAAGGCGCGCCTTGACGGACTGCTCGCAGCAATAAAAACCGGAAAGCCGAAAATTGAACCGGATTCCCACCAATTAGATGCCGACGGCGAGCGGGAATGCTGGGCCTGCGTCTTTGGCCGCGACGAGCGGGGAGTTTTCTCCGTCGAAATCGCCTTCGAACTGACGAGCCGCAGTCCGCAGGGAAAACTCGGCTTCGGACTGGTTGACCTGGTCGCCAGAGAGCCCCTCCCCGACGGGGGAATGCGGTTCCGGATGCGCTCCATCCGTCCGCGCCGGGTAACGAACTACGTCTGCGAGAGCGGACCCGGAGAGCAGGCAAAATACGACACCGCAAAAGGCACATCCACCAGCGAAAAGCGCAACACCGCACTTCTCAAAAGACTCGAAGACACGCATAAACTCAGCCCCTGACCGAAACCGTGAACTAAAGGGGTCTGACCCCTTTAGTTCACGGTTTGAGATATACGCGAATGAACACGGATTTTCGCGGAAGCCGCAGGGCGGATAATACATCTCTCGATTTATCCCAGGACGAAGCGCTTGCCGCCGATGTCTTTGATGATTTTTTTGACCTGCAGGACGGTGAGGGTGCTCATTACGGTGGAGACGGGGAGTTTGGCTTCGTCGGCGATTTCGTCTATTCCTTTCGCTTCGTCGCGTTCGAGAACGTCGGTTATCATTTTCTCGCGCTCGTTCAGGCCTTCCATCTGTTTTTCGAAGAGGGTCTGCTGGGCCTCTTCCGTGTCGAGTTTCTTTCCGGCCGCGCCGAGTTCGTCGATGATGTCGCCGACGTCGGCGACGAGTTTCGCGCCGTCCTGAATCAACCTGTGCGGCCCCATCGAAAGCGGACTGTCGATTTTGCCGGGCAGGGCGAAGACTTCGCGGCCCTGTTCCTGCGCCCACGTTGCGGTTATCAGCGAGCCGCTCCTTCGCGATGCCTCGATGACGACGACTCCCATCGACATACCGCTTATGATGCGGTTGCGCGGCGGGAAGTTGCACCCGACCACCGGCGTCGCCATAGGCAGTTCGCTGACCAGCGCGCCGTTTTCGCATATCCTTTCCGCGAGTTTCCTGTGTTCGCGCGGATAGACTGTCGCCAGGCCCGTTCCGAGCACGGCGATTGTGCGCCCGTTGGCCTTTAGCGCGCCGTCGTGCGCCGCGCCGTCGATACCCCGCGCCATCCCGCTGACTATGCAGAACCCGCGCGCTGCGAGTTCGAACGCGATGCGTTCGGCCTGGTTTCTGCCGTACAGGCTGCACCGCCGCGCGCCGACGATTGCGACGGCGAGCGCGTCGGTCTTCTGGAGTTCGCCCTTTACGTAAAGGAGTATCGGCGGTGTGTGGATGTGTCGGAGCGATTCGGGATATTCGTCGGACCAGTGGGGGATGATGCGCGCTTCGTGCTGTTCGGCCAGCGCGATTTCCTGTTTCACGTCGGCGGCCCTGCGCGTCTCGATGATGCGCTTTGCCAGGTCGCTTCGCACGCCGGGCACCTTTTGCAAATCCCTCTTCGAGGCGCGCAGGATTGACTCGGCCGAGCCGAAGTGATCGCGCAGTTTAATAAACGTGCGCGAGCCCAGGCCGTAGGTCATATTCAGAACCAGCGCCGCTTCGATGCTGTCTTCGTTCATTTTGTCTTTCTCTCCGGGAGAGGTGACTGATATTATGAAAAAGCCGCGCGTCCTGACGGTCAATGGCATGATGTCCGAAAACTTCATACCAATTACCCTGGTCAGGTCCGGAGGCACCATACCGCATAACAATAGAAAATGCGACTAAATACGTCATTGTATTCAAGAATACGCGTACCTGGCATTCCAGTTTCTGCGAATAAAAAACAAGCCGGGCGGTTCACAATGAACCGCCCGGTTTTTTTGCCTTTCTGGATTCCCGAAGGAAATCCCTGACTCAAGCCTTAGCGCATTTTTCTGCGCATAACGCCTGCGACCACGGCCAGCCCGCTTGCGCTTCCAATCATCAGGAAGATGGTGGAAGGCTCGGGCAGGATGCCGATGTCAAGGGCGTCAAGGTCATAGATGTTGTACATCGACCACAGGGTCTGTCCCGTTCCATAGCCCGTGGCCGTATCTATCGACTGCCCGAAGAAGATGCCTGCTTCGGCGTCGAAGAACGTGGTGACACTCGTCCCGTCATACATGAAGATGGTGTCGCCGTCGAAGTATTGACCGGCGAAGAACGCGTCATCGTCGCCGATGTCTGTGCCCCATACGTTGTACATGTTGTACAGGCCATCGTCAACAACGGAGAACAGGACATAGTCATCCCCCACATCGAACTCGCCGTCGTCGTCAACGTCCTCAACGACCAGCGCGTCTATGTCGAAGACAAACTTCATAAAGTTGTTGAGCGCGTCGTAGCCGGCGACCGGAGTCCCGGACTCGTTGGGAAGCCAGTCCCAGATGTGCAGACGGTCCATAATATCGGGATCGCCCTGGTTATAGGTGGTCGGCAGCTCCCACTGGCTGGAGGTGCTGTTCCAAGTCCAGACGGGGAGCCTCGTGTACCAAGAGATATCCCAGAGCACGTCTCCTGAAGATCCAAGGTCGACGACTTGGCCTGTCTTGGCATCCCAGGCATAACCGCTGCTCCAGAACTCCATGCCGAGCATCATACCCGCCAGCTTCCACGATTCCACGAAAAGGCCGTCGGTAATAACGCCCTCGCGGCTGCCGAGAGTTGCCGTGCCTCTCCAGATGAGGCCATCTGTGCTGTATTCAATGTCAGGCGACGCGCTCCCCGTCGGCGAGTCGTCATTCACCCAATACGGATGCGCGTCGACAAGCTTGGAGGCTCGCTGAAGCTCCGTATCGGCCGGGAGGCCGCTGCCGTCGGTCGGGTTGTACATATCGCCCGAGGCGTCGTAGAGCCACTGGTAAGGCGATGTGGGCCCGTCGGCGTTGCCTAAGGGTTCGTAGGTCCTTGCCTCGTAGCATATGTCGGCGTGGTGCGCATAACCCGTCCCGACTCCCGTATAGAGAAACGCATCGCGTTCCAGGATATACCGTCCGCTGACGCCGTAGGCGCCGGGATTGGCGATGCCGCCGCCGGCGAGATACAGGTCATAGTCGTCATACCACTGGATTGCCGAGCCGCTGCTCGCGGGATAGTTGACCCCGTCGTACGGCAAGTCCATGCGCTGGGCGTAAGTTGTTGAACTAACCGTAACCGGCAAGAACCAGTTGGTGCCGTCAAAGGTCGGGTTGAGCAGATACTCATCGACTCCATTGGGATCGCCGGGGTCGATGTAGTAAGTGGTGCCCGCATAATAGCCGTTTGTGGCGCCGGCCCAGGTCTTATTGGCTCTGGTGGTGCCGGTCTGGATACCGGCTCCGTCGACTTGGCCCGTCGCGCCAAAGGTCATATAGACGGTTTCGTCGTGCTGGTTTCTCCAGACGTAACCTTGGGCCAAGTAACCAGCCAAGGTAGTCGAGCCGGAGTGGTTATAGACCAGGGGTTCGTCGTCGAAATCGACGTTCCAGTCAAGCGCGGTGACGTCGTCGCCTCCAGCGAGGGCGAAGTCGTCGGTCCCATCTATGACTTTCGTCTCGACTCCAGCGGCGGTCAAATTGATAACGTCACTGTTGTCGACGCTGACGCCGTAGTCCTCACGGATGGCGTAGTGGATGGCCGCCTGGCCGGTGCCGATGGCATCCAGCCAGTCGCCGATGTTGTTGGTCAGCGAAAAGCCGTTTACCCCGCCGCTGAGGGACGTCCAGTAATTCTGGGCGCTGTTTGAGTAATTGAGTCCGTCCGCAGCAGACTGGCCGATATGGGGGTTCAGGCCGGTCTCGATCCAGTTCCCGTTGATGTCCTGGCCCGCACCTCCCAATCCGAAGGTCCAGTCGAACGTGTAAACCGGTTGCGGATTGGCAAACGGTAGCTCAGCGTCAGGTACTGAAAGTGCTGCTGAAGAAATCCAGAGAATTGAAAATACTGCAATAATCGTAATGGTTGTAAAATGCTTAGCCATTATCCACCTCCATACAAAATGTGTTGTTGACTATTTGGGCGTTTTGGTAACAGCATGTCTAGACTAAATAGAGTACTCTTGCTGTCACTCACCGCGCCCTGCAATTAAAGTGTTCGACCAGCATATTATCAAAAACCGATTACACCCTCTCGTTAATTCATCACCTCCTTTCATTGTTTAGTAGTGGAATTAGGTTCTTGTCCCCGCTACTTGCAATAGCGGTCTTTGTTCTGATAATCTTCTCATACCTTCCTTCCCATCTGCCATTATGTTTTCTCGGGTTCCGCTCCCGATTGTTTTCGAAGCACCCCTTGATACCAACGGCATCCCGGAGCACCCCGCTCATTCTGTATGGAGATAGATAGTGTTCACACCTTATTGGCAGACACATACATCCTTGGTTGCTTACGCATATGGCGTGCCAATCGATTTCCCGGGCGGCAATTGGTAATAGTCTCAAATACAATGACTTAGACCAAGGAGTCTCGACGGGGGAACAGAGAATGTGAAAGAGATTCTTTCAGTAGGCAAAAAGGGGAAAGATTTTCTTTCTATTCGGAATTGGTCTTCCGGGGCTTGTCGTTGGGTTGGGAATAATTTATCGAATACTTCCGGAGGAAGTAATGCATATGCTGGCGCGTTATCTTGCCTGCAGCCGCGGCACGGGTAACGTTGCCTTTCGCCTCGCGAAGGAGCCGCACGAGATAATCCCTGGCAAATTGCTCGCAGCCTTTTTTGAAGCCGAGTTCCACGGGGACCCCCGCGGTTTCAATCGTCGATTGTTCTGTCGGCAGGCTCATCTCAACGTCGGCTTCGCTGACGACCTTACCCGAGGTAACGACAAATGTCTTTTCTATCACGTTCTGCAATTCTCTTACGTTGCCGGGCCAGTTGTGCAGCAGCAGCCTGCGCATCGCGCCCGTGACGAACTTCATCGGCTTTGCCTTTTCCCGCTTCGCCACCTCGCCTGCCAGTGTTTCCACGAGCAGCGGTATGTCCTCTTTCCTGTTGCGCAAGGGAGGCATCGTTATACTGATAACGTTCAGCCGATAAAACAGGTCTTCGCGGAACTTGCCTTCTTCTACGAGCGCAGTGAGATTCCTGTTGCTGGCGGTCAGAATCCGCACGTCGGTCCTTACCGGCTCCTTGCCTCCGATGGGGCGGAACTGGCCGTCCTGGAGCACGCGCAAGAGTTTCGCCTGCATGCCGGCGCTCATGTCACCTATCTCGTCGAGAAACAGCGTCCCTTCGTGCGCCAGTTCAAAGAGCCCCTTCTTGTCGCGGTCGGCGCCGGTGAAGGCGCCTTTTGTGTAGCCGAAGAGTTCACTCTCCAGAAGGCTTTCGGGAAGCGCGGCGCAGTTCTCGGCAATAAACGGCTTGTCCTTCCGTATGCCTGTGAAGTGGATTGCGCGGGCGACCAATTCCTTGCCGGTG
>JBDRIB010000106.1:0-2306 GCA_043816375.1 Planctomycetota bacterium | reverse complement strand
ATGGCAGGGGCGGGCCTGGACGGAGAGGTGGCGCGGCGGGTCGCGCTCGCCCGCAAGGGGACCCTGAGACAACTGTCCTATTGCCTGCCCTCGCTGGTGACGCTCTTCCGGTACCCGTTTTATCCATTCAGCCTGACCGTTGACGGGGAGAAAATCACCGACGAGGCGACGTTCGTCGAGGTCGCAAACGCCCGCGAGTACGGCGGGCCGCTGATACTGGTCGCGCACGCCGACAGGAGCGACGGGCTGCTCGACATACTTGTCGTTGAAAAGGCTGCGCGCCGGCATATCGCCGGATATATGGCCCGGGCGCTTCTCTTCAAGCGGGTCTGGGGACGCGGCGTGAAGTTCCTGCGCGGCAGGCACATCGTGCTCGAAGCGAATGAAAAAGTGCCGTACCAGGTGGACGGCGATTTCATAGGCTATCTGCCGCTCGAAATAAAAGTTGTGCCCGGGGCGGTCAGAATTGTTATAAATCCTTGATGAGTGACCTTGCGCTAACATCGGTGACTCCGCCTGCCCGCCCGAGCCGCCCGTACGGGCGGCCAGGGATGCGAACAATTGTAACCGTAAGAGAAGTTTCAGGTTTCAGGTTTCAAGTTTCAGGTAGCGGGAAACGGTTTACCTGAAACCTGTAACTTGAAACTTGAAACAGGTTGTGTCCGCTGTGAGAGTTGCGCTTGCAAGCCTTTCATTATATTCGTAGATTAGTGACTGTCACCGTCTCAATACGGATATCAACAGACTCCTCTGGAGCGTGACATGAAAGCAAAGAAAGTGAAGCCGGTGAGAATTGCGCCCGGGGTTGTTGTGGGCGCGGGCGAACTTGTCGCGATATGCGGGCCGTGCGTGATTGAAAGCGAGAAGTTGACGCTGGCCATCGCGGAGCACATCGCAAAAATCGCCCGCCGCATCAGGATGCCCGTTATCTTCAAGGCGTCGTACGACAAGGCGAACCGCTCGTCGGTGCGCTCGTATCGCGGGCCGGGACTCGAAGAAGGCCTCGCCATACTCCGAAAGGTGAAGGAGCGCACGGGCCTGCCCGTGACAACGGACGTGCATTCGGCGGAGCAGGCGGAAGCCGCGGCGGCCGTCGTTGACCTGCTCCAGATACCCGCCTTCCTTTGCCGGCAGACGGATTTGCTCCTGGCCGCGGGTCGCACGCGAAAGCCCGTGAACGTGAAGAAGGGACAGTTTCTTTCGCCGTCCGAAACGGGGAACATAGTCGACAAGATTGCGAGCACCGGCAACAAAAAGATTCTTCTGACCGAGCGCGGCACAACCTTCGGCTACGGCAATCTGGTCGTGGATTTCCGCTCGTTGCCTATTATGCGCGCGCTGGGCTGTCCGGTTGTTTTCGACGCGACGCACAGCGTGCAGTTGCCCGGCGGCAGGGGAGAGGCGAGCGGCGGACAGGGCGAGTTCGTGCCGGCGATGATACGCGCCGCCGTCGCGGTCGGTTGCGACGCGCTGTTTGTGGAGACACACCCGCGGCCGCGCACGTCCCCGTCGGACGGGGAGAATATGCTGCCGCTTGACAGGCTGGAGGAGAACCTGCGGCTGGCGCGGAAGATACACAGGATAACTGGGGAAAGGTGACTGTCACTAATTACGGAAGCGAGCCCGAAGGGCGAGGTTCGTAGATTAGTGACTGTCACCGTTCAGCAAATCCCGACGCGTCGGGACAAGTTCTACGAATTTTGGCGCAGAGGGCTGCCCCTGGAGCATCCCAGGACCGGTTCTATTCTACGAATCCAAAAGGATGACAGTCACCAATCTACGAGTCTCGGTCGCAGCGCTCCCTCGACTCCGTAATTGGTGACAGTCACCTTTTGCGTTGTAAATAGAACCGGTCCACCGCGGGGCCTTAATTAGTAACTGTCACCGTTCAGTAGACACTATTCCTTACAATAACATTGTTTTGGCAATATGAAGCGCTGGATGATATATATTCTGCTCCCGGTTCTGTGTGCGGGGCTTTGGGGCTGCGGGCTTTTTCGCCCGAAGCCGGAGAGCGATGAGAACCTTCGCAGGCGCGCGGCGGAGTTCTGCGATTCGTGGCGCGGCGGAGATCTGGAGAAGGCGTACTCGCTGTGTTCGCACAATTTTCGCACCGCTATGGACAGGGTGTTGTTTGAGCATTTTATGAAAGAAATGCCGATGGATGATTACGGCCGGATGGAAATCGCACCCCATATGAACCTGAAGGATGTGCGGATAGAAGTGAAACTGACCGGGGGAGATGAATACATGCAGTTAACCTACTGGCGGTTTGAGAGGGGCAACTGGTTTCTCGATTTGGTTGA
>JBDRIB010000105.1:0-6641 GCA_043816375.1 Planctomycetota bacterium | reverse complement strand
CCTCTTCGAATCCTAGACTTTCCGGTTCAGACTCCAACCAAGTCCTGATTTCGTTGATATTTCTATGCTCAGGAATCAGAGGATCTTTTTGCGCATAAGCATATACGAACACATCTATCGGAAGCTTCTTAAGATATTTTTCCATTAAGGGCTGCACCTGACTTTCCCAATCGAGTTCACCATTACCACATCCAAGTTGAGGAAACGCTATGCTTGTGATACCTTTTTTATGGTAGGTGCTAACAAATTTCTCCAAGCCGGCCTTGATATAATCTATGCGTGAAGGTTTCCTCCAAGTGGTCTTGGTGGGGAAACTTAAGATCCATTTATTGGGAGTCTTATACAACCAAAGCTTGCCTATAGTAAGCTTTTTTGTCTCGCAGAGTCTTTGGTACTCCTTAAACATTTTCGGATAGATTTTTTTGAAGTCTTTGGCAATCCCTTTTCCCATAACCCCCACAGTATTCACAGTATTGACGAGTGCCAGAGCAGGCGATTTCAATAGGTCGCCAATGACATACGTCAGCATAAGTCACCTCATTCTTAATCGATGAGTCAATATCTGCCAACACGGTTTGGACAACCGTTAAATATACCACAATTGTATACGACAAAATCTGATTTCAAAGCAGGTTTGCTAATATTGGCCTATTTTCGATAGCATAAATTGAGATAAAACATCGTTCTGGACAGACTATGATTCCCCACATTTATGAGAATAGCAGATAAAGGGTTGAAGGTCAAAGCCTTTGTCCGCCCGTGGAAGATTCGCGTGTATTCGTGGTTCCCGCCCGGTTTTTCCCTCTGTGTCCCGCCACAAACCGCAGGCGGACAAGCCTCTGCGTTCTCCGTGGTTTCGATGTTTTCCCGCGTGATTCGGCCCCTTGGCCCTTCTTCGCTTTGACCATTGACCTTCGGAGCGTAGCGGAGTCCCGACGCGAGGGCGGCGGGGCCTAAGGATTCGCCTCGGTCATAAACCCGGCTTCTTGTACGTGTTTCCGTGCCACTTCAGGGTCCACAACGTCAAGTATTAATCTGTCATAATCCGGCGATGCGCCCGAAAATTCATTCCACTCCTGCGCATACCGGAGCGGTACGGCGATTGTAAGCGGGGGCGGAAGAAGGTTGCTGTAACCCACGACCCTGCATCGATACGCGCGTATACTGTCCGGGTCGCCGTCGCTTCCCTTTTTCTTCAGCATTATGAAAAACGGCGCGCCGGGCTTGCCTTCATCCGAAATGTCAACGAACCGCCGGAACTGCTCCACGCTCGGGTCCTGTGACCCGAATATGTCAAACAGTTTCCCGGCAATCGTGGGCAGTATGACCGGAACGTATGGCGCATCTTCCGATTCTTCGTCATCGAACGGGAGGCTTCCTTCATCCGTATAAAACTCGACCGGTCTGTAACGAAATCCGCTCACCATATGTTCCACATATTCTTCGCGAAATAGATTCTCGTCTATGCCGTGAATGGGAGGGCCGGAAAGTCGGAGATTGTCCGCCACCACCAGCATTGGCAGCGGCTGGACAGGCAGTTCCCTGTAAACCGCCTTTACCGCGGCAGTTGTTTTGCTGAATTCGAGCATCTCCTGATAAGCGGGCTCACGGAGCAAGTTCCAGCGTTTTTGCGGGTCTTGTTTGACCACGAGCAGATTATCCCACTCCCCCAGGGCCGCTTTCAGCTTGATATTCTCGGCCCTGAGCGCCTCAAGCGTCTCTTTCAGCGAATTATTCTCGGTCCGTAGCGAATCAAGTTCCGCCTCTGGACTGTCTTCGCCCCCGCAAGCCCCGGCGAAGGCAAGGACGACCACCCCGGCCGTCAGCAAAAACTGCTTTGACCAAGTTGTTTTGTGTCTGTGCCTCATGTCCGCTCCTCCTTTATAGACCCCCGCAAAGCCCGAAAACTCCCTTCTCCATACTTTACACCTCTCCCCGTTCCGATACCACGAAATTTCTCCGGTCAGACATCGGAATAAACTTCCCCACGCGCTGAACCGGCGCTACGCTGCTCCGAGACAAGATGGTACGCGATGCCGGCTATCACTAGCGCGCCGCCCAGGAAGAACGGCCACGTGTGCGTCTCGCCCAGGATGAACCCGGCAAGGACGGTCGCAACGACCGGCTCGACGAGCACCGAAAGATTCACCGTGAATGCCCTGAGGTATTTCATCACCCAGTTGAGCAGCGTGTGCCCGGTGAGTTGCGGCACGATGATGATGAGCGCGAGGAACATCCACATCTCCGACGTGTATCCGGGAATTTCGTCACCGATAAAAAAGAAAGCCGGCGCGAGCAAAAGCCCCGCGATGAGGTACATCGACGCCGCGTAGGATAGAATGTGCATCCTGCGCCGCAGCACACGCGCGATGCACAGGATTGATGCGAACGTGACCGCGCCGCAAAGCGCAAGCAGATTGCCCAGCACGCTCGCCGGTTCCTGCGCGTAGTCGTTTATCGAGATAATCGCAATGCCGGCCATCGCGACGACCAGCGCGACGGCGGCGCTTTTGCGGAATTTCTCGCCGAGAAAGAAATGCCCGATAATGCTCGCAAAGACCGGAAGCACGCCGAAGGTCATCATCGCACTTCCCACGCTCGTGACGAAGAGCGACGAAATCCACGAAACGAAATGTAGCGCCATCAGCAGACCCGCGCCCGCGAGAAGCAGCCGGTCGCGCCGTCCCAGCGCCGGGAAATCGCGCCGCATATGCCGCAGCGCGAACGGCAGCAGAATAAGCCCGCCCGCGAGTGTGCGGAACGCGCTTAGCGCGAACGGGTTCATCCCGCACAGCCGGATGAGGATTCCCGCGAACGACAGCGTGAAGATGCCGACCGTCAGGCCGAGGAGAGGCGACGCTTTGCTTTTCGGTTTCAATGTCACGTTTTTCTTGCGGTGACTGCCATCAATCTACTATTACACGGTGACAGTCACCGTTGTCACTGATGTCATTCCGCCAGGGTTGCGAGGGTTTGCTCGACTCCCGACCAGTCGCGCGCGTAAAAGACGCCGTCGCCGTTTTCGCCGTTGCGCCGGACGAGTATCACGGGAATGGCGTACGTCCTTGCGGAACGCACGTCGTGCCCGCGGTTGCCGAAAACGGCAACGATGTCGATGCCGCGCCCCTTGAGTTCTCCGAAGAGCGCGCGCTTGAACTTCGCGCGCGAGAGGTTAAAGATATTCATATCGCGGATGAAGACCGGACCTTCGGGAAAGCCGCGAACGCGCAGCCAGGCGCGCGTTCCTTCCAGCGTCGAGTCGTCGCGGCCGGTGACGTATATGATTTTGTACTTCCCGGACAGGCGCGCCATAACCTCGGGCGAGCCGCGAATGACCGGGCATCTTTCCGCGCGCAGAAAGAGCGAGGAGAAGATTGTCGAGTACGCAAGGGTCTGGTCGATGTCCGTGACTATGAATCTGTCCTCCGGCTCGGCGCAGAGGAGCAGCGCGCGCGCGACCGGCGCGGAGTAACGCGAGGACTCGTCTATGGCAGCCCGGACGTTCAGGACGCCCGCGGCCCCCGGCGTGTATTTCAGTTGAGCAGTCCCGTCGCTGCCGGTAAACGCGCTGCCGGCGTACTCATCGTTCACGAGGAAATTGATTTTCTGCCTGTGAATGTCGAGGCGAAAGAGGAGATGGCCGCGGTACTCGAGTTTCGCGCGGAGCGTTACTTCGCGCCCCGGCGTCGTCGCCTCGTCGTATGCCTGCAGGTGTGCGTACTTTGTCGGCCACGAGCAGGACGACGCGAGCGGCAGCGTCAGGAGAGAAAGAATTCCGATGATGCGCATCACTTTCATTTTTTCCTTCCGGGCACATCTTTAACGACAAAAGGGGTCTGGCCCCTTTTGCTGTTATTTTTCATTTGAATGAGATCCGCCTCGGTCGGGCGGAGGTATGTCGGAATGAATGTGAAGGGGTCTTCGAAGCGGCCCTCGCGGAAAAGCGCGGCGCCGAGTTTTGCGACGTTGCGCGCCCTGCCCCACCAGTTGCGTTCGGCGCCGACCGTGAACCCGCGCTCTTCAAATATCGCGGCGTATCTGGCGAGGCCGTTTCCGAGAACGTACGCGCCGGGCGGGAGTTTCCGGGCGACTCCGTCGGGCTTATCCGCGTTGATTTCGCCGGTGCGGCACCACCGGCCGTCCTGTCGGCGGTAGATGCAGGCGTAAACATCCCCTCGGCGCGCGTCGATGACGGGACAGGCGACGTCGTATTTTTTCGGCACGTTTTCGACCATAACGTCGAGCGTGGCCACTGCGACAAGTTTCATTCCGGTCGCGTAGCAGAACGCCTTCGCGCAGGTCGCGCCGACGCGCACGCCGGTGTACGAGCCGGGACCGGCGGAGACCGCGACCGCGTCGATGTCGCGGGGGCGAATCTCGTGCTTCCTCAAAAGCCGCTCGATTGCGGGCAGGAGCGCCACCCCGTGAATCATTCCCTTGCGGAACGAGATTTGGTCGAGCAGGCCCTCGCCCTTCTGCAGCGCGACGCCGCCGACGTTGCCTGATGTTTCAATCCCGAGAATTAAGGATGTTTCAGTTTTTTTCGACAAGGTCGGACTCCGCTGTATACGAATGCAAAAGGATGACAGTCACTAATCTACGAATCTCGCTCGCGAAGCTCACTCGATTCCGTAATTAGTGACAGTCACCTTTTGTATCACGCAACGATACCTGGGACAGTTTACAGGAGGCCGTAATCGGCGAGGACGCCTCGGAGTTTCGCCTCGTTTTCCTCGCTTATGCCCCACATAGGCAGGCGCATCTCGCCGTTGATTCTGCCCAGCATTTTCATCGCAACCTTCACGGGCTGCGGGTTCGTCTCGAGGAACATTGCCCCGCACAGCGGCTGCAGTTTCGCGTCGAGTTCGTCCGCCTCTTTTGTTTTACCCTCAATCTGACAACGAACCATAGCCGCGACGTCGCCGGGAACGATGTTCGCGCTGACGGAGATGACGCCCTTTGCGCCGAGTCGCATCATCGGCAGCGTAAGCGCGTCGTCGCCGGAGAGCACGGTGAGTTTCGTCTTCGAGATGATTTCCCCGGCCTGGTCGAGCGAGCCGCCGGCTTCTTTTATGCCGACGATGTTGGAGTGTTCCGCAAGCCGTGCGACGGTTTCGGGCAGCATATTGACCGCGGTCCGGCCGGGGACGTTGTAAAGAACCAGCGGAATCTCCACCGCCCGGGCGACGGCCGTGAAGTGCCGGTACAGGCCTTCCTGCGAGGGCTTGTTATAGTACGGCGTGATGACAAGCGCGGCGTCCGCGCCGAGACCCTGCGCGCACTTCGTCAGCGATATCGCTTCCGCGGTGCTGTTGGAGCCGGTTCCCGCGATAACGGGTACGCGACCGGCGGTCTGCTTGAGGACGGCACGGATAACTCCCTCGTGTTCTTCGTGGGTGAGCGTCGCGGACTCGCCGGTTGTGCCGCAGGGCACCAGGCCTTTGATGCCCTGCTCGATTTGCCAGTCGACAAGTTCGCGCAGTTTTTCGTAATCGACTTTGTCGTCCCTGAACGGCGTTACGAGCGCAGTAAATGCTCCGGAAAACATTGCGATTCTCCTTCAATATCGGTGCGTGTGCATTGTCGGTTTGGAACGGTGACTTTTGTCTCAGCGACAGTCACAAATTTGCGAACATAACGAAAGTGCCGCCAGCGCAACTCTCACAGCGAAACGGCCCGTTTCAAGTTTCAAGTTACAGGTTTCAGGTAAACCGTTTTCCGCCACCTGAAACTTGAAACCTGCAACCTGA
Organism: Planctomycetota bacterium; assembly: GCA_043816375.1. Classification (GTDB taxonomy): domain Bacteria; phylum Planctomycetota; class B129-G9; order B129-G9; family B129-G9; genus JBDRIB01. The sequence goes on along the minus strand of JBDRIB010000105.1, from coordinate 891 downwards.
AACCTCTCTTGCGGCGACATTTATCCACCCGAATATAAGTCACCGATGTACCCGAAGTCAGTCAACCCCGGCAGATTAAGACTGCTCCCCTTCCCGTTTCGTCAACTCTTTCATCTCCCTTACCGCACGCTCCATTCCGACCATCAGCGCGCGCGAGATGATAGTGTGGCCGATATTCAACTCGACGATTTCGGGAATCATCACGACGGGCCGGACGTTGCGATACGTCAGGCCGTGTCCGGCGTTGACGACAAGCCCGAGGCTGTGCGCGTATTTTGCGGCCTTTTCGATTTCGACGAGTGTCTTCCGGACATCGTCGGGCGTCCCGGCGTTGGCATACTGGCCGGTATGAATCTCAATGGAGTCGGCGCCGACTTCGGCGGACGCGTCGATTTGCGCGCTGTCCGGCTCGATGAAAAGGCTGACGACGATGCCCCCGTCCTTGAGTTTTTTGACGAGTTCGCCGACGCTCTTTTTATTCCCGGCTACGTCGAGTCCGCCTTCGGTGGTAACTTCCTCGCGTTTTTCTGGCACCAGGGTGCACTGGTCGGGAATTATTTTGAGCGCCATCTCGACGACGTCCGGCGCCTGCGCCATCTCGAGGTTCAGCCGCGTTGCGACCGTCTGGCGCAGGATGGCGAGGTCGCGGTCCTGAATGTGGCGGCGGTCTTCGCGCAGGTGTATGACGATGCCGTCGGCGCCCGCGATTTCGGCCAGAAACGCCGCAAAGACGGGGTCCGGCTCGTCGGTCTTTCTTGCCTCCCGAATCGTCGCCACGTGGTCGATGTTCACGCCCAGTTTCATTCGAATTGCTCCGCTGAAAGAGTTTCCGGGTTGTCAGGTCATCCGGTTGTGATAGTAACTAATTTTCGCGCGAAAAACAAGAAGGCC
>JBDRIB010000104.1:0-6527 GCA_043816375.1 Planctomycetota bacterium | reverse complement strand
TCTCCGTCCACTTCGACCCGGCAGCAGCCGCACATCCCCGTGCCATCGACCATAATCGGGTTCAGGCTGACGACGGTGGGCAGGTCGTATTGCTTTGTGAGTTTGCAGACGGCGTTCATCATCGGCAGCGGCCCGATTGCGGCGACCAGGTCGATTTTCTCGCCCCTGTCAATCACCTGTTGCAGCACCTGCGTGACAAAGCCGTGTATTCCGTAACTGCCGTCGTCGGTGGCCACAAGCACCTCGTCGGAAAGCGCGCCCATATCGTCCTCAAGAATCAGCAAATCCTTTGTGCGGGCACCGATGATGGATATTACCCTGTTTCCCGCGTTTTTCATTGCCTCGGCTATAGGCCTGGCCGGGGCAACGCCGATGCCCCCGCCGATGCAGACGACCGTGCCGAATTTCTCGATGTGCGTTGGTTTTCCCAGCGGCCCCACAAGGTCCTGGATGCCGGCGCCTTCTTCAAGCCGGGAGAGCGCTTTGGTGGTTTTGCCTACGACCTGGAATATGAGCGTGATAGTGTCCTTCGCGGGGTCTGCGCCGGCAATGGTTAGAGGAATGCGCTCGCCGTCTTCATGCACGCGAAGGATAACGAACTGTCCCGCCTTGCGCTTTTTTGCAATGAGCGGCGCCTCCACCTCGAAGCGGAAAACGTCCTCCGACAGTTGGACCTTTTTGACGATTTTGTTCATTAGTTTTCCTCGCTGTTGCAACTTCAGTTGGGCGATGAAAAAAAACGCCCTTTTGGCTTTATTGCTGAATACGCCCCGGCAGCGGAACGGAGGGCTCTGTGTCCGTAGTAGCCGGGCCAGGCAAAGAAAGGGCGACTTGAAGGCGCGAATTATACCTGCGGTAAAGAGTCGTTTCAAGCAAATAAATCAGGACAGAGGTTTGCCCGGCCCGGTACGGGTCTGTATGGACGAGGTATGTGTCGGGCTTGCCCGCCCCGGTGCAGGCTTGGGCCTGTATAGGCGAGGTGTGTGTCGGGACACAGAGAAGATTTGAAACCACAGATACACACAGATAAACGCGGATTCTTTGACGTATTTTCAAACCGCCAAGACCGCCAAGAACACCAAGAAAACCTGAAACCTGCGGAGCGGAGCGGAGTCCCGACGCCGTTTGTCGGGAAAACCTGAAACCAATTCGAAAAGGGACCTGAAGCGAAATAACTTCTACACTTCGACACTTCTATACTCCTACACTTTGCCTTCGCCGGTCCCTGTTTTTTCTCCGGGGAAAAAATCCCGCCTTGTCCGTAATTTTTCCGCTGAAATCCTGAATATTCGCCCCCTATATATGGAGGAACTTATGAACAAGAAAAACAGCAGAGAAAACAGGGTCAGACCCTATTTTTGGAGTTGTGCAGATGCGAAAGGCCGTTTTTGCGAACTACCAGCAAACAACATATTGTCACAACAGTTGTTAAGGTGCTTTTCCGGGGTGCGAACTTCCTGCGAACTTCGCGAACTACTATAACCCGCACTTCCGAAGTTCTTTGACAATCCGGCACAGTACGAGCATCAATAATGCCCGCTTGTTAAAAGCGCACCCGCACCGTTTGTGGTTCCGGCAGCGCATTCAAAAACGCGATAGATTCGCGGAAATAGTGTCGATATTTGGCAGGCGCGCGGCTTGACATTGCCTCAGGCGCGTGATAGAAAACACAAAAGGAGACAGCAAGAACACCATTCCATCCTTAAGCAAAGGAGCAAACAATGGCAGTTTCCACCACGATTCTCGAAAAAAGACCACCCAACGTACTCGAGAACTTCGCCGACAGGAAAGTCGCGCTGATAAACGGCAAGGCGATATACGACGTCGCGAAAAAGGAGCACTTCATCGTCGGCGCGTTCAACATCCGGCATCTGCTCAGTGTGGAGGGCATCACCCGCGCGGCACAGGACACGGATTCGGTCGTTATCTATGAAATCGCCAAATCCGAAACGGATTACTGCGATATGCCGCCGGAAGTGTTTGCCAAAGGCGTTGTCGATGTTATCGAGAAAGCCGGTTGCGAGACGCCCTTTGCGATTCACGCGGACCACACAACGGTCAAAAACACCACCGAGAAAGAAATCGAGAGCGCACGCGATATCATTATTCGCTCCATCGCCAACGGCTACACGACCATTTCCATCGACGCCAGCCACAACGAGAACGAGGACAACCTGCGCATCACCGCGGACCTCTCCCGCATTGTCGAGGACGCGGGGCTGGGGCTGGAAGTCGAGATAGGCGAAATCGGCGGAGAGCGCGGCTTCTCCACGCCTGAGGAGGCGGAGTGGTTCATCGGCAATCTCGTCGAGAAAGGCATTCACCCGGATATGCTGGCCATCAACAACGGCTCGATTCACGGCAACTACGGCAAGGGATTCGGCGAGGGCATTCAACTTGATACGACAAAGAAAATATACGAAATCATCAAGAAGTGGGACGTCGGCATCGCTCAGCACGGCATAACGGGTACTCCGGTCGAGAAGATAGCGCGGTTCGCCGATTACGGAATCTTCAAGGGCAACGTCGGGACGCTATGGCAGAACATCTACCTCGGGCTGAAGATGGACGAGAACAGCAACGTGGTGTATGACGAAAACGGCGACTACGTCAAACTCGACGACCAGGGCATTCCCACCGAACTCTGGAACGAAATAACGGCCTGGGCCAAAGAGACCGGCAACACCGGCGGCAACATCAAAAAAGCCAACAAACCGTTCAGGGAAAAACTCTGGAACATCGCCCCGGAATACAGGGAGCGCGTCACAAAGGCGACCTACGAGTGGGCGACGAAACTCTTCAAGGCCCTGCGTTCCGTCGGAAGCGGAAAGAAGGTCGTGGACTATCTCTGCGGCTGATTCAGCCGCCACACGAAACAGGTGCACAACTCCCCCGCTATGCCGGGGGAGTTTTTTTGCGCCGGGGTTCTCCTTTACCGGCCTCCGCGATTTTTTTGTGCGGAACTTATGGTTAAAATGCCTGCCGAATCATATATAATAGCGTTGAAGTATTGTTCTTTGCATTGTTAGCGAAAGGATGACAGTCGCCATCTACGAGCTGGCCCCCGACAAGTCGGGGTCTGCGCTCCGCCCGTTCCGGGTCCTCGCCCTGAGGACCCGTCAGGGTCCGAATGGGTAATGGTGACAGTCACCTTTCGGGTTCCATTTGCAAGACATCAATACTGCTTCGGTTGAAGTGTAACCTTCCTTTCCGGAAAGGAGAATGCTATGACCTGGCGAACCAGATTCATCACGGCTTTTTCTGCCTTCGTTTTTCTCACCGCCGCGCTTACGCAGGCTGCGCGCGCCGAAGAAGATTTTGTGAGACTGTCGAAGGAGATCGCGCCCGGAATCGTCAACATCTCCGTGCAGGAGAAGAAACTGGGCTCGGGCTTTGTCGTCGCAGGAAAAACGAAGGATTACTACGTGGTTACCCTCCTGAGCATCGCCGCCAAAGAGGGAGAACTGAGCATCACATTCAGCGACAAGTCCATTCGTACAGCAACGCTCCATATGAAGAAAGAGGAAATAAACCTCGCCGTTCTGAAAGTAAAAGACCCGCCGAGGAATCTCCCCACCGTGAGTCTCGGCGATTCCGACAAACTCGAAATCGGCCAGAAAGTCCTCGCCGTCGGGAACCCACTGGGCGACGGCGTGGTCGTGACGGCCGGGATTGTCAGCAGTCTTCACCGGGCACAGAACGAGAAGGACCCTTACGGGGACTACATACAGACGGATGCGTCGATAAATCCCGGAAACGCCGGCGGCGTTCTTATTGATATTGACGGAGACGTCGTAGGCTTGAATGTCGCCGGCACGCACGGCAGGATAACCGCCCATGGAAGACCTGTCATCATGGGCGATGCCGGGTCCGGTCTGGGATACGCCATTCCCATCAATTACGTAAAGAACGTCATTACCGGGACCGGTCCCGGCGAAGACATCGTCACGATGAAAGAAATGGGCCTGGGCAATATTCAGGACGTCAACCGGACAACGATGACCAAACTGCGAATGAAAGACAGAGAGGGCGCATACCTGGGAAGTGTAGATAACAGAGGGCTGTGCTACAAGGCGGGCCTGAGGTCGGGCGATGTTGTCGTTTCCTACAACAACACGACAGTGAAGAACGCCGGGCATCTGGAGCAACTGGTGGCAAAGACGAAGTACGGCACCAAAGTCGCCGTCACAATAGTCGGTATGAGAGAAGGAAAACCCGGCCGCCACAATTATACAATCAACGTGGTTCGCGAGGCATCCTCCTCGGGCGCTTACCACGAGGGCCTTGTCCCTCCGGCATACACGCTGGCTGTTGGAAAGAAAGAAGACCCCGGCGAGTACATCCGTGTTGTCAGGGAAATCATACCGGAGGTGTACGCCGCGGGAAACGCTTCGGCCGTCGTGCTGTTCAATGATATCAAGGAATCCAGGCCGGGCGTCCGGTACCTTGTGACTGACTACGGTTCTGTGGAGAGGACCGAGAGGATATCGGTGCGCTTTCCGGCGACGGAAAAAGTGCGCGAAGAGGAGGGAAGAGAATTTGAAGTAGTCCAGGGAGAGGTCGTCGGCGTCGATGATATGCGCGGTCTGGCGGTCATCCGGATTGAACACCCGGACGCGCCGAGGGTAAATAAGGCCGGGCGGATACACTCAATGGAGACCGGCGCGAAAATGATGGTAATAGGAAGCGCCTGCGGCCGGGACGGAACAGCCACAGCGGGAATAGTCGTCTCGCGGCATTCCCACGGATTTTTCGCCGGTTATCCCTACTTCATCCTGACCGACGCGACTATCACAGGGGGGAACAGAGGCGGTCCGGTGGTGAACGCCAGCGGCCTGCTGGTGGGAATCAGCGTCGGCGGCGGGCAAGGCCCTTTTGCCGGTTTGGGCCTTGTTCTTCCTATCCGGGAGGTGGAGAGGCTGGCGAAGGAGATTATCAGAAACGGCGCTGTATCGCGCGGATACATCGGTCTGGACCTCCTGCGCGAACTTACGAAAGGCGAGCGAGATAGTCTCAACCTTGAAGCGGATATCGGCATATTCGTCGGAAGGGTCGTTGAGGGCGGCCCCGCTGCTCAGGAGAAGTTCAAGCCGGGAATGATTATCCTCAAGTTCAACGGATACCAGGTGCGCAGCGTGGAGCAGTTCAAGGTGCTTGTCGGCACCGCGACCATCGGCGAAGAAGCCGAAGTTGAGGTGCTCCAGGACGGCAGGCGAACGGTCCTCAGACCGAAGATACGCAAAGCAAACAGCGGGTAGCGCCTGTCTTCTGGTCGAGATGATGATGAAAGAAAACGATTTCTCCCTCCGGATTTTGACAACTATTCCGCAGCCGTTATAATTGCGGAGAATCGAAGAGGTCCAATTTCAACAACTTCAAGAAAGACCTTATGACCGACGACAAAAACCAACTCTGGCAGTGCGTGCTGATTACCGGCGGGGCCGGTTTCATCGGGAGCAATCTGGCGATGGAAATCCAGAACCGCCGCCCCGAATCGCACATCGCCGTGATGGATGATTTCCGTTCGGGCAACTTCGAAAACCTGCGCGGATTCAAAGGCGACATTATGGCGATGGACGCGGCGGCCGCGGATATCGAAGAGATTCTGTCCGAGTGGCCGCCCACGCTCGTCTTCCATCTGGCATCCATCACGAACACGACGGTTACGGACCAGGAACTTATGGTTCACGACAACGTGGAGGGTTTCCGCCGCGTCATGGACTTCTGCATAGCGGGCAATATCCCGCTTGTTTACGCGTCTTCCGCGGCGACTTACGGCATCGCGGAGGGCAGGATGAGCGAGGATACGCCGCCCGCGCCGGCCAACATCTACGCCTTCTCCAAAATGATTTTCGACAATCTTGCGCGCGAGGCGATGGCGGAATATCCGGAGTGGCACATCGTCGGCCTTAAGTATTTCAACGTTTACGGCCCGAACGAAGCGCACAAGCAAATCGCGTCCAGTATGATTTACCACCTCTCGCAGCAGATAAAGGCTGGCAAGCGCCCGCGCGTCTTCAAGCACGGCGAACAGAAGCGCGACTTCGTCTATGTGAAGGACGTGGTCGAGGCCACGCTCCTCGCCGCCGGGTGCGGACAAAGCGGCATCTACAACGTCGGCACCGGAAAGGCGCGCTCGTTCAACGAACTCATCCGGATTCTCAACGACGTCCTCGGCACGGACTACCAGCCCGAATACTTCGACTGCCCCTATCCCTTCTACCAGCCCTTCACAGAGGCGGATTTGACCAGGACCGGGAAAGCCCTCGGCTACGAGCCAAAGTATTCCCTCGAAGACGGCGTCCGCGATTATATGCAACTTCTTTACGCGGAGGTCTGACGCACAGGAGGATCCGATTGTCCGTAATGAATGGGACACCGCGTACCGGATTAGCACTTTTGGTCGAAGCAGGCGCTGCAACTGTCGCCTTCGCACTTGTTTTGGCCTTGAGCATTGTCTGTTTTGATTGGTTTGTCCGAGATGAACCATACAGACCGCCTTCCCCTGTTTCCATTTTTCAAGGATT
>JBDRIB010000103.1:0-7848 GCA_043816375.1 Planctomycetota bacterium | reverse complement strand
GCGCTCTCTGCGCCTTAGCGGTTTATTTGCATGCCGTCACCTGAAGGAGAATCTCCGGATTGTCGATTGCTCTGAACATAGCGTATGGACTTGGCCTCGCGGCCGCCTCGCCGTATGTCGGCTTCAAAATGCTGACAGACCCGCGCTGGCGGAAGGGATTTGCCCAGAGACTCGGCCGCATACCCAGGCGTGAAGGCGACGCGCCCTGCCTGTGGGTGCACTGCGCGTCGGTCGGCGAGACGCTTGCCGCGCGCGAACTTGTCGGCTGCTTTTCAAAGGAGATGCCCGGCTGGGAAGTGGCGGTCTCCACCATCACGCCCGAAGGGAACCGGCAGGCGCGGAAACATTTCGACGGAACGGTTTTCTATTTCCCCATCGATTTCACCTTCACAATCCGCAAGGACATAGGAAGGATTCGGCCGCGTGCCGCCGTCCTTGTAGAGAAGGAACTCTGGCCGAATTTCCTCCGCGTCTTCGAGCGGGAAAAGATACCGGTCTTTGTCGTGAACGGGGTCGCATCGGAGGGCTTCCTGAAGCGTTACCGCGCGCTCAACAGGCTTTGCGGCGCGGGACGCCGGATGCTCAACCGCATCACGGCTTTCTGCGTACAGACGCAGGAATACGCCGACAGGCTTCTCTCGCTGGGTGTCCGGCCCGAGAAGGTGCGCGTGACCGGCAACCTCAAGTACGACACCCTGTGCGAAAAGGCTGATGAGAAAGCGCTTGGCGAACTCAGGCGCAGGCTGCAGATAACACCCGGCCGGAAAGTCATTGTCGGCGGCAGCACTCACCCGGGCGAGGAGAAGATACTTCTGGAAGTATTCGGCAGACTCCGCGCGAAACACGAAGGTCTCAGGCTTATCCTCGTGCCGAGGCATATCACGCGCCTGAAGGATGTGCAGGCAGAGGTCGAGGCGCGCGGTTTTTCCTCCGTGCCGAAAAGCGCGCTCGACCGAAACCCCGCCCCGGAAAACTCCTTGCACGACAGGGTAATTATTGTTGATACTATCGGCGAACTCGTTAATATATACGCCCTCGCATCGGCCGCCTTTGTGGGGGGGAGCCTTGTCGAGCGGGGCGGGCACAACGTGCTGGAGCCTGCGGCGCTCGGCGTGCCGACGCTTTTCGGCCCGCACGTGAACAGTTGCCGCGACAGCGCGGACTTGCTTCTGAGCAACGACGCGGCGAAAACGGTCAGAGACGCGTATGAGTTGGAAGCGACACTTCAGTTCATATTCGACAACCCGGTGAAGACGGACGATATGACAGGCCGTGCGCGCGAAAGCATAATGAAACAAAAAGGCGCCACCGGGCGCACGGTGGAGATTTTGAAATCCGGGCTGGGGAACAGGATTTGACATCGCGCCGGAACCGTTCCGGTGCGGTGAGTAATATTTGGCCGGGTGACAATCGCGATCTATGCCCCGACTTCCGTGTTATATCAAGATGACTGTCGGGACCGCAATGGTGACAGTTGTCTTACGTGAAAGGCATCGGTCGGCGCGCGTTTTCTATCTACAAATCGAAGGAGCACAAAATGACTAAAAAAAGGTTTTTCACAAGTGAATCCGTCTCCGAAGGCCATCCCGACAAAGTGGCCGACCAGATTTCCGACTCGGTGCTCGACGCAATCATCGAACAGGACAAGGCCTGCCACGTTGCGTGCGAAACGCTGGTAACCACCGGCATGGCGTTGGTCGCCGGCGAGATAACCACGTCCTGCTATGTCGATATTCCGCAAATCGTTCGGGACACGGTTCGCAAAATCGGCTACACGGACCCGAGGATGGGTTTCGACTACAAAAGTTGCGCCATCCTGACCAGCATCGACAAGCAGTCACCCGACATCGCGATGGGTTTGGACGAACGCCGGGACCATGAAATGGGCGCCGGCGACCAGGGCATTATGTTCGGATATGCGTGCGACGAAACGAAGGAACTGATGCCGATGCCGCTGATGTATTCGCACAAACTCCTGATTGAACTGGCGCGCATCCGCAAGGCCGGCGAACTGAATTACCTCAGGCCTGACTCCAAAAGCCAGGTCACGATTGAATACGAAGGCTATAAGCCGGTCCGCGTCGAAGCGGTCGTCATCTCGACTCAGCATACGCCCGAAGTCAACGGCGAGGAAAAGCAGGCCGCCGTAAAGCAGGATATGATCGAGCGCGTTATAAAAAAAGTCATCCCCGCAAATATGCTCGACGCGAAGACAAAATACTTCGTCAATCCCACCGGTCAGTTTGAAAAAGGCGGACCCGCGACGGACTGCGGAGTAACCGGCAGAAAAATCATCGTGGACACATACGGCGGGATGGGCAGCCACGGCGGCGGGGCGTTCTCCGGAAAGGACCCGTCAAAGGTCGATAGAACCGCATCCTATATGGGACGTCACATTGCAAAGAACATCGTGGCCGCAGGCCTTGCCGACAGGATAGAGATTCAACTGGCCTACGCCATCGGCGTCGCCGAGCCGGTTTCGATTATGATTGATACCTTCGATACGGGAAAGGTTGGTAACGGCAAACTGGTCGCCGCGGTACGCGAACTGTTCCCGCTGAAGCCCAGGCAGATGATTGAATACCTCAATCTTCTCAGGCCCATCTTCTGCAAGACGGCCGCTTACGGCCACTTCGGCAGGGATGACGAAGACTTCACCTGGGAGAAAACAAACAAGGTTGCCGACCTGAAGCGCGCCATGGGAGCATAAATTAACAAACCGCGGAGGCGCAGAGAGCGCAGAGATTTGAATTAGAAATTTATGTTTGAAATTTCGAAATTTAACAGGTGAAGATCAGATGGTTCTCTGCTTTTTTCTCTGCGTCCTCGGCGTCTCTGCGGTTTAGTACAAGATTCCCTGCTAACGAAACAATACGGAGAATTTTGATGAACTATGACGTAAAAGATTTCAATCTGTCAGAAGAAGGCAAACGACGAATAAAATGGGCCGACAACGATATGCCTGTCCTGAGGCTCGTTCGTGAACGATTCGAAAAGGAAAAACCACTGAAGGACGTCAGGATGTCCGCCTGCCTGCATATTACGGCCGAGACCGCCAACCTTGCGCGAACGCTCAAGGCGGGCGGCGCCGATTTGATGCTGTGCGCCTCCAACCCGCTCAGCACGCAGGACGACGTAGCGGCGTCCCTCGTCAAAGACTACGAAATCGCCGTCCAGGCGATACGAGGCGAAGACCGGGACACATACTACAAACACATCAAGGCCTGCATCATGCACGAACCCGTCGTCACGATGGACGACGGCGCGGACCTTGTCTCGACGATACACTCCGAGCACCCGCAACTGGCCGGCAAAATCTGCGGCAGTATGGAAGAGACGACGACCGGCGTCATACGCCTCAAGGCGATGGAACGCGACGGCGCGCTCAAGATACCCGTAATCGCCGTCAACGACGCCGAGACAAAGCACTTCTTCGACAACCGCTACGGCACCGGCCAGTCAACCGTTGACGGCATCATCCGCGCCACCGATATACTCTTTGCCGGCAAGACCGTCGTCGTGTCCGGCTACGGCTGGTGTGGCCGCGGCTTCGCGATGCGCGCGCGCGGTATGGGCGCTCACGTCGTGGTGACCGAGGTCAATACGATTCGCGCGCTCGAAGCGGTGATGGACGGCTACCAGGTTATGCCAATCGCGGAAGCCGCGAAGGTCGGCGACCTGTTCTGCACGATGACGGGCGACATACACGTTATCAGGCCCGAACATTTTACACAGATGAAAGACGGCGCGATTGTGTGCAACTCCGGCCACTTCAACGTCGAACTCGACCTCGAAGGGCTGGCCGCCGTCACGAAAAAAATCAACAAAGACGTGCGCCGCTTCGTCGATGAATATATCCTCGAAGACGGCAGGCGCCTGTTCGTCCTTGCCGAAGGCCGCCTGATAAACCTCTCCGCGGCCGAGGGACATCCCGCGTGCGTGATGGATATGAGTTTCGCCGTTCAGGCGCTCGCCACCGAATGGTGCGTCAAGCAGGACCCGCGCCTTGCGCCGAAAGTCCACCTCGTTCCCGCCGAAATCGACGAATGGGTTTCACGCCTGAAACTCGAATCGATGGGCGTGCGAATCGATACGCTGACCGCCGAACAGGCAAAATACCTCTCCTCCTGGGAAATGGGCACATAGCACGGGCAACTGTCGCCGAAGCCCGGAGAGGGAGCAAGCGAACGGTGACTGTCACCATTACGGAGCGAGGCCCCGATTTATCGGGGCAATCTTGTAGATGGTGACTGTCACCGCCCCTACGGGCGGCCTGTAGGGGCCGCTTCGCAGGGTCTCCCCCCCGATCTAACTCCGCCTTGTAGTGAGAAATGCGGGTTGGTATCCACACGGGCCCATATCCGCCTGAGGCGGATCCGTATGGACGGGCGGTCTGTACATTTTTGCGACAAAGAGCCGCTCCCGCCGAAAAGTTTTTTTTCTGCTTTAACCTTAAAAGCCGTTAACGATTACGTCGTTGCCGGCAACAGACCAGAAATTTTTCGCCATTTTGTGCGAGACTTTTTTGCTTCTCATGTGTCTATATACATAGAGGCGCAAGAAAACGCCTGAAAGAGCAGCAACAAAAACGACCACTATCCACTTCCATACAAAATGTGTTAAAATAAAGACCCAGCACCACTTATCTCCTTTCAACTTTGCCCTTGTCCTGACCAGACAAGGGTTTTTTTTATGGTGACAGTCGCCGATTTTGCGAACCTCTGTACAGGGGACTGTCCCAAGCCCCGATAAGGCGAAGACCGAAATCGGGGCGCCGTGGACTGTCCCTTGTGCGTTCGAGCAAAAAAGCAAAGATGGTTTTAACGAACAATCCCGGCAGGCATCGCAACGCGAAACCCGTCGGTCTTGTTCGAGCTGGCCGGGTCGCTATAGACGCGATTGGCCGAGCGACCGTACCTCGGCGTAACGTACCACGCGCCCCCGCGAACTACACGGTACCAGTATTTTTCGTTGTGCGGCCCCGGCGGGTCTGTCACGCCATTCTCGCATCCATTGTAATAATCCCTGTCGTACCGGTCCCCGCACCACTCCCACACGTTGCCGTACATATCGTATAACCCCCACGCGTTCGGTTTTTTCCGGCCTGCCTCGTGCGTCTTTTCCCCGGTGTTATCCCTGTACCAGGCGTATTCGCCGAAAGTGCTTTCATCGTTCCCGAAGTACCATCGCGTCTCGGTTCCCGCGCGGCAGGCATATTCCCACTCCGCCTCCGTCGGAAGACGCAGCCCGCCGCCGGCCTTGCGGCAGAACTCCTGCGTGTCGTCCCAACTGACCGTCTCGACGGGGAGGTTATCGCCTTTGAAATGGCTGGGGTTGTTTCCCATTATCGCCGCCCACTGCTTTTGTGTAACCTCGTACACCCCGATGTAAAACGGCCTGCTTATCTTCACCCTGTGTAACGGATGCTCCTGTTCGTGCCACTCTATCCCCTGGTCCTCTTCACCGTACCTGTGCTCGGCCTCTTCGGCTGATATGCGCGAGCCCATATCGAACTCGCCCGCCGGCACAAGCCGCAGCACTATCCCGCTCTTTATATGCACAATCTTTATTGCGCAGCCCATCTCCCTGTCCCAGCCATCACTCGTTTCGACGGTGAAGCCGGGAGGGACGCGCCAGTTCGGATTGTTCGTTTTGTCCGGTGAAGCCACAATTTTCAGGAGGGTGGAACCTGCTTCCCCGGTCTCTTCATTTTTCGAGCACTCGGGGCATTTAACGCATCCGCCAACCAGCACAACGCAAAGGAAAACCATCGCGCTCAATAACGCCAGTTGAAAGTCTCTGTGAACGGTCATATTCCAGACCTCCTCTTTAAGACAGGCAGATAAGAAACGGCTCAGAAAACTCCGATTCTGCATCCTGGCATCCCCTTATCGCCGAAGTCAACTCCTTAACAGGGACCGTGAACGGCTATTTGGGGGCGGTTCCTGATGTCTGTATAATGTTTCAGTTGGTGTGCGATGGCGGACAATGCCGCTGTGAATAAACCAGATTTTTATGCGTCTCTTGACAATGCGGGGAAACAGGCGTAACCTTTTGCAACATTTCGCCGGCATAGCGCGCAAACAGACACAGGGGAGAATAATTTGCTGAATCCACTGAAATACCTGAGAAAACTGATTGCCATCTTACGGGGCGGCTCGACGTCAGTTGAAATAAGTCTGGCGATTACCCTGGGTGTCGTCCTGGGTATGCTGCCGGGGTTTTCGCTGCTCACGATTGCGCTGTTCCTGCTGGCGCTGCTGCTTAACATCCCATTCCGCCTGTTTATCCTCACCTTCATCCTCGGCAGTCTAATCTCAATGCCTCTCACGTATGTGACTTTCGCCACGGGCGCATTCCTGCTCACCATCGGGCCGATAGAATCGGCTGCCCGGGCGCTGGTTAACGCGCCGGTCACCGCGTGGATGGATTTCGACCGCTACTGCACACTGGGCGGGATTCTGGTCGGCGTCGTTATCGGCCTGTTGCTGAGCGCTTTCGCGGTCATATTTGTCAGGTCCTTTCGCAGAAAAATCGCTTCGCTCGAGGCGCACTCTGAGAAATTCGTAAGATTCGAGCGAAATATCGTGGTCCGCATCTTAGTCTGGCTGTTGCTGGGCCGCGGACGGAAGAAAGGGATGACATACTCGGACGTCCTGACGCAAAGGACGCGCCCGCTCAGGAAAAGCGCTCTGGCGGTCGGCATGGTATTCCTCGTGCTGGCTCTGATCGGCAACTACCTATTCGCCGGTCATCTTGCCAAAAGCGGTCTCGTATGGGGAATGGAGAGTGTAAACGGCGCGACGGTGGACGTCGAAGCAGTGGACATCGATTTCTTCGAAGGCCACTGCGATATAAACGAAATGCAGGTTTGCGACCCCGACCACCTTGACCGCAACCTCGTAAGCGTCGGCAAAGTCACGTTCGACTTTAACATCGCCGATTTGCTCAGCAAGCGTCTGGTCATTGACGAGATAGCGGTAATCGATGCGGAAACGGACACCCCGCGTGAGGAGAAGGGACGCCGCATCTTCGACGAAGAACCTATCCCCGAGGAGAAGCCTCCCGGCAGTATATGGGATTACCTCGAAGAAGCCCGCAAATGGAAGGAGCGCATCGAAAGGGTGTATCGGCTTTACGAACGCATCAGGCCGAAAGACAAGACCGAACCGGACGAAGACGAACTCAAGCGCATCGGATACAAGAACATGCGGGCCTCGTATCTGGTAGAGGAAAAACCGTCGCTGCAAATAAAGAAAATCACGGTCGGCGGCATCGGGATTGAAATCGGAGGGACGAAGTCAAAATGCGACATCGAGGTCACCGACCTCTCCACGAACCCCAAACTCGCGCTAATAAACCCGAATTTCACCTTCTCCTCGCAGGACAAGAAATTCGGCGCGTCGATTACCTTCAGTCTCATCGACACCGCGAGTCCGCACATCCTGAGTCTCACCGCGAAAGACCTGAATTTGGAGGACATACAGCGAGTTCTGAGCAAAGACAACAACGTGCGCTTCGCCTCCGGCCGCGCCGATTTGTCTGTAACAGACGGCAAACTCTCGCTCGATGCTCTGGACATCCCGCTCTCCGTAAAACTCAGGGATGTGAATGCAACGGGAGGCGATGAGAAACTTTTGGGATTAAATCCCGAAGTTGCCTCGGCTCTCATCAAATTCCTGAAAGAGATTGACACGACTCTCCTGATAAAAGGCAAGCCCTACGCACCGTACGTGGACTTCGACACGAAGGGACTGCTTGACAGCATCATAAAGGCGGGGAAGGCGGAGTTGGGGGCGGGGTTGAAGGAGGGGTTGAAGGAGGGGTTGGAAAGGGCATTGGAAAAAC
>JBDRIB010000102.1:0-3476 GCA_043816375.1 Planctomycetota bacterium | reverse complement strand
AATCGGCTCAATGTGGATTCGGTAGCGGAACCCCTTCCCGGCGCGGTATGCGTACGCCGCGACGACCGGCGCGCCGAACTTCATCGCCATCGCCGCGGCGCTCGGGTGCGCGGATGCCTTGTGTCCGAGGAAATCGACGAGCACCCCGCGCCTTCCGGCGTTCTGGTCCATTATGAACGCCAGCGCCGCGCCGTCTTTCAGCGCCCGCACCATAGTCCTGAGCGCGCCGCGCTTCATCACTATATTCATCCCCGATTTGCGCCGCAGGTCCATCAGGTATTCGTTGATTCGCGGCGCGTTCTCAATCGGCCGCGCCACGGGATAAAACGGCATTCCCAGAATCGACGAGACGAAACCGGCCAGTTCCCAGTTGCCCGTGTGGCCGGTCACGAAGATGATGCCCTTTTTCATCGCCATCGCCTTTTGCGCGTGTTCGTATCCGTCGATTTTCACGCGTTCCCAGAAGTCCTTCCGCCTGCACAGGCGCGGCAGGTGCAGCAACTCCAGCGTGACCGAGGTGAAGTGCTGAAACGAGCGGAGGCCGATGAGGTATTTTTCGCGGCGCGTCTTTGTATCGCCGTAGATGCGGTCCAGGTTTTCCAGCGCGACCTTTCGGAATCGCGGCAGCAGCCGGAACGCGACCCAGCCCGCGGCGCGGGCGAATTTCATCGTCGCCTCGATGTTCAGCGCCTGTATGACTGTGAATACGCATCTCGCAAGATAATATGCAATGACATCCAGCATATGCATCTCTCCAAGATCGTCAAGTAAAGGGGTCAGACCCCTTAGTTGACGATCTTGTTCAGGAAGGCCGGAAATCCGTCGCCGGAGTCCGTAAATTCCATTTCGATTTTCAGGAAGAAGACCCGTGGCAGCGAATATGATTTCAACTTCACCGCGTCTTTCTGCGTCGTGATTGCGAACTCGGCGTCCGACGCGGCGAACTCCTTCTTTATCTTATCGACGTCTTTATCAGTATAGCGATGGTGGTCGGGAAACTCCATCATCTTCGCGACATCGCAGCCGAGTTTTTCGAGCGACGCGTGGAATGAGCGCCCCGCGCCGATGCCACAGAAGGCGAAGACCCGCCGCCCGCGCGCTTCTTCGGGCGACATTCCGCCGTCGTCTTCGTTCAGCGCCTCGATTGCGACGGGCGCGTAAACGGAGCGGAATATTTCGGCCCCGGGCGCCGTTTCGGCAAGCGATTTTTCAAGGCGCTCGACATCGCGGCGTTCGGCCTCGTCGCACTTGGAGATGACGATGCCGTGTGCGCGCCGCGCGCAGCGTTTCGGCTCGCGCAGCAGCCCGCGCGGCAGGAGTCGTCCGTGTCCGAACGGGTTGGCCGCGTCGATTACCAGAATGTCGAGGTCGCGTTTAAGCCGCCGGTGCTGAAAGCCGTCGTCGAGGATGATGCAGTGGGGGCGATGGCGGCGAACCGCGCGGATGCCGGCGGTTACGCGGTTTTTGGACTGGATGTGCGCCGCGTCCGGCACGTTTGCCGCCAGCACTTCCGCCTCGTCGTTGCGGATGCCGCCGGGGGTTTTCCGCGCGCGGTAGCCCCGGCTCAGGATGACGACGCGTTTGCCGGACTTTATGAAGTGCCGCGCGATGTATTCGACAAGGGGCGTCTTGCCGGTGCCGCCGACGGTGAGGTTGCCGACGCTGATGACCGGGCAGGGCAGACGGGCCTGGTTGAGCAGTTTCCTGTCGTAGAGAAAGTTTCGCGCGCCCGTTCCCGCGCGGTAGAGGAGCGAAAGCCCGCCCAGCGCCCTGCGCGCGACGCCGGGGAGGAATCCTTTCGATTTCCCGCTGATTATGGACTCGAACGTGGTCAAGCAATGCCTCGCAATTGCGAAAGGGTGACATTTATCCGCCTGAGGCGGAGTCACCTTTCGTGTTCCATAAATGTGAAGCGATTATACGTTATCGGTGTGCCCGGTCAAGTCTCGCAGCGGCGGGCCTGTCGGGCGGGATTACCGTGCGCCTTTTTGCTTGCCGCGCGTGCGGGTTCGTGATATATTTTAGAGAGAGCGGTGAGAGATGTAGGGAAGGGTCTGAACTTGTCCCGACCCAGTCGGGAGACCCTTCCGAGCGGCACGGTCTCCCTCGAATCAACCTCGGGATAAATTCAGACCGTGCCCTACATAGATTCCCCGCTGGAGCGAACCGGTGACAGTCACCAATCTACGAATCACGCTCGCATGCTCGCGTGATTCCGTAATTGGTGACAGTCACCGTTTTGTGGAGAAAGAATGGTGACAGTCACCGCGGGCGATTAGCTCAGTTGGTTAGAGCGCCAGCTCGACAAGCTGGAAGTCGCTGGTTCGAGCCCAGCATCGCCCAGTATGAAAAGAGACAGGCGGCCCGCACGGGCCGCCTGTTTGTTTTGTCAGGAAAAGTATCCTGTCTATGGTTTGATGATTTTGAGTTCGAAGTTGTGGTAAACCTCCTGGCCTGCCGCGTCGCTGATGTTGACTATGATGAAGGTCTTTTCCTCTTCGATGTCCTGCGGAATGGTCCAGGTGACAAGCCCGTCCCTGCTTATCGCCATTTCCTCGGGAGCGCCTTCGAGTTTGAATTTTACGCCGCCTTTTTTCGACCTGACCTTAATCTGGTAGGAGAAGATTTCTCCCGCTGTGGCGGTGCCGGGAGGCTGGGACTGGACAAACAGGTAGTCGATGCCGGATTTTTCGAGCGCTTCCTCGGGGTCGAACTTGTGTATGACGAGCCTGTCATTGGTATTCGGTATCGTGATAAGAATTTTGGCCATAGGCAGGCACCATATCCTCTTGTCCAGAGTGAAGTCGTTAACGGTTCTGAAATATTCGGATGTGATATCGAGCCCTGCCAGCGTAACCAGTTGCCTGTCACCCGGGGCGATATACAGGCGCACCTGTCCCTTATTGTTATTGCCTCTGTCGCCGGGATTAGTAATGCCCAGGTAATATTCACCGTGCCTGGCCGGGATGAACCATTCGTTTGAGGAGGGGTGCAACTGCTTCAGTTCTCTGGTGTACACGTTTCTGCTGGTGTAAATGAACTTGCCGTCGGGGCCGGGCATTATGGAGCCTTCGGATCTGTGCTCATAGTAATTGTGCACCTTGTCGCCTTCAATAACCCACGATTCGACACCGTTTGGCGAGCCTCGGGTGCACCAGGTGCCGAAAACGGTGCCGTCGGCGGACGCCCGTACGTGTACGGCATCGCCGCCTGGAGAGTTGTGTCCGCCCGAGGGCACCTGCCCCTTTATTATTGTCATCTTTGATATATCCATAAACCCGTAGTTTCTCTGTGTCTCCGGTATGCTGCCTTTGGTGCCCACCAGCAGGGGTCCGTCGCTGTTGGAGCCCATGCATATCGCCGTCAGTCTTCCCGGAAACGGGATTGCCACTGTCACGTCTTTCTCGAAGGTCTTCAGGTCCCAGCGCTGGATCACTCCGCTTGTCGGCAGGGCCACTATCAGTTTGTCGCGCCCG
>JBDRIB010000101.1:0-3652 GCA_043816375.1 Planctomycetota bacterium | reverse complement strand
CTGCGCGTATCTTGACGTTTGCGGCGGCGGCCTGCGCGCAAGGGCGGAGGCGGCGACGGGAGACATCTGGGCGGCGGAGCCCGCGTGCTATCTGACGGACGAGGAGATAAGCGGACAGACCGTTCGCAACCAGCAACCCACAGGAGAACAGCATGGTCACTAAACGCAAAATCACGGGAAAGAGCAAGACAAAGAGAAAGCGTTCGCCCGCGAAAAAGTTCCTGCCGCGGCTTGTCGCGTGGGAGACGACGCTGCGCTGCAATCTCAAATGCGTGCACTGCCGCGCCGGGGCCGACAAACCGGAAAAAGAAGTCAAGGAACTGAGCCACGCGCAGGGAAAAACGCTTCTCAGGAACATCGCCTCGCTGAATAAATGCATTGTGATACTGACGGGCGGCGAGCCGCTTCTGCGCGAGGACATATTCGAACTGGCCTCGTACGGGAATAAACTGGGGCTGAGAATGGCGCTGGCGACCAACGGGACTCTGCTCGACGAACGCACCGCCTCGGAGATAAAGTCGTCCGGCATAGCGCGCGTCTCCCTGAGTCTTGACGGATTCTCTTCCGCCGTGCATAACGAGTTCAGGGGACAGGAGGGAAGTTTCGACGCCGCCATCAAGGCGGCGCACGTGCTGAGGGAGGCGGATATACCATTCCAGGTGAACTCATCATTCACCCGGCGCAACATCGACGATATGGAAAGGCTGCACGACCTGGTGCAGGCGCTGGGCGCGATGGCCTGGCACGCGTTCATGGTCGTGCCCACGGGCAGGGCGGCCGACATCGAAAGAGAATTGCTGGACAAAAAGGAGTATGAACAGGCGCTTGTCCGGCTTTACCGCCTGTCGCGCCGGTCGCCGCTGGAAATCAAGCCGACCTGCGCACCGCAGTATTACCGCGTCCTGCGGCAGATGGCCCGCCGCGAGGGAGTTCCGGTGGACGTCGAGCACTTCGGCATTAACGCGACCACCAGGGGCTGCCTGGCCGGGCAATACTTTGCGTTCGTGTCCGCGGAAGGAAACGTATTGCCGTGCGGCTACTTCCCGAAACCGGCGGGCTCCCTGCGAAGAAACGCCTTCTCCAAAATATGGCGCTCCTCGAAACTGTTTATGCAACTGCGCAATCCGGACCTCCTCAAGGGAAGGTGCGGCGACTGCGAATACAATGTCGTCTGCGGCGGCTGCAGAGCAAGGGCCTATGCCGCGTCGGGAGATTTCCTGGCCGAGGAAATCTACTGCTCTTATATGCCTGATTCGGGTGCAATATAGATGGACCCCACCGACCGCCTCGTCCTCTCGCATCTGCAGGACGGCCTGCCGCTCGAACCGGAACCTTACGCGACGCTCGCGCGGGATATCGGACTGTCCGAAGAGGAACTGCTCTCGCGCGTCAGAAAACTCAAAAAACGCGGCGTCATCCGCCGCATAGGACCGGTAATCGAGCCGGGCGCATTCTCCCGGGCGACAACGCTCGCGGCGATGGCCGTCCCGGAAAAGCAAATCGAGAAGGTCGCGGCCCTTGTAAGCGCGCTCGATGGAGTTTCGCACAATTACCTGCGACAGGCGGAGGGAAGGCCCGTGCCGTACAATCTGTGGTTCACGCTGAGCGCTCCCTCGCAGGACGCCCTCGACAGGACCCTCTCGGAGGTGCGCGAACAGACCGGCCTCGACATGATAAGCCTGCCGGCGAAACGCGTATTCAAGTTACACGTTCGCTTTGATACAGGTGACTGAAACAGGTGACTGTCACCAATTACCCATTCGGACCCTGACCCGTACGGGGAACGGGCGGAATCGAACGAGCCTGGCGAGTGAGATTCGTAGATTGGTGACTGTCATCCTTTTGCAATGCGAAAGTCGGGGCGTAGATTGGTGGCTGTCACCGATACAGGAAACTTTGCTATGCCGACGGATATCGAAATACTCCGCTCCCTGCGGAACGGCCTGCCCATAGAGCCGCGCCCCTACGAGAGCGCAGGCGGGCTGATGGATATGACCGGGGAGGAACTGCTTTCGCGCCTCCGAAAAATGATTGAGCAAGGCGTGGTAAAGAGGGTCGCCGCCGTGCTCAGTCACCACAGGATTGGTTTGCAGGCCAACGCGATGGTGGGGTGGATTGCACCGGAGGAGAAAATCGACGAAGCCGGCCGGATTGCCGCCGGTCTGAAAGAAGTCGGCCACTGCTACGAAAGAGAAACCGCGCCGGGCTGGCCCTACAACTTCTACACGATGATTCACGGCAGGACAAAGGCCGACTGCGAAGGCATTATCGAACACATCGCGGAGAAGACCGGCCTTTCCGACCGCGTCGTCCTCTACAGCGCCCGCGAATTCAAAAAAACCGCACCCAAAATCTGAACCGTGAACTAAAGGGGTCAGACCCCTTTAGTTCACGGTTTGGGTTATGGGTAAGACAAAAAACAACTTTAACGAACCGCTGCTGTCGGTCGTAATCCCGAATTACAACGGCGCGAGGTTTATTCGCGATTGCTTGAAGTCCGTCCTGGCGCAGGAAATCGACGGCAATATGGAAGTCATCGTTGTTGACGATAAATCGCCCGACGGTTCCGCAGAAATCGTCCGTGCCGAATTCCCCGGCGTCAGGCTGATTGAGAATGATGCGAAAAGCGAGTTCGTCGGCTCGGCGAACCGGGGGATGCAGACCGCAAAGGGAAAATACGTCGCCGTCCTGAACAACGACGTGACGGTGGCGCCGGGCTGGGCGAGCGCGGCGTGCCGCGTTATGGAAGAAGACAAAGAAGCGGGAGCGGTGGCCTGCAAGGTCCTTTCTTCCAAAGACCACGACCGAATCGATTCCGCCGGGCAGAAATACTGCCGGTTCGGCTGGGCGCGCAGAATCGGCCACAACGCGAAGGACGGACCGCGCTTTGCCGTGCGCAAACGCGTCTTCGGACCGGTTGGAACCGCCGCTTTTTACCGGCGCGATGTGCTGGAGAAGACAGGATACTACGAGGATTTTTTTGAATCGTACTACGAGGACGCCGACCTGAACCACCGCATCAACCGCCTGGGTTACAAATGCGTTTATGAGCCGCGCTCGGTGGTGTACCATTACGGCAGCGCGTCTTACGCTTCGAAGAGGATTGCGTACTGTGCAAGCCGCAACATTGAGTATATGTTTTTCCTGAACTCTTCGCCGGCGGTTTTGGCTATTTATCTCATTCCGCACATCATCTTCGACCTCGCCCACCTTGCCGCGTGGACGGCAAGGGGACGAATAATTCCGTTTCTGCGCGGGAAGATTGCTTTTCTGAAAAACCTGCCCGCCCTTGTCAGGCTGCGCCGACGGCGGAAAACCTGAGGAGCGGATTGTTCATCTCAATTCTTGCGGTGACGCATTGCAAAAGGATGACAGTCACCATCTACGAGCTGGCCCCCGATAAATCGGGGTCTGCGCTCCGTAATGGTGACAGTCACCTTTTGCGGTTATCTTTCGCTATTCGACTCCGGCGTCCGAAACATCAGCGGTAGAAGGATGCTATTTTATCGACTACGTATGCCCTTTGCGCCTCGGTGAGTTCGGGGTAAATCGGAATCGCCAGCGTCGATTCGGCGGCGCGTTCACTATCGGGGAACGCCCCTTTTCGCAGGCCCAGATACGAGAAACATTTCTGCAGGTGCAGAGGCACGGG
>JBDRIB010000100.1:0-6795 GCA_043816375.1 Planctomycetota bacterium | reverse complement strand
GCGATAGACGTTTACAGAATGCTTGTGCGGCAGTACCCGGTGAGGGCCCGCGTGAACCAAACGGGTTTACGCATCGCAAACGCATACCATACCGGGGTGAAAGATTATCTGCGCGCGGTCGAGGCGTACCAGGAGTTCCTGAGTTCCGACAGCGGCGCCAACGCCGCAGACGTTCAGAGAAGAATACTCGACATCGGGCGGTACCTCCGAGGGGAAAGCCGCTGGGTCGAGGCGCTGCACGTTTACGGCGTGTTTGTCGATTCCTTCCCCCGGCATACACAGGCCGGCGAGGCACTATGCGCGATAGGCGAAATACACCAGGCGAATCACGCCTGGGGAAAGGCCATAGCGGCATACGAGCGCGTTATCGGGGAGTACGCGAACGCTGACTGGACCAGCCGCGCGCGTATGTCGATTGCGACCTGCTACATCCAGTTGAGCCTGTGGCGCAAGGCGATTCGCGCCTACGAAGATTACATACAGTACTATCCCCGCGATGGTCAGGCATCCATCGCGAGAGAACGCATACCGATATTGAAAGACATCGAGCGTTTCCAGGAACTCATCGACGAGGGGAAAAGCCCCAAGAGAGACGACGCGCAGAGCGAGATAGCGCGCCTCGTCAAGGAGAAAATAGGCGACAAGGTCAAGGCGATTATCGAGTACGAGAAGGTTGCAAAGAACTATCCGGACAGCCACCTTGCGGACGACGCGCTGTTCGCCGCGGGACGACTCTACCTGGATGAGGGCAAACTGGAAGAAGGCCGCGAAACGCTTCTGAGGGTCGCTGCGGAATACCCGACAAGCCCGATGGCCGACGACGCCTTGTATAAACTGGGACAATCGTACGAAGAGCAGGCGAAAGACATCGCAGGTATAACCCGGAAGGATGCCGCGCGACTCGCGCGTGAGAAAGTCCAGTTTGAGGCGTACAACAAGGCAGAAATGAATCTCGCGGCGAAAGAGAGGGCATTAAATGAGGAAATCGAGCAACTCCGCCTGGGCGGCAAAAAACGAGAGGCGGAAATGGCCGAAGCCGGTATGAGCGCGAAGATGAGCGAAGAACGTGCCGCGCAGGCGGGCCAGTCCGCCCAACAGTCGCTCCGGATGGAGGAGACGATGACGGCATACGAACTGGCCAACCGCCAGGACCGGATAAACGCGGCGCTGCGCGACGCAATAAAGGCGTACGCGAAGGCGTCGGCGGTCGCCCTCGGCGATTATGCCGACGATGCGCTCTTGAGAATGGCCGAGATATACGAGACCGAACTCAAAGACCCCAAAAAGGCTATGGAGGTGTACGACAGGATTGTGCGCACCTTCCCCGGCACCGCCGTTGCGGAAAACGCCGTCTGGCGCCGCGCGCAGTACTTCGTACGTGAAGGCCAGTTCGAAAAAGCCGAAGACGAATACAAGACCTTCGTCGGCAACTATCCGAACTCAACACGCGTGGAGGAAGCGATCTTCCGGCTGGCTGAAGTTTACGAGCAGCAGAACAAGTGGGTCGAGGCGATGGACACATATCGCAACTACATAAACAGGTTCCCGAAAGGCCCCAAGGTCCAGCAGGCCGAGGAACGAATAAGCTGGATAAAGACCTATCGTTTGTAACTTGCGGTGACAGTCACCGATTGCGGAGAAGAAAAACTTCGGAGGAACTCACGATGAAAAAGTGCTGGATACCGGTTCTCATTGCCGTATTTGTATTCCTTCCCGGCTACGCCGTGGCGCAGAACGAGTCGGGAGACGCCGCCGAATCGTCGGAGAAGAAGGAAGACCCCGGCGAGAAGGCCTACCTGGAAGGACGCCGCCTTTTCTTCCTGGGCAGGTACGACGAGGCGGTTGTACTTTTCCGCGAGGCGGTTGCAGCCGACAAGGAAAAGACCGTTTACAAACTCTATCTTGCGAAGTCGCTTCTCGGCGCAGGTAAAGCCGAAGAGTCCGAGAAGATTTTCCTCGAGATACTCAAGGAAAATCCGGAACACGTCGAGGCGGGTATTGCGGTGGCGGAAATCTACGAAAAGGCGAGGAAATGGAAGGAACTCATCGCGGTGCTCGAGCCCATACTCGAATACAAACACGAGTACGCGGTTTACCATATGCTTGCAGTGGCCTGCTACAACCTGCCTGATTTGAAAAAGGCGCGGACGTATTACGAGGAAGCCATCAAGCAAAACCCGAATTCCGCCTCGGACCACTATGAACTGGGCAACATTTACCTCGGCGAAAACCGCTACGCCCTGGCTGCGGGTGCTTACGAGAAATGCCTCGCGTTGGGGTTTGACGCCGATACGCTGCACTACAAACTTGCCACGGCCTACAGCAACCTTCGCAATTACCTGGGCGCGGTGTCCGAACGTGTGATTAAGGGCGGCAAGGAGGGGATGATTAAGGATGGATTTTACATCATCGAAGTCGTGCCGGACAAAGAAGACACCTTCATCGTATCGCCGTCGAAGTCCGCCATATTCCAGGTAAATCGCGCGATAGAGATGGGCATCACTGTGCCCGACATACTTTTTCTGCGCGCGAATATCTGGCTCGGCGCCGGGTGGTTTGAGAAAGCGTATGCGCTGTACGCAGAACTGGAGAAGGGCATTGCAGAAGACGAGAAGGCGCTGTTCCACCACCAGTTTGCCGAGGCGGCATTCGGGCTGGACAGGTTCGACGAATTCCTGAAGCATATTAACGAGGCCATTAAACTGGAGCCGGAGATTTACAGGCCCACCCTGGTCAACGCGTACCTGCGCGTAGCCTTCCGCAAGAACCAGGCCGGTGATTTGAAGGGCTACATCGAATACCTGGACAAGGCCATCCAGGAGAAGCCCGACGTCGCCTCGTATCACCTGTTGATAGCAAACGCCTGTCGCGACGCCAAAGACTACCCGACGGCCGTAAAGCACTGGAAACTTGTGCTCGAAATAGAACCCGAACACTCCGACAGGATTGAGTTGCTCAACCTCATCAGCAAATACTCCACAGCCGAATAGCCTGCAACAGACCGCGAATATCGCGGAACTCGAAAGGCCCTGTCCGACAGGGCCTTTTTTTTGCGCCCGTTCAGCGATGGTCGGCTTTTTTTTTGTTCTCAATTTGACCGCGGAGAGGAGTTGTGCTATAATTCATTTAAATAGAATAGAGCACAAAATATGCGGTTGGGTTACGGCCAAAAGGGGGCCCGGAGAGAATGTGTTTTCCCTGAAGGCCGGGGCATATAGCCGCTGCATAGCCCTTGCCACGGCTCTCCGACAGATTCCCTTCCCGGCACGTGCCATCCATTTTCTCAGTCACCAGTTGTTCTGACGGTATTTACCGGCTGCGGTGTGGTTCGACCCTCGGACGGGCGGCGCAGATTACCGGGCGTAGCGCGCTTCGTCCGATGTGCCGAACAGGTTGACCCGGCAGCGCTCACCGGAGGCGCACACGGGGATTCAGTGGAGGCGGTCATGTAACGGGAGGTACACTAAGATGAATCTATTCGAAAGGACGAAGCAGTTTGCGGAAATTCAGTTGTTTAAAGGCCTTGTTAAAGTGTTGCCGAGACTGTCCGAAGAAAAACTGCTGGGACTGGCCAGGCCGTATATGGAAAAGATACCCTTCGAGGGCGGTAAGGACGCAATGAAGCGTCTGCTTTGCCTGGCGAAACGGTTCTGCAACGAGGCATCGAAGAACTGTCTGATGAAGATGATTGAGAATTTTATGATTAACGTCTGCATCAAAGGCTCGAGCAGGCGCAACGAAGTCGAGAACGAATACGGAATCTCCGTGCCCTCTCTGTTTGTCATAAGTCCCTCTATGGGGTGCAACCTGAACTGTTACGGGTGCTATGCAGGCGAGTACAACAAGAGCAAAGAGGACAGGCTGAGCAACGAGACGTTCTCCAGAATATGCCGAGAGGCGAAGGAAGTCGGAATTTATTTCGTAACCGTTACCGGCGGCGAGCCGTTTTTCTATCCCGGATTGCTCGACTTGTTTGCCGAGCATAATGATATGTATTTCCAGATTTACACGAACGGCACTCTTATCGACAAGAAGGTTGCCGCGCGCCTGGCGGAGGTCGGCAACGCGTTCCCGTGCATCAGCGTCGAGGGTTTCGAAAAGGAAACAGACGCGCGCCGGGGCAAGGGCGTCTTCAGGAAGACAATCGAGGCGATGCATAACCTGCGCGAGGCCGGCGCTTTTTACGGCTACTCTGCGACGGTAACCCGCGAGAACAACGAGTTGCTGGTGAGCGACGAGTTTGTTGACTTCTACATCGAACAGGGATGTTTCCTGGGCTGGTACTTCAACTACGTGCCCATCGGCCGGAAGCCCAACCTGGAACTTATGCCCACGCCCGAGCAGCGTGATTACAGAAGGGCGAGACTCGACGAGATACGCCGCGACAAACCGATTTTCCTGGCGGATTTCTGGAATGACGGCCCGCTCGTGGGCGGCTGTATCGCGGGAGGACGGGACTACTTCCACATCAACAACAAGGGCGACGTAGAGCCGTGCGTCTTCTGCCACTTCACCGTGGACAATATCCACGACAAGTCGTTCCTGGAAGTCCTCCAATCCGATTTCTTCAAGGCGATACAGAAACGACAGCCTTATACCACGAATCACCTGCGTCCGTGTATGCTCATAGACAATCCGCAAATTCTTCGTGATGTCGTCAGGGAAGTCGGTGCCCGACCCAGCCATCCGGGGGCCGATTCCCTCATAAATGAACTGGCGGACGATATGGACAGATACTCGGCGGCCTACGGCGCGATAGCCGACAGGGTGTGGGATGAAGAATTTGCCGCCTATCCGCAGGACCTGTTCATCTATGACTTTGAAAAGCACGCGGAAGAACTGAGGGAGAAAAAACGCAAGAAACGGCGTTCGCGCCAAAAACGAACTGCTTGACCGACCCGCTCGATACTAATTACGGCGGACCGGTTCTATTTACAACGCAAAAGGTGACTGTCACCAATTACCCATTCGGACCCTGACGGGTCCTCAGGGCGAGGACCCGGAACGGGCGGAGTCGAGGGAGCGCTGCGACCGAGACTCGTAGATTTGTGACTGTCATCCTTTTGCACTCGTAGAATAGAACCGGTCCTGGGATGCTCCGGGGACAGTCCCCTGCGCCAAGATTCGTAGATTGGTGACTGTCACCGATGTTGGCACAAAGTCGGCCATCTTGAGCATTTACCGCTTCGACCTTGTAAGCAGGATTATTTCCGAGGACTGAAATATGGCGGTTGTTTCCTTTGTGGAGCCTCAGGCATCCTTCAACGCATACAAAATATTCAGGCTGCCCCTTCTTGGCAGCCTGCAACTGGGAACGATACTCAAAGGCCGGGGCCACGACGTCAAGGTGTTCTCGGAAAGCCTTAAGACCATCTATCACCCCCGCAAGGGTCTTCTCGATAAACGCCTGGAGAAGAGCGACGTCGTCGGCATCTCCATTATGACATCCACCGCCCGACGCGGCTACGAAATCGCGGACGTCATAAGAAAGCGCAATCCGAAAACCAGGATTATCATCGGCGGTTCCCACGCAAGCGCCCGCCCGGAGGAAGCGCTGAAGCACGCCGACCTGGTGGTCTGCGGAGAAGGCGAGTCTGCCATAAAGGATGCGGTTGAGGGAAACAGCACTGGAATAGTCAGGGGAGAAAGGGTAGCCGACCTTGACAGTCTGCCAACGCTCGATTTCTCGCTGCTGAAGAACTTCGTGCGGGGTCCTCTTAACCTTATGCCCATCGCGACGTCCCGGGGCTGTCCCTTCGACTGCACGTTCTGCTCGGTCACCAAGATGTTTGGCCGCCGCTACCGGTTCCGAAGCCCGGAACTCGTGCTGACGGAACTCGTCCGCCGTGTGAAGGAAGGCGAACGGGTATTCTTTGTCTACGACGACAACTTCGCCGCCGACAAAGACCGCACCAGACAGTTGATGGAGGGTATGCTGAGCAAACGCCTCAAGAAAATAAAGTGGGCGGTGCAGGCGCGCGTCGATATCGGCCGGGACGGCGAACTGCTCGACCTGATGGCACGCGCGGGGTGCACTACCGTCCTGCTCGGGATGGAGTCGGTCAACAGCCAAACGCTGAATACCTACAACAAGAGACAGAGCATCCAGGACATCGTTCGCTGCATTAATAACCTTCACAAACGCCGCATCAAAGTCCACGGCATGTTCGTGCTGGGTTCGGACAACGACACGCCGCAGACGATCCGGGACACGCTGCGGTTCTGCAAGCGCATGAAAATCGGCTATGCCCAGTTCAGCGTGCTTACACCCCTGCCGGGCACGCAGCTCTACGACCAACTGGAGGCGGAAAAACGCATCTGGACAAAAAACTGGACGCTGTATGACGGGACACACGTCGTCTTCTTCCCGCAGTCTTTCTCGGTCACGCAACTTCAATACTGGGTCGAGTGGGCGTGGAAGAGATTCTATGACATTCACTCGCCGCTCAAGTTCCTCGTCAGCAGGTATCTGCTCAAGCGCTGGGAACAGGTCAACAAATCGTTCCTCTGCCACCTGCCGCGCGTCAGAAAGCCCCGACATCTGCTGGAAAGCCGGGAACCGGACGGCGCCGTCGAAATGTCCGAGTCGGCAACGCAAGGCGCGTGAAATCGAGTGAACAAAACAGGATTTATTGACGAAAGAAACAGCAATACGATATAATGTGGCTTTGGAGGCGAACATATGACAAAGACTATTCTTGCGAGCGCTGTATTACTCATCCTTGCCGCCGGATGCTGCGGCTGGCCCTGCAACTGGTCCGACCCCCCGCAGCCGCCGGGCACGCGAACGGTCCA
>JBDRIB010000099.1:0-10634 GCA_043816375.1 Planctomycetota bacterium | reverse complement strand
GCCGCCGCTATTTATTTACTCATCTCGGTGAGCATCTTGGTGAGCGGCAGGAACAGAGCAATAACTATCGTTCCCACGCCGACGCCCATAACGACGATAAAGAGCGGCTCCAGCAGGCGCACCATATTGGTGACCGCGGTCTCGACCTCCGCGTCGTAAGAGTCGGCAATCTTGAGAAGCATCTTGTCAAGTTCGCCGGTTTCTTCGCCGACGGCGACCATATTAACCACAATCTCGTCGAACAGGCCGCAGGCGCGCAGCGGGTCGGCTATGCTTTCACCCTCGCGGATGGAGTCGTGCACGCGGTCGATGGCCTCGGCCAGGATAATGTTGCCTATTGCGCCGCGGCATATCCTGAGCGCGTCGAGCAGGGAAACGTTACTGGCGATAAGCGTGCCCAGCGTCCTGCAAAAGCGCGTGACGATGGACTTGCGCATGACCGGCCCGATAACGGGTATATACAACTTGCCGAAGTCCATAATCCTGCGCCCGACGCGGCTCTTCGACAAAAAGATGAAGAGCCCCACAAGCACCACAAGAGCCACCGCGTCTATGAGAAGTTGCTGCGGATGAAAGGAGATGTCCGAGCCCACCCTCTCCACTCCCACCATGCTCATTATTCCCGATGAGACGTTGATGACGAACTTGGTCAGGATAGGCAGTTCGATTTTCGAATCTATGAATATCTTCTCGAACTTCGGCACCACGCCTATCATCAGGGCCATCAGAATGGTCAACGCGATGACTCCGATTACTATCGGGTAGGTCATCGCGCCCTTGACGGTGGAGCGCAGTTTTTGCGCGCGTTCGAGGAACTTGGCCAGGCGGTCGAGAATGATGTCCAGCACGCCGCCCGCCTCGCCCGCGCGCACCATATTGACGAACAGGGTGCTGAAAACCTTCGGGTGGCGCGAAAGCGCGTCGGACAGCGACGAGCCGCTCTCGACGTCGTCGGTCACGTCCATCAGCGCGTTCTTCAGCACGCCGCCCTTCTGCTGTCCCTCGAGAATCTGCAGGCTGCGCACGATGGGCAGCCCGGCATCGTTAAGGATGGACAGTTGCGTTGTGAACTGCGCCAGTTCCCTCAGGCGCACCCCGCCGATGGCCCAGGTCTTTTTGCGGCCGGGCCTCGGCGCGCCCGGCGCGGGCGCCTTCCCGGACTTCGGGCGTATCTCGGTCGGGAAATAGCCCATTCCCTTGATAAGGTTGCTCGCCTCTTCAATCGATTTGGCTTCAACCTCGTCGGCGACTTCCTGGGCGCGGCTGTCAACGGCCTTGAATGTGAAAACAGGCATTGTCAGACCTCTCTATAAAAATCGCGGCTGCGAACTTCGTTTCAAATCAGGCAATCTCCGGTGACTGTCACCGATATACAATATTCTTACTGCGTCTGCAGCGTCTCCCTTACGATCTCTTCTATCGTGGTTACTCCGTTGAATATGAATTCCAGGCCGCGGTCGCGCAGCGTCTTCATTCCCTCCTCTATCGCCACCTGGCGCAGCGCGTTCGTGGACTGCCCTGCTATCATCATCGATTTCAGCCGCTCCGACGGGACAAGTATCTCGTACACCGCGATTCGGCCCTTGTATCCGGTATGGTTGCATTCGAGACAACGCTTGCCGTAGAAAAACCGCTTGCCCTTGACGTCATCCCGGCTCAGCCCCATTTCGTACAGCATATCGTCCGAAGGCGTGAACTCGGACTTGCAGTTCAGGCATATCTTCCTCACAAGCCTCTGCGCGATCACCGCCTCCAGCGTGGCCGCGACCAGGAACGGCTCTATGCCCAGTTCGACAAGCCGCGTCACCGACGTCGGCGCGTCGTTCGTGTGCAGCGTGCTGAACACCAGGTGGCCGGTAAGCGAGGCGTCGATGGCCATATCGCCCGTCTGCTTGTCGCGCACCTCGCCGACCAGTATGACGTCCGGGTCCTGACGCACGATGGAGCGTAGCGTCGAGGCGAAGGTAACGCCTATGTCGTCGTTTATCGGGACCTGCATAATCCCGTCGATATCGTATTCGACCGGGTCCTCAGTCGTGATTATCTTCACGCCCGGCGTGTTGATTTCGCGCAGCGCGGCGTAAAGCGTGGTCGTCTTTCCCGAGCCGGTCGGGCCCGTAACCAGTATAATGCCGTTCGGCTTGGTAATCAGGTTCCTTAGTACGCCGAGGTCTTCATCGTTCAGGCCCAGTTGTTCGAGGTTCAACTGCACGACGCTGCGGTCGAGCACGCGCATAACCACGCTCTCGCCGTGCATCGTCGGCAGCGTGCTCACGCGCAAATCGACCGGATTGCCCGCAATCATCAGCGGTATGCGCCCGTCCTGCGGGATGCGCGTCTCGGCGATGTCCAGTTTCGACATAACCTTGATGCGCGAAATCAGCGCCAGCGCGATGTGCAGCGGCGGCGGGGCCATCTCGTAAAGCAGCCCGTCTATGCGGTAGCGTATCTTGAACTCGTGCTCGAACGGCTCGAAGTGAATGTCGCTGGCCTGGTCGCGGATTGCCTGGTACAGAATCAGGTTCAGCAGTTTCACCACCGGCGGCAGCGAGCCCATCTGCTCTATCTTCGAGAGGTCTATCGCGCCGGCGGCCGCAAACTCCTCCTGCTGCTCCATCTGCTGAATGACGTCGGTGATGGACTCGACCGAATCGCCGTAATAGCGCTTAAGCGCGCGGTCGATTGCATCCTCGTTGCTCACCGCGCCCTTCAGCGGTATTCCGAGCAGAAAGTGCAACTCGTCGAGCAGTTTCACGTTCAGCGGGTCCGACATCGCAACGGTCAGCGTACCATTGTCCATCGAGACCGGGATGACCTTGTAGATATTTGCGACCGAGGGCGGGACCTTTTCGACGATTTCCGCGTCGATGGGGATATCGTCCAGGTTCACGAACTCCATACCCCACTGTGCTCCGAGCGCGAAGAGGACTTCCTCCTTCGTCACGTAACCCAGATCGACGAGCACGGCGCCGATAGCGCCGCCTCGCTCCTTCTGGATTTCGAGCGCCTCCTGAATCTGGCCCTCCGTGATGAGTTCCATATCCTTGAGTATTTGTCCCAGCGGTTTTTTGCCCTCAGGCATAATCTCACTCGAATCGCTTTGGAATACCGGCGACTGTCACCGTGACCAGTTTACGCCGTCACGGTTTATCCCGACGCTCTGTGGATGGGGGTCAATATTTACACACTCTCTACTTTCCGGTGGCGTGCATTAAGCGCGTATTTTACCCGATTCCCTCCCCGTTGACAAGAGAGAAACGCGTCAGTTTTCAGACCGGCGACAGGAGACCCGTTTTCCGCGAATCGCACCGGTAAATTCACCGCAGAGCCGCGGCCCCTTACGGGCCGTCTGTAGGGACGGAGAACGCAGAGAAAACCTGAAACCACTCATACAGGCCCGGCCTGCCCGTATGGGTACCGGGCGGGCCGTCCGTAGGGACAGTCGCCTGACTGGAGAAAGAAATGACTCCTCGCAGAATACGCTTTTTCCCCACTTTAGGGACACTACATTTTCAAAAAAACAAGGTGGTTTTTGAATCCAACCATCGCTTTACAGTGGTAGTGTAGTAGAAGAGTTCGACTACGACATCATCGGCCGCCTGACTGGAGTAAAAGATGACTCCTCGTAGAATACGCTTATCCTCACATTCGGGACACTACCCATTTGATAAATGAATTCGAATCCGTAGTGAGCGAATATTTATTGGAGGAAACGGCATGAATTTAAAGGCCAAGTCCTTATGCATGTTCGCCCTGTGCTTTGGAAGCATGATGTTGGCGGGATGCTGGACGATTTACGGCATTACCGTCTTTCTGGTCATGGGGGGGCCCCCAACGGGAAGGATAGAGATCGGGGCAAAGGGCGCTGCTTACCCAATGTTTGTTGCGAATGCCGGTATAACGAATCTACACGTGAACCAAGTCGACGCATGGCCTATGAGCAAAATGGTCGGGGAGTTCGAATCTGTAACGCGCATCACGTATCTCTGGGGCGTTGCTCCACGTGATATGAAAAAAATGGTGGACAATATCGTTTACGGAGAAGTACCGCCCCACTACGAAAGTAATGTTGAAGCGCCGGTTCTTGTTCCCGGGGTCCTGTATTACTGCACAATGAGGGTGGACAAAGGTGACCCGCGTTTTGGGGTAGACTTTTGGTTCTACCTGTACGAAGACGACCTGGGCAAGATAAGCATAATGCGACTTACGCCAGTCCCGCAGGAATGGCGCCCAGACAAACGTGCGTTTCTTGAGGTAGAACTCGTACTCGATGAGGAGACCGGCAAAATCCTGAAGATTGTCCCGTGGACGGCAAGAAGTAAATAGCGAACGATACTCGCTCATCGGTCCGGAAATGCACTGGTCTCAACATTTGATCGACCAGTTCGGGAATCCGTAGTGACAAAGATATTCCTGGAGATTTTGCTATGAGCATGATTATAAGAGTGTTATCAATTACAGCGGCGGGTATATGTGTTGCGATCCTTGGCGGTTGCTATGGCACCGCAAAGATTTGGGTCGAGGAAGGGCCGGGGGAACCTCTCCATCCAATGTTTAGCACAAATCGTAACGTAACTTCCCTGATGGTGTACTCACTCGATCAATGGCCCCCCAGTGATAATAATAGCGATGATTATAAAACACGTCAGACTGTCACGTGGTTTGTGTCTTTGGATGGTGGTGCAAGCGAGACCAACCGGATTGTTTACGGACGAGTCCCGCCGGACTACAAAGAATGGGGTAAAGCACAACCACTTGAGCCAGAGAAGATATATTTTGTACACATAGCGAATGAGCGCCAGGAGTTGCTGACACGGTTTTTTTATTTCCGGGAGGACGATTCAGGGCAAACTCGTCTGATCTCACTTACGCCGTATATCCTGACTGCGAAGGACGACCATGACTCGCGTCTTAACTGGGTTGCCGGTCGGCGCAGCTTTAAGGAAGTAAACATTGTGATTGACGAGTACACCAGAGAAATCCTGCAAGTTATAGCGAAAAAATAAGTCAATCTCCCGGCTTTGGTTGATACCGTTTAACTGTTTAATGAGACATGGATTTCATAATTCAGCGTAATTCTCCAGGCCAAGAAAGGAGTGTTCTGGCGCGTCGACGAGGACGCCAAATCCGCCTCTATCCCCGTCGCCAAATGGCGCCTCATCCCCGAAGACAAACGCAAGAAGTGGAAGGAACTCTCCGTCGAAGAGAGGCAGCAACTCCTCGACGAAGCCGCACAAAAACTACCCGAAGTAATCGTCCCGACTAAACCGCCCCCAAAAGCAGGCGAATAATCCCCGCCGAAGGCGGAGTGTAGGAGTATCGAAGTGATGTATGGTAGTTTGAAATCTGTGGAATCTGCGAAATCTGCGGATAAGAAATGTTGAAGTTAATCTGTGTTTATCTGTGGTTCCCGTCTTCAGTGCTGCGCGCCGGCGCGGATTTTGGCCTCCATATCCTGCGGGTTCATCGCCCGGTCGATTGCGTCTTCTCCCCTTATCATGCCCGAGATGTAAAGGTTGTACAGAAATCCGTCGAGCGTTATCATGCCGAGGTGCCTGCCCTTCAGTATCTCGTCGGGGATGCGGGCCTCCTTGCCCTCGCGTATCAGGCTGGCCACCGGCGGCGTGGTAAACAGCACCTCCATCACGGCGTACCTGCTCTTGCCGTCGGCCGACGGGACGAGCGTCTGTGATATCAAGCCGAGCAGACTTGCGCTGATTTGCACGCGGATGCGCGGCTGTTCGTCGTGGGGAAACTGCGATATCAGCCGCATAACCGTGCTCACCGCGCCGGATGTGTGCAGCGTGGCGAAGACGAGGTGCCCCGTTTCCGCCGCGGTTATCGCGACACGCGTCGTTTCCAGGTCGCGCATCTCGCCGACCATAATCACGTCGGGGTCCTGTCTGAACGCGCGCCTTAATCCCTCGGCAAACGACGGCACGTCCTGTCCCACCTCGCGCTGCGTGATGATGCCCTTCTTGTGCCTGTGATGAAATTCAATCGGGTCTTCGATTGTTATGATGTGATAGTCCGTGTTTTCGTTCAGGTAGTTCAAAAGCGTCGCCAGCGTCGTGGTCTTGCCGCTGCCGGTCGGGCCGGTCACCAGGAACAGCCCGCGTTCGCCGGTGATTACCTTTTTAACCTGTTCCGGGATGCCAATCTGCTCGAACGTCATAAACTCCACGGGCAGCAGCCGCATCACCAGCCCGTAAACGCCCTGCTGTTTGAACGCGGAGACGCGAAAGCGGCTGATGTCCCCGTGCGAGAAGCAGAAGTCCGTGCTGCAGATTTCATCCAACTCCTTCATATTGCGCTCGGGCGTCACTTCTTTCACGTATATCTCTGTGTCATTCGGCGTGAGCACGGGTATATTGACGTTGCGAAGCCTGCCGGCCACCCTTAGCACGGGCGCGCGCCCTACGCTGAGGTGCAGGTCGCTCGCGTTTTTGCCTATCGCCAGGTCGAGCAGTTTTTCTATCATTGCCTCGCGTCCCTTATACGTCGGCAAAGGTGACAAAGGTGACTGTCACCTTTTGTCCAGTTGTCCAGCATCCAGAACCTATCCCGCCCATCCCTCCGCCGCCTCCTGCATATGAGTCAGTCGGAGCACTTCTTCGATGCTCGTGACGCCGGCAAGCACCTTGCGCACGCCGTCCTCCTGCAGCGTCGTCATTCCGCCCATTATCGCGGACTTGCGCAGGTCCTGCGTCGACGCCTTGTCAAACGTCAGGCCGCGCAACTCGTTGCTCATTTCCATCAGTTCAAAGACGCCCAGCCGGCCGCGATAGCCCGAATGCCTGCAGCGCGCACAGCCCGTCGGGCGGAAGATGGTATGCCCCTCTATGATATCCGGCGTCATTCCCACCGCCGCCAGTTCCGTCTCGGTCGGGTGATACGGCTCCTTGCAGTTTTCGCACAACACGCGTACAAGCCGCTGCGCCATTATCGCCAGTATCGACGAGGAGACCAGAAACGGCTTCACGCCCAAATCTACCAGCCGCGTTATTGCGCTCGGCGCGTCGTTCGTGTGCAGCGTCGAGCAGACCAAATGCCCGGTCAGCGCCGCCTGTATCGCAATCTCCGCGGTCTCCTTGTCGCGAATCTCGCCGACCAGAATGATGTTCGGCGCCTGTCGCAGCATCGCACGCAGGATACGCGAAAAGTCCAGGCCGATTTTCGGCTTCACCTCGCACTGGTTAATTCCCGTCAGCAAATATTCCACCGGGTTCTCCGCCGTGATAATCTTCACGTCCGGGCGGTTCAACTGCTTCAGCGCCGCGTAAAGCGTCGTCGTCTTTCCCGAACCGGTCGGGCCGGTAATCAGAAGAATCCCGTTCGGCCGCTTGATTATCGTGTTGAAGCGCTTCAGGTCCGACTCGTCAAAGCCCAGCGCCTCCAGGTCCTTCAGCCCGCGCTCCTTGTCCAGAAGCCTCATCACCACGCTCTCGCCGTGAGTGCACGGCAGCGCCGAGACGCGAATGTCAATCTCGCGGCCCTCGACGGTCAGGTTGATGCGCCCGTCCTGGGCGCGGCGCTTCTCGGCGATGTCCATCCCGGCCATAATCTTCACGCGCGAGAGTATCGGCCCCTGGTTTATCTTCGGCTGATTGTCAACCTCGAAGCACACGCCGTCGATGCGGTAGCGTATTCGCAGCCTGTGCGCCAGCGGCTCGATGTGGATGTCGCTCGCCCTCTGCCGAATCGCCTCCGCAATGACCAGGTGTACCAGGCGGATAATCGGCGCGTCGTCGCCCTCGACGCCCTCCTCGACCTCCGCGCCGCGCACGCTTACGCCCACGTCGCCGCGCTCGTCCAAATCCTCCAGAGAGACGTGCTTCCGCGACTCGTAATACTGGTCAATCGCGTCGGCCAGCTGCGACTTCGGCGCGAGCACGCAGTCGATATCCATATTCAGGATGAAGCGCAGGTTGTCCATCGCGAACAAATCGAGCGGGTCGGACATAACGACGGTCAGCCTGCGGCCGTTCTTGTTTATCGGCAGGACGTTGTACTCCAGCGCGACGCGTTCAGGCACAAGGTTGATGATTTCTTCGGTGATTTCGGCCTGGTTCAGGTCGACGTAAGGGATGTTATACTGCTCGGCCAGCGCGCGGGTAACCTCTTCTTCCGTTGCGTGGTCAAGTTCAACCAGCGCCTCGCCCAGTTTCCCGCCGTTCTCCTGCTGATGCAGAAGGGCCTGCTTTAACTTGTCCTCATCGATGACCTCCTTATCGATAAGGATTTTCCCGAGAAGTTTCCTGCCCTCGACCATAATGTAGTTTTTCCACGTATGAAATAATGGTGGCGTGAGGATTCTCCCAGCAAGCATTTATTATATCTCCATTGCACACATCGGTCAAGAAAAAGCAGCGCGAGCCGCACACGTCAACTCAGGGGTCGGCAGGGGACTGTCCCCAATTACGGCGGACCGGTTCTATTTACAACGCAAAAGGTGACTGTCACTAATTACGGAGCAAAAGGTGACTGTCCTCCTGGCCGCCCGTACGAGCGGCTCGGGCGGGCAAGCGGATTCCCTGCATTTTCCATATCCCCCCGTAACTGAGGCATTACCGGATAACGCTTTTTCAGATTGAATCTACCACGCCTTTAAGGCAAAATAGGAGCAAACGAAACAATAAACCAGTCAGGGAAAAAACGCGTGAAAACATCTCCAACGCCGGAATATGAAATCGAACAGCGCATCGACGTAAAGGTGCCGATGAGGGACGGGGTGAAACTCTCGACGGACCTGTATCTGCCGGATGCAAGAGGCCCCCGGCCCGTACTGCTCACACGCACGCCTTACAGCAACAGCGACCCGGTCCGCGCCGAAAGACTGCTCTATTTCGCGCGGCGCGGATTCGTCTGCGCGAACCAGGACTGCCGAGGCAGACACGACAGCGAGGGCGAGTGGGAGCCCTTCCGCCACGAACGCAGCGACGGGATGGACACAATCGCCTGGCTGGCGGAGCAGGATTTCTGCGACGGAAGCATCGGCGTCATCGGCGGCAGTTACGAGGGATACTGCACCTGGATGGTCGCGTTCGACAGGCACCCGGCGCTGAAGGCCGTCATCGCGAAAGTCGCTCTGCCCGACCCGGTCATCAATGTCCCATACCAGGACGGCGCGCTTTTCTGGAATATGATTGTGTGGGGCCTGCTCGTTTACGGAAGAACGAACCAGAACCTGACCGCCGTCAACTGGCGGAAACTCTACAACCGCCTCCCCCTTCGCACGCTGGACAGGGCGGCCGGCATGGAAAGCAAAACGTGGCAGAACTGGCTGGACCATCCGACGAAGGACGAATGGTGGAAGGAGGTCTGCTATATGCACCTCCTGGACAGGGTGGGCCTGCCCGTGATGCACGTCTGCGGATGGTACGACGACGACGGAATCTCGACATACAGAAATTTCCCGGAGATGAGAAAGAACGCCGCCTCGCAACACGCGCGCGACGAACAGAAACTCGTCATCGGCCCCTGGCCGCACAGGATAAACGTCTCAAGCCGGGTCGGCGAAATCGATTTCGGCCCCGGCGCCCTGATTGATCTGGACGGCATCATATTCCGCTTCCTCGCAAGGCACCTCGCAAACGAAGACCACTACACGAAGCCCGAGCCTCGCTGCCGGATTTTCATAATGGGCGAGAACCGCTGGCGCTCGCTCGACGACTGGCCCGTGCCGGGCGCAGTGACGACGAAGTATTACCTGCGAAGCGGCGGCGGCGCGAACTCGCTCTTCGGCGACGGACTCCTGAGCACCGACCCGCCGCCCGACGACGAGCCGCCCGACGGATATGTTTACGACCCGGACAATCCCACGCCCTACGTGACCGACCCGGTAACGCTGCAACTCGGCGAGGCGACCGACCAGCAATCCATCGAGCGCCGCCCGGACGTCCTGGTCTATACCACTCCCCCGCTGGAAGAGGACGTCGTCGTATGCGGCAGGGTATTCGCCGAACTCTGCATATCAAGCGACGCGAAAGGCACGGACTTCACCGGAAAACTGGTCGACGTCTGGCCGGACGGCAGGGCAATCCAGTTATGCGACGGCATAAGGCGCGCCGAGTTCCGCAACGGCCTCGAGAAACCGGAGTGGCTCGAAAAAGACAAGGTGTACAAGGTGACAATCGATATGTGGGCGACGGGAATCCGCTTCCTGAAGGGGCATTGCATAAGACTGGAAATAAGCAGCAGCGCGGTGCCGAAGTTCTGCCGCCACCTCAACACCGACACCGACCAGGCATCGGAGACGAAACCGCGAATCGCCAACCAGGCCGTCCACCACTGCGCCGGGCACCCGAGCGCCCTTATACTCGACGTCATCCCGGAAGAATCGCCTGCAAATACGGCAACAGAAATGTAGGGAAGGGCGGGATAAACTCATATCGAGCCCCGTCTCCGAAAACACAATGTTTCAGGTTTCAAGTTACAGGTTTCAGGTAAACCGTCGTTTGCCTCCTGAAACTTGAAACCTGAAACTTGAAACGGCGCTGCGGCAGGACCTCTTTCGGCTTCGCCTGGGACAAGTTTAAGCCCTGCCCTACGGGTTAACTGAAGGAAACAGTATTAAACCGTGAAACTTACCGACAAAGAAAAGTCGATGCTCAACGGCTACGAAGGCGATGTCG
>JBDRIB010000098.1:0-5735 GCA_043816375.1 Planctomycetota bacterium | reverse complement strand
TGCAAAAGGATGACAGTCACCAATCTACGAATCTCACTCGCCGGGCTCGTTCGATTCTGTAATTGGTGACAGTCACCTTTTGCGTTTCAAACATCGGTGACAGTCACCTATACTGCCACCTTCACCCCACAACATTATACTCGCGCAGACGAAAGGCGACACCCAGTTGTTTTGCAATTCTCTTGCACGCCTCGATATCGACACCGGGCATCCTGAGTGCCGTTATGCTTACCTCCGGTATATGCCTTGCCGCCGACCTGATGAAATCGATTACGGCCCTGTACGCGTCGGCGCCGAAGCGCGGCCTGCACACGCGGTGATAGGAATCCGCGTCCGGTTGATTAAGGCTGATGCTGACCGCGTCGACCAGGCCCTCAAGTTCGGGGCATATCTCGCGCCCGTTAATCAGGT
This sequence comes from Planctomycetota bacterium, assembly GCA_043816375.1. Taxonomy (GTDB): domain Bacteria; phylum Planctomycetota; class B129-G9; order B129-G9; family B129-G9; genus JBDRIB01. Next base: position 5,324 of record JBDRIB010000098.1, on the reverse strand, counting down.
CGCCCTGGCCGTTCGTATTGATGCGCACGCGCATTCCCTGTTGTTTCAGACGCGCGGAAATTTCCTTGATGACATCCAGGCGGTATGTCGGCTCGCCCAGCCCGCAGAAGACGACCTCTCTGTAACCGCTGCGGGCGTCGATTTCGTCCATAATCTCGTCGACGGTCGGTTCGTGACTCAGTGCGAGGTAATGCCCCTTGACATAAGGCGTCTTGTACTTGATGCAGAACCGGCACTCGTTGGAGCACTTCGATGTGAGGTTGATGTACAGCGAATCGCGTATCATATAGGCCAGTCCGGCACTGTCGGGCGGCGGCTCCAGGCGGAAGAGGAGACCGGCATTGAGAGAGGTGATGCGGTCGATGTCGGCGAAACTCAATCCGTAAAGTTCCGCCAGTGCAATTGCGCTGTGTCTCACATAGGCGGGCTCGTTGCGCTTTCCGCGATGCGGCTGGGGCGCGAGGTACGGCGAATCGGTCTCGAGGAGAAGGATCTCCGGCCTCACGCTTCGGGCGACTTCGCGCAGCGACTTTGCGTTGGGGAAGGTAATCGGACCGGCGAAGGAGAGAAACATCCCGAGTTCCGAAAACCGCGCGGCGTCGCGCGCCGAACCGCTGAAGCAGTGCATCACGCCCCTGACCGGGCGCTCCAGTCCGCTGAGTATCTCGTAGCAATCGTCATAGGCCTCGCGGCAGTGCACAATCAGCGGCAAATCTTTTTCGAGAGAAATCTCAATCTGCCGCCGGAACGCCGCCTTCTGGGCCTCGGGCGGCGCGGCGTCGCGGTAGTAATCCAGCCCCGTCTCGCCTATGGCGACCACCTTCGGGTTGTCGGCGAGAGACGCCAGTTCTTTCCACTCATCTTCCGAAACGTCGGCGGTGCTGTTGGGATGAATGCCTGCCGAGGCGAAGACCTGTTCGTGCTTCTCTGCGATGGCCGCGCACGAACTCGATGCGCGAACATCGACGCCGACGGTTATCATTTTCTCCACGCCCACGTTCTTCGCGCGTTCGAGCACCTGTTCAAGGTCGTCCCTGAACTGTGAGAAATCCAAATGGCAGTGGCTGTCTATCATAGGGTCACCGGGACGTGAAGCGATTGAAATGCGGACAAAACAAAACCGACCTCAGGGAGCCCAGTCTTCCAGTTTGGTAGTAGTTGTGACTCTCGCTGATGGTCGGTGTTACTTTTTTCATCGTCAAAAGCCACATCATACTTTAGTAGTTGCCCGCCCGGTCCTGTCAGAAATCAAGAATCCGGCGAATTTTCTTGGCACCCTTGAGATTCGGTTTCAACTCGAACGCGCGTCTGAGCATCTCGCGTCCCTTTTCGGTCCGCCCCGTGCGCGCGTAGCATTCAGCCCTTTTTTTGAACACGAATGCGCGGTCGTTCTTGCTCAGTTTCATTTGCATTGCCCGCTTGTACCATTTGTGCGCGTCTGCATCACACGCCGTTCCGGGAAGTGTCTTCAACAGGAGTTCGCGGATTCGGCAGCGAACTTCCTCGTGCAGGTAGCCGTTTTTCACGGCGGCTGCGCCGCGATGCACGGCCTGGTAATGGTCCAGCGCCGACTCGAAGCGCCCGGCGCGCTCGCATTCCTCCGCCAGCAGAAACATGCAGTCCATATAATCGCGCGACTCCATATGCTCGTGCAGTTTCAGGTTCCGCACCTGCCGGACGAGTTCATCATAAATGGATACGGCCTCCGCGGCCCGGCCGATGAGCAGATAATGGAGCACCAGTTTCGCGGTTGACGCCGGGCTTTTATCCGCGCGGCGGCGGCGTTCCCATTTTCCCCAGAACCGTTTGCGGGCCATTTCGGGACTGCGGCGGAGTTCCTCGTCGTACTCGATCCGCAGTGCCGCGTCCCGGAGCACGGCATATGCCTCGAGCAGGAGCCTCATCTGCTTCGCCGCCCAGGCCTCTCTGGTTCGGTTCTTGTCGGGATGGCGCAGTTTAGCCAGGCGGCGAAACGAGCGCTTTATCTCGGTTCCCGTCGAGTTCTGGTTTACCTCGAGGATTTCGTAGTAATTAATCAATTTTCTGTCTCGTTTTGTGCTGCTTGCTCCGCTTATTCCGGTGATTATACCAGCCCCGTTCTCCACTGTCCAGCGCACGAAAAGAAGGGTTCAGGTGTCCCCGCTCGTTAGGTAACTCCGGCAACGGCGACGGCGGAAAAGAGTATTGTTGCCACACCGACGCACAGGGAAATGTAGTTGCAATCACCGACGGTGGTGGTAATGTAGTAGAGAAGATAGACCATGGTATTTACGTCCGCCTCACCGGAGCAAAGAAATGACTCTCGCAAAACACGCCTTTTCCCCCGTATTCGGGATACCGGCAATAAATGGGTCAAGCCCGGATTATCCTGTAAAATCATCATTGCGCAACTTCTGCTTTTACAGGAAGTATATGACGTGACCAAATTCTCGATGTAGCTGTTGTTCTGGTTCCGTATTAGGAGAACATCATGTTTACAAACAACTTTGTACCGTTCTCATTAATGACGTTATTCGTTGTCTGTTTTGTCCTTATCCTTGGGTGCGATCGCGACAGTTCTGATGAGAGCGCGGGCGAACCGAGCAATGGAGAAGACATACTGGCAGACATGTATGAAGCTCAAGGAGAAGAGTTAAAGGGAAAAATACGCCGATACTATGATCTGTACTACAGCAAGGAGTACGGTAGTTTCTCCGAATTTGTCGAGGAAGCGATAAGAATGAGTCGCTACCTTGACGATTTATATGAAGGTGGTAAAAGCCCCCAAGAGTACCATGATAGTTTACCATCTCTTGCAACAAGTAACCTTCGATGTCACCTTGGTAGTGGACGGGAAAGAGGAATGGCGTACCCGGGCGCATACTTGCAACATTTTGCGGTAAAGGCGTTTTATTCCGATCCAGATGTCATTTCCCCCGCAACGCGTGAGTACATCGACTTTGTCTTAGTAGTTGATAAAGGAGAATTAGGATTTGGAGGACAAGTTCAAGAAGGTAAGAATACGCTATTCGTAACGGGGGTTTTGGACGAAAATTTTAGAGGAATAATCCTGAACTTCCAACTCAAGGACGAACCCGGCGACCTTTCCACAAAGGGAGCCGAGGTTGTTCAAAAGGCATGGGAAGGTGACTGGGAGTACGTTAAGGATATGATTAGCAAATACCCTTCCTACATAAACGCCAAGGATAAAGATGGAATGACTATCATGCACGTTTGGCGTTATGTTTGGCCTTATCATGTATATCACAATGATTCCATGGCCTTTGTAGATTTAAAAAATCTAGCGGAATTCTTGCTTTCTAGGGGCGCTGAAATAAATGCCAGGAACAAGTATGGCATGACACCCCTCTCACAAATTAATCCTGTCGCATCCTCTCGTATCAAGCCTGCGATTGAATTCTTGATTGCCAAGGGTGCGAACGTGAACACCAAGGACAACCTGCTTGGCTGTACCCCACTCCACAATGCCGCAAAAGGTAACAAAGAAATGGCGGAACTTCTAATTGCGGGTGGCGCAAATTTAAATGCGAGAACAAAAAACGGCTGGACGCCACTTCATATTGTAGCAATCAATGGCCGCGACTACATGGTGGAGCTCCTCATCTCTAAAGGCGCGAGCGTCGACGCTAAAACGAATGATGGCAGAACCCCGCTTCACATAGCAGCACGCGAAGGTCACAAGGAAGTAGTCAAGACTCTCGTCTCCAAAGGCGCCGACATCAACGCAAAAGAAAGAAACGGCAAGACAGCGCTGGCGATTGCAATCGAAGGAGGACACAAAGACGTTGCCGACCTGTTACGCAAACACGGCGCAAAGGAATAATGCCGAAGCAAAAGGTGAAGGTTGTTACGTAGAAAACCTCTAACAGCAATTGTACAGCCCTATTCGAAGGACCAGCGTCAGGCAATCTCAAGAACTGGAAAGACCTATCCGACAAAGAGAGACAGCAACTCCTCGACGAAGCCGCCCAAAAACTACCCAAAGTAATCGTCCCGACCAAACCGCCCCAAGAAGCAGGCGAGTAATCCCCGCCCAAGGTGGAGCATAGAAGTATAGAAGCATAAAAGTTACTCCGCTTCGAGTCCCCTCCAGGTTCCTGTGAAAAACAGTTTTCAGGTGTTTTTTCCCCACGTTGGTTGAATAGGGACTGTCCCTATTGGCGAAATGTAACTCTATATATATCAACAATGGCATATAGGGACTGTCCCTATTCGTGTCATAACTTTATATATATCAACAAAAACATTCTATTAAATAGGGACTTTTCCTGTTAGCGAAACATAACTCTATATATAGCCACAATTATATATTATATAGGGACTGTCCCTATTGGCACTAAGAAGATTTCCGGGTGGCGGTCACCGGGAATCCGCATGGTGACACTTGTCCGCCAATCCGCCTGTGGCGGATAAGTGTGTGTGGCGGAGTTACCCATCTACGAGCTGGGCCCGATAAATCGGGCCCAGCTCCGTAAATAGAACCGTTCCTGCCGTAATTCAAAACTGTTCCATTGTGGTTCGTGGCGGTCACCGTTACTGGTCGGGGAGTTCGATTGTTCCGGCGTCGGCGTCAACCACAACTTTCCGGCCGGTGCTGATTTCCCCGAGGATGTCGCCGTCCGGCTCGCACAGGAAGGGAACTCCGGAGAGGATTGCGCCTTCGGTAAGGTTGTAATCGGCGGGCTTCACCGAGATGATTGCGGCGGGGGCCTTGCCTTTCCGGGCCAGCGTTATCAGGACCTGGCAGCCGCCCGACGAGCCTTTCGTCGTCTTGTATATGAGAATCTTGCCGTCGATTGTCCTGCCTTTGTTCGGATTGTCCGAGGCGATAATCTCGCCGCTGGTCGTATCGACGTCGCCGAGAAATGAGAAGCCGCCCGGACAGACGACCGCCTCTGCGATTGCCTTGCCGCGAACGATTCTGCGTGCTTTGAAAGTTTTGCCCATCATCGCCGCCTGTGTGAGATGTGCCGTAGGGCAGGGCCTGAACTTGTCCCGCCCTTCAGGGTTCTCGTCCCGAGACCCTTCAGGGTCGAGGGAAGGTTGGTTCGAGGGAGGCCCTGCCGAATAATCGGAAGCCCCTGAAGGGGCTTCCCTACATTAGTCTTCCTGTTAATGCCGCTGAAATGCACTTTTCTACATCGGTCAGGGCGGTGCGGCAGCCGATTAAGTCGCGCACGTACCGCGCCATCTTTGTGCTGTCGGTGACCATCGCCTCGACGTTCGGCGTCTTGAGGCCGTACTCGCGGCAGGTCGCCTCGCGCATATGGCTCTCCACCGGGCAGGTGTCGGCGACGACGAGCGCGCCCGCGTCTTCAATCGCC
>JBDRIB010000097.1:0-8476 GCA_043816375.1 Planctomycetota bacterium | reverse complement strand
TTCATCGGGCACTCCTTCAAATCGGGAATGCCCGGAGCATAAACGAAAATCAAATCGATTCGGTCGGAAAAACCTCGTAAAACGATATAAAAAAAGTTCTTATAACAAAGCCGGCGAAAAACAACCGGACAGATGTGGGTCAAGGGTGAAAGGTCAAGGGGAAATTATCAAGTATCTTCGGTGACTGTCACCGTAAGATTTTTCAAAGGAGGATGAAATTATGACTATGTTCTGTTATCAATGCGAGCAGACCGCAAAAGGAAGCGGCTGCACCGTGCAGGGGGTATGCGGAAAGGACGCCGAGACCGCCGCGTTGCAGGACCTTCTGATTTACGCGGCGAAGGGCATCGCAATGTACGCCCGCAGGGCGGGAGAACTCGGCGCGGTCAATCGCGACATCAACGTCTTTACAATCGAGGCGCTCTTTTCCACTATCACCAACGTCAACTTCGACCCGGAACGCCTGCGCGGCCGGCTTGTCGAAGCGGCCGGAATGCGCGACAGGGCAAAGAGCCTTTACGAAGACGCCTGCAAAAAAGCGGGCAAGACCCCGGAGGCCCCCTCGGGTCCCGCGGCCTGGAAACCGGCGGGCGATTTGAAGGGGCTCGTCAAACAGGGCGAAGAAATAACAATAAGGAAACGAATTGAAACACTCGGCGAAGACGTCACCGGATTGCAGGAACTTCTCACATCAGGTCTCAAGGGAACCGCAGCCTACGCTGACCACGCGCAGATACTCGGCAAAGAAGACGACGCGGTTTACGCCTTCATCCACGAAGCGCTGGATTACCTCACGGGGCAAAACCCGACCGTGGACGAACTGTTCGGAATGTGCCTGAAGTGCGGAGAGGTAAACCTGAGGGCGATGGAGTTGCTGGATGAGGCCAACACAGGTACATATGGGCATCCCGTGCCGACGCCCGTGCGCATCACGCCGGTCAAGGGCAGGGCCATCCTCGTCTCCGGCCACGACCTCAAGGATTTTGAGGAACTGCTCAGGCAGACCGAAGGCAAGGGCGTCAACATATACACTCACGGAGAAATGCTTCCCGCCCACGGCTATCCCGGGCTGAAGAAGTACAAACACCTCGTCGGCAACTACGGCGGCGCGTGGCAGGACCAGCGCAGGGAGTTCGTCGATTTTCCCGGTGCGATTCTGATGACGACGAACTGCATCCAGAAACCGCAGGACAGTTACAGGGAGCGGATATTCACGAGCGGGCTTGTCGCCTGGCCCGGCGTCAGGCATATCAGCGGGCGCAACTTCGCGCCCGTCATCGACGCAGCCCTGTCAGCCGAAGGTTTCAAGGAAGACGGTCCGGAAAAAACGATTATGGTCGGCTTCGGACACGACGCCGTTATGAAAGTCGCCGGCAAGGTTATCGAAGCGGTGAAGGGCGGCGCGGTGAAGCACTTTTTCTTAATCGGCGGCTGTGACGGCGCAAAGACGGGGCGCAACTACTACACCGAGTTCGCGCAGGCCGTCCCGAAGGACTGTATTATCCTCACGCTGGCCTGCGGCAAGTATCGCTTCAACAAACTCGACTTCGGCGACATCGGCGGCATACCGCGCCTGCTCGACATCGGCCAGTGCAACGACGCTTATTCCGCCATCCAGATTGCAGCGGCGCTGGCAAAGGCGTTCGACACCGACGTGAACGGCCTGCCGCTGTCGCTTATTCTGTCGTGGTTCGAGCAGAAGGCCGTGTGCATACTGCTCAGTCTGCTCCATCTCGGCATAAAAAACATCCGCCTCGGCCCGAGCCTGCCCGCCTTCGTAACCCCGGCTGCGCTGAACGTGCTGGTGGAGAAGTTCAACATCAGGCCGATAACTACCCCGCAGGAAGACCTGAAGGACATACTCGGCTGAATATGCAAAAGGTGACTGTCACCATTACGGAGCGCAATTTGCGACCGGAACGGTTCTAATTACGGAATCGACCCCGACTTGTCGGGGGAGATTCGTAGATTAGAACCGTTTCTCAGATGAGCAAATTGCATTGATCCGAAAGGCAGGATTCAGCCCGCCCGAGCCCCGACCAGTCGGGGCCAGGGAACTGTTCCTGGTCTCAGCCCTCCAAGGGCCAGATTGTAGATTAGTGACTCCGCCCGAGGCTTGTCCGCCAAAGGCGTGCGGACAAGTGTCATCTTTTGAGCAAAACAATGTCACGCAAACTTTCCAAAGAAGTCGCGCGGCGGCGCACGCTGCAATGGATACTTGCGCCGGTTGTCGTCATTACAATCGGTCTTGGCTGGAAGTTCCCGCTGCTCGGCTACACCGTGCCGGTCGTGATGATAACCGGCCTTGTCGGCGGACTGTTCAGGGGGCGCTGGGTCTGCGGCAACGTCTGCCCGCGCGGCAGTTTCCTCGACAGGGTCATCGCGCGCGTCAGTCCGAAAAAACCCATCCCGCGTTTCATCCGGCATCCGGCGTTTCGCTGGGCGGTCTTCGCCGCGCTGATGGGTTTTATGACTTTTCGCATTGCGCAGGACCCGACGGACTTCAATCATATCGGGCGCGTCTTCTGGCTGATGTGCGTGATAACGACCGGCATCGGCGTCGTCTTCGGCGTGCTCTTTCACCCGCGCGTCTGGTGTTCGTTCTGTCCGATGGGCACAATGCAGAGCGCCGGCGGCGGCGGGAAGCACCAACTTCTGATTGACCCGGAAAAATGCCGCGAGTGCAGGACCTGCGAAAAGGCCTGTCCCATCGGCCTGCCCATCGCGGATTACAAAGACAGCGGTGTTATGTCCCACCGCGACTGCCTCAAGTGCCCCGAATGCGTCGCCGTCTGTCCCGCCAGGGCCCTGCGCTGGCCGTCTAAGAAACCCTGATTTCCCGAAAAACAGGGACACTCAAGAAATTAACCTCTTTATATCAAATGTCTTATATCGCACTTTTCCCGAAAAATGGTGACTGTCACCAATTAACCAACCAATTAACTAACTAATACCTAATTTCAGCAAATATACCTTCGGGAAGACCCTATTTCTCGAAAATCGGGGACACTCAAGAAATTAACCTCTTTACATAAAAGATGTTGTATCACACTTTTCCGAAAAAATGGTGACTGTCACCAATTTACCGATTTATGAGTCGCCTTTCACTGTTTCTTTTGGTCTGCCTTGAACATCAGCGGTATCCTGGAAAATCGGGATGCCGTTGCTGCAAAAACTCTCGCGCGAAAATGCCAAAACGGGTAGAATTACGCGTTTGTCGTTCTTGTTGATGCCGCTTCAGCCTTTGAACAGGAGTCCGCGGAGATGTTAACATTTACAAATACCGTAAAAATGGAAGAGAACGGGTCGGCCGTAATGCAGTTGCCCGGCGCCGGCGAGGTCCCCTTCGGACCGCCGCCGGAATTCGGCGGAAGCGAGAATGTGCTTTCGCCGGAGGAAATGTTCGTAATCTCGGTCAACGGCTGCCTGATGATGAGTCTCAGGTACTTCGCCCGGAAGTTGAAGGTCTCCGTCCTCTCCTGCAAGTCCGATGCGACGGGAACTCTTGAGAAGGGAGACAAGGGATTCATTTTCACAAACATAGATGTGCGGGCGGAGGCCGTGGTTCCCGAGGCACCGGATGTTGAGACCGTGAAGAGACTGGAAGAACTCTCGGAAAAGTACTGCCCGGTTTCACGCTCGCTTAACTGCCCGGTTCAATACAAACTTCTGGTGAAGACGCAGGATGCATAACTCGAGGAACAATGCAATGACAGGATTCAATGACGCAGCGATTACCGAAGCAATTGTTGACGCATATTACCAGAAACTCCGCGGTTGCCTGAAGAACGACGTCGTCATCGTCGGCGCAGGCCCTGCGGGAATGACGGCGGCCTTTTACCTCGCCGGGCAGGGGTTCAATGTTACAATCGTCGAGAGGCAACTCGCACCCGGCGGCGGTATCTGGGGCGGCGGAATGGCGATGAACGAGATTGTCATTCAGGAAGAGGCCGTGTCCGTTTTGAACGATGCCAGAATTCGCACCGAGCGCAAAAAAGACAATCTCTATCTCGTGGACGCGATGGAACTGGCTTCAGCGCTCTGTATCAGGGCGCTTCACTCCGGCGTGAAAATCCTGAATCTCACGACGTTTGAAGACGTGTGCATTTACGACGGGCGCGTGGCGGGCGTTGTCGTGAACCGCACCGGCATATCGGGCGCCTATCACGTTGACCCGATCGTGCTGACCGCGCGAGCGGTGATAGACGGGACGGGCCACGACGCATCCGTCGTCCGGATTCTACTCAAGCGTGGGCTGATACCGGACCTGCAGCAGGCGCGACCGGTCGAAGGGCCAATGGACGCCGCAAGCGCGGAGAGTTTTGTCGTTGAGCGCGTGGCTGAGGTCTATCCCGGGCTGTGGGTGACGGGAATGAGCGTTTCGGCGACCTTCAGCGGACCGCGAATGGGGCCCATCTTCGGCGGGATGCTGCTTTCCGGAAAGCGGGCGGCGGAGCAGATAGCCGCTGCGTTAAAAATTGCATAGTGAGGAACGGTGACAGTCACCAATCTACGAGCTGGCCCCCTGACAAATCAGGGGTCTGCGCTCCGTAATTGGTGACAGTCACCTTTCGCCTGTTTTCGCATTCCTGTTGACCCTCAACGCGTGAACATTTATAATCTCAGCCTTGTTTTCTTCACACCGACCAGTCCTGGCCTGCCGACAGTCGCACTGTCCTGAAAGGAGCAGAGTTTATGGCTGTAAAAACGAAAAGGAAGAAACTGTCTCCCAAGACCGGCGCAAGGCAGAAACAACTCGACGCGATAATCGGTGAATACAGGGGCAGACCCGGCGCTCTCATACCCGTCCTCCACAAGGCGCAGGAATTGTTCGGCTATCTCCCGCGCAATGTCATCGAGAAGATATCGCGCGAACTGGGCGTGCCGCTGAGCGAGGTGTGCGGAGTGATAAGTTTCTATGCGTTTTTCACGACGGAGCCCCGGGGCCGCCACCGGCTGCGCGTCTGTATGGGCACTGCCTGTTTCGTGAAGGGCGCGGACCGCCTGGTTGACGAAATAAAACGTCAAACCGGCACAAAAGAGGGCCACACGACCGACGACGGGAAGTTCTCGCTCGAGATCTGCCGCTGTCTCGGCTGTTGCGGCATCGCGCCGGTCGTCGCGGTAAACGACGTGATATACCGGAAGGTCACTCCCAAGTCTCTTGCCGGAATACTGGTCGGCTGCAAATAGAAATTGTAGGGCCCGTATGGGCCGCTTGTCCGAACGGCAGAGGAGAATTCCGTGAAGGCGAAAAATCGAAACCGCAAAGCGAAAGCGAGTAACAATGTATACCGTCTGCTTGTCTGCGGCGGTACCGGGTGCATCGCCGCCGGGGCGCTGCCGTTTGCTGATGCGCTGAAGGCGGAGTTGAAGAAGCAGGGGCAGAGCAACAAGGCGCGCGTCATCCTGACCGGCTGTATGGGCTCGTGCGATATGGGGCCGAGGATGCTGGTCGAGCCCGGCGGGATTTTTTATGTGCATCTGGAACCCGGAGACGCGAAAGATATCGTGGCGCAACACGTCAGCAGGGGCGAGGTTGTCGAGCGCCTGCTTTACATAGACCCCGAGAAAAAGCAGCCCGTCCCCACGATGAAGGGCATCGGCTTTTTCAGCAAGCAGACCAAGAGGGTCCTGAAAAACTGCGGTATCATCGACCCGGAAAACATCGACGAATACATCGAGGTTGATGGCTATGCCGCGATAGAGAAAGTCCTCAGGCGAATGTCGTGCGATGAGGTGGTCAAAGAGATACTCGACTCCGGCCTGCGCGGCAGGGGGGGCGCGGGTTTCCCCACCGGGCGCAAGTGGCAGTTCTGCAAAGGCGCCGGGGGCGATATCAAATACGTAATCTGCAACGGCGACGAAGGCGACCCGGGCGCGTTTATGGACCGCAGTGTGTTCGAGGGCGACCCGCATGCCGTTATCGAGGGAATGCTGATATCCGGCTACGCCATCGGCGCCTCACAGGGCTATGCATACATCCGCGCGGAGTATCCGCTTGCCTGCGAGAGATTCGGCAAGGCAATCCAGCAGGCGCGCGAGCGCGGGTATCTGGGGAAGAACATTCTCGGCACCGACTTCTGTTTTGACGTCGAGATTTACGAAGGGATGGGGGCGTTCGTTTGCGGCGAGGAAACGGCGCTGATGATGAGCATAGAAGGCAAACGCGGTATGCCGCGCCCGCGCCCGCCGTTTCCGGCATACGAAGGCCTGTGGAAAAAATCAACCTGCATCAACAATGTCGAGACTCTGGCCAGCGTCCCGATGATAATCAACAACGGCGCGGCCTGGTATCGGCAGGCCGGCACCGGGAAAAGCCCGGGCACGAAAATCTTCGCGCTCACCGGCAACGTGAACAACACAGGGCTGGTGGAAGTGCCTATGGGAATAACCCTGCGCGAGATAGTCGAGGACATCGGCGGCGGCATCCCGAACAGGCGCAAATTCAAGGCCGCCCAGCTAGGCGGGCCCTCCGGCGGCTGCATCCCGGCGGAGCACATAGATACGCCGATAGATTACGAATCCGTAAAGGAACTCGGCGCGATTATGGGCTCCGGCGGCCTCATCGTCATCGACGACAAGGCCTGTATGGTGAACCTGGCGAAGTTCTTCCTCGAATTCGTGCAGGATGAATCCTGCGGCAAGTGCCCGCCCTGTCGTATCGGCACGAAACTTATGCTCGATACGCTCACCCGAATCACCAGGGGCGAGGGCAAACCCGGCGACATTGACGAACTGGAGAAACTCGCGCAGCATATAAAGGAAGGCTCGCTGTGCGGACTGGGACAGACCGCGCCGAATCCCGTGCTCACGACCATCCGCTACTTCCGCGACGAATACGAAGAGCATATCAGGAACAAGCGGTGCCCAGCCGCGGTGTGCGTGGACCTGCTCCTGTTCGAGGTAAGCGAAGAACGGTGCAAGAAGTGCGGGCGCTGCTACGAAGTATGCCCGGTGGACGCAATCCGGTGGAAGAAGAAAGAAACCGCTGTCATCGACAAGGCAAAATGCATAAAATGCCGCTCCTGCATCGAGATATGTCCGTTCGATGCCATAGAATGAATACGGTGACAACACGAAAGGTGACTCCGCCACCCCTACGGGTGGCCTGTAGGGGCCACAAACCGTCGGCGGACAAGTGTCACCAATCTATGGCGGACCGGTTCTATTTATAACGCAAAAGGTGACTGTCACCAATTACCCATTCGGACCCTGACGGGTCCTCAGGGCGAGGACCCGGAACGGGCGGAGTCGAGGGAGCGTTGCGACCGAGGCTCGTAGATTGGTGACTGTCATCCTTTTGCATTTGAAACGCCCCCGTTAGGACACCGAAGAACAAATATGAGCCAATCGCCGCGAAAAATAAACTACCTCAGAATCTCGGTCACCGACCGCTGCAATCTCCGGTGCATATACTGCACGCCTGAGTCGAACTTCGAGGAACTGCCTCACGAGGAGATACTCGCATACGAAGAGATAGAGCGGGTTGTGCGGGCCGGGGCGCGATTCGGCATTACCAAGGCAAGGGTGACCGGCGGCGAGCCGCTCATCAGGCGCGACATATTGCACCTCGTCAGGATGATTCGCGGCATATCGGGCATACGGGAACTCGTGATGACGACGAACGGCGTGCTCCTGTCCCGGATGGCCGCAGAACTGAAGAGCGCCGGACTCGACAGAATCAACATCAGCATCGATTCGCTCGACGGGGAGAAATTTTCGCGCATAACGCGCCGCGGTTCCCTCGACAAAGTCCTTGAGGGGCTGGAGGCCGCGCGGGGCGCCGGTTTCAGGGTCAAAATAAACATCGTCCTTATGCGCGGCGTGAACGATGACGAGATAGAAGACTACGTCCGCTTCGCCGCCGAAAAGGGGATCGAGGTGCGGTTCATCGAAAAAATGCCGCTCGGCCAGCCCCCAACGGACAATGGTAAACTCCTTGTCGGTGCCGACGAGATAGAGAAAAGAATCGCGCAGGTCGCGGAACTTACGCCCGTCAGCGCCGAGCCGTCGGCGCCTGCGACGAGCCGTTTCCGCATCGCGGGCGGCCGGGGTCTTATCGGGATAATCCCGACGGTCACCCGCCCGTTCTGCGCGTCCTGCAATCGTCTGCGGCTCACAGCCAACGGCCGGCTGAGCGCCTGTCTCGTTGACGGCCTCTCGGTCAACGTGAAAAGCATTTTGAGAGACGGCGGGGGAGAGGATGCGCTTGTAGAAGCATTCGAAAAGGCGGCCATTATGAAACCCCGTATGCGCGGGGACTACCGGGCGCAGGCAATGAGAATGGTTGGGGGATGAGATGGGCGGAACCGAACCAGACATCAGAATTTCGTCGCTCGACGAAATTTACAAGCCGGTGCGCGAGGAACTGCGAGAGATAGACAGGCGCTTTGCAGAGGAATTCTCGGCGGGGGAGGCGTTCGTCGCCGAACTGCTGGCGCACGTTTCACGCTATCGCGGCAAGAGGCTCAGA
>JBDRIB010000096.1:0-9258 GCA_043816375.1 Planctomycetota bacterium | reverse complement strand
CCCCACCTGAAAAAGATGCGCGAACAGGGCCATCCGCTGGAACCTGCCGAGTTTCGCGAAATATACGAAACGCTGAGCAACGGCGCGACGCTCAAGAAGTTCCTCGGCGACCTGGGCGACGACTACGCGAAACTCACGTCTCTTGCGCGGAACCTTGTCGAGTTTCCCGACATCTGCAACGCTATCGATTTCGCCATCGACCGCAAAGGGAATGTGCGCGACAGCGCGAGCGCGAAACTCGCGAACCTGAGACACCGCATAGCACAGATGAAAACCGTCATACGCCAGAAAATCGAAGCACTCGTCGCCTCAAAGAACATGCGCCAGCACCTGCAGCAGGACATCTACACGATACGCGACGGCCGCTGCGTGCTGCTTGTGAAGGTGGAGCGCAAGTACAAGATTCGCGGCATCATCCACGACATCAGCCAGACCGGCGCCACGGCCTTTATTGAGCCGGAGGCCCTCGTCGAGGCAGGCAACGAACTGAGCGACCTGCTGTACGAGGAAGAGAAGGAGATTTCGCGCATTCTCTGGGATATCACGTTCAAAATACGCGACAGGGAAAAGGACATCCGGCTGAATATCGACGTGCTTGCCTGGATTGACTTCACCTACGCCAAGGCGCGCTTCGGGCAGGATTACCGAACGGCCCCGCCGGAGATAAACGACTTCGGATACCTCAAAATCAACGAAGCCCGCCATCCCCTGCTCATCGAACTCGCACGCCGCGAAACGGAAGACGCCGACGCGGCTTTCGACAGCGTCGTTCCGTTAAGCCTTCACATCGGCGACGACTTCGACGTCCTTGTCGTGACCGGCCCGAACACCGGCGGCAAGACCGTCGCGCTGAAGACGGTGGGGCTAATCACCGCGATGGCGCTGACCGGCCTGCACATCCCCGCGGGAAGCGGAAGCGAGGTTCCCGTCTTCCGGGACATCTATGCCGACATCGGCGACGAACAGAGCATCGAGCAAAGCCTCAGCACTTTCTCGGCGCATATGTCGAACATCGTGAAAATACTTCGGGCCACTGATGATCACTCCCTTGTCCTGCTGGATGAGATGGGCTCGGGCACCGACCCCGCCGAAGGCGCCGCCCTGAGCACGGCGATACTCGACAGCCTTTACAAAAGGCGCGCACGCGCCATCGTCACCACGCACCTCGGCAGCCTGAAAAGTTACGCCTATTCGCGCCCGCGCGCCGCGAATGCCTCGATGGAGTTTGACCTCAAGACGCTTCGGCCGACATACCGGATGACCATCGGCCTGCCAGGCACGAGTCACGCAATCACCATTGCACAGCGACTTGGAATGACGTCCGAAATCGTCGAAGAGGCGCGCGGTTTGATGAAGGAAGGCGACACGTCCACCACGAAACTCATCGACGAGATACAATCGGCCCGGATGGACCTGGAGCGCAACAGGGAACAGGTCGAAGAGTTGCGCCGGGAACTGGAAACCCTGCGCGACGAAGAACGGAAAAAGATTGAGGAACTGATTGCGAAAAGGGAAATGCTCGTCATGGAGGCCCAGCACGAAATCGACGCGGCGCTGAGAAACCTGAGGGACAGGATAATGCCGCTCGTCAAACAGTTCCACAACGCGCCGAAATTTCACAGCCAGAACGCCCAGAAGGTCGCGCAGGCCGTGGAAGAGGCCGTCAGGTCCTCTCCGCTTGCGGCGAAACGGCGCAAATATATCCTCGGTCTGAAAAAGGGACAGTTTATCCGCGTGCCGAAACTGAATGCGCGCTGCCGGGTGAAGCGCGTGGACAAGAAGCGCGAGCGCGTGATACTCTACATCGGAGATATGGAGACCGAGGTCAGTTTCGAGGACATCACGTGGTCCGGCCAGGATTGAAATGCAGCCTTCGACGACTGTCACCAATTACAGCGGACCTGTTCTATTTACAACGCAAAAGGTGACTGTCACCAATTACCCGAATTAGGGTCTGACCCGTTGCCGTTCGCAGATAGGCAACAGCCACCGTAAGGTGTCATCGTTTCTTAACATACGAGGCAAAGTTTTATGAGCAAGACTTCATCGAGGCCGAAACTCTCGTCGCGCGCGGCCCGGATGCCTGCCAGCCCAATCCGCAGACTCGTCCCCTACGCGCTCGAAGCAATAGAACGCGGCGTCAGCGTCTATCACCTGAACATCGGCCAGCCCGACATCCCGACGCCCGAGGCATACTTCGAGGCGCTGAAAAAATTCCCGCACAAGGTCGTCGAGTATCAGTTGTCGCAGGGAGACCTTGATTACATCAAGGCGCTGGCCGGCTATTACCGCGGATGCGGATACGAGGTTGACGAAAAAGACATTCTGGTAACCACCGGCGGCAGCGAAGCGATAATCTTTGCAATGCAGGCGGTCGCCTCGCCCGGCGAGGAGATTCTGGTCTTCGAGCCTTTCTACACGAACTACGCCGGTTACGCCGTGATGTCTGACGTGAAACTCGTGCCCGTCACAACGTCCGTGGAAACCGGGTACCATCTGCCGCCGCGCGAAGAGATTGAATCGAAGATAACGCCCCAAACGCGGGCGATTCTCGTCTGCTCGCCGAACAACCCGACCGGAACGGTGCTGACCCGCGAAGAGATGCAGACCGTCGCCGAAATCGCACTCAGGCACGACCTGTTTGTCATCTCCGACGAGGTTTACCGCGAGTTCGTTTACGAAGGGACGCATACGGGCGTGCTTGATTTGCCGGAAATTGCCGAACGCGCAATCATAATGGACAGCATCTCAAAGCGCTACTCCGTGTGCGGCGCGCGCATAGGCTGCCTCGTCAGCAAAAACCGGGAACTGATGGACACCTTTCTCAAGTTCGGACAGGCGCGGCTCTGTTCGCCTTCGGTGGAGCAGTTCGCGGCGATATCGCTGACGAAACTCGGCGAAGACTACTTCGAACAGGTGCGCGAAGAATATCGTATGAGGCGCGATGTCGTCGTCGATGCGCTGAACAAAGTGGAAGGCGTCGTGTGCCACAAACCGAGCGGCGCGTTCTATATTATGGCGCGTCTGCCGGTTGATGACGCGGAGAAGTTTGCGAAGTATATGCTGAGCGATTTCAATCTGGACGGACATACGACGATGGTCGCCCCCGGAGACGGCTTTTACGCGACACGCGGCAAGGGCACGGATGAGATACGCATCGCCTGCGTGCTGAAAAAGCCGAACCTCGAAAAGGCGATGAACGTATTAATAGAAGGACTGAAACAGTATCGACTGCAAAGGTGACAGTCACCATTACGGAGCGCAGCCCCGATTTGTCGGGGCCAGCTCGTAGATGGTGACAGTCACCTATGCAATGCATCGCTAACACATGAAAGGAGGAAAACTCATGGCGGCAGGCAATCCCGAGATGGCGGCCCTGTTCCTGATGCTCACATTTCTGGCTTCCGGCAGCCCGGACGGGCAGCAGGAAGCCTTTGATTTCGAGGCCATTCTTAAAGAAAACAACGTCGAGATGCAGGTGGACCCGCTGATGGCGGTCCTCACCGGCCCCGATGCCAGAAAGGTCCGTCCAATTATCGAGCAACTGGGCGACGCCGACTATGACAGGCGCGAAGAGGCAACGAAGCGCCTGGAAACGATGGGCCCCGCCGTTCTGCCACTCCTCAAGAAATACGGACTGAAATCCGCCGACCTCGAGATACGTGTTCGGGCGCGCAAACTGGTTTCAAAAATACTGGAGGGCGACGTCAATTACGTACCGCTCCATCGCGCCGCGCTTGCCGCGCTCGGAAAACTCAAGGCCGAAAAGGCGGTGAAACTGCTCGAGGAATATCTCGACAACGATGATTCCCGCCTGCGTCGCGCGGCGGCGTTCGCCCTGGCCGAAATCGGCAGCAGAGAGGCTCGCAGGTCACTGAGCCGGAAAATACGTGACGCCGCAAAGCAGGAAGGCCCGGCCTTCCTGGACGTGCTTGAAGTTCTGGACGGCTTTGCAGTCGGTGCGAAAGAGAAAGACCTTGATGAAATCGAGATACTTGCAGGAAAGGGCTCGCGTGTCGTTGATTTGCGCGTCATAGAATTACTTGCCGGGAGCGGAAGCCTCAGGACCTGGGCCGACACAGTCTGCACATACATAGCAGCGTGGGACAAGGAGGGTTCCGTTCCGCCGCAGTTTATCCGCGAGTTCCTGACAGCGGCATACGGCCTGAAGCCTGACGAAAAGTTCGACTGGGTAGGCTTCTGCAAAAAAAGAAGCGGGAGAATAAGGAAAATATCGGGTAAGAACCTCGAAGAACTTCGCAAGCGCTTCCTTGCAGGTCTGGAACAAGAGAAACTGCTTGCCGAGTACGAGGAGTGCTTCAGGTTCGTACCTTCGGGAACGATCAACATCGCGGGCGTGGATATGCGGCAGATGCGTCAGGCGACGCTCGCAAAGGACTTCGACGAATACGTGCGCAAGGACAAGGCTCTGGCCACCGCCGTCAGAAAACTGGTCGAAGGCGCAGGCCCATTCCGCACCGACATTGTAGTCGGGTGTTTCACGCTTAATATTGCGGAAGGGCAAGGGCATGTGAGCATCGTGGGCAGGGGGAGATACGATTCGGCAAAGCAGACCAGACTTTACTCCAAACTGCTCGGCTGGAAAAAGGTGAACTACGAAGGCATCGAGTACATCAAGAGTGAGGATGAATACATAGATGTGTCCTTCTGTTTCTATGATGACAAGTACGTTGTGATGTGCATTGGGATAGAACAGTTGTCCCCTATGGAGAGCGTTCTGGACTCGCTGCGCGGCAGCAGGGCGAGCATACTCGCAGACAGGGGCATCACGAAGATGCTCGACCGCCAGACGCTTACGTCTGCAATATGGCACGCAGGAGTGCTGGAAAAACTGCTGGGGGCGGCGGTGACGTCGGCGGAACCGCTCGATGAGGAGGAAAGAAGCATACTGACAACACTGATGCAACTGAGAGAATACGTCGTGCGTGCTACCCCTGAAAAAACGGGCATCGGCATAGAGGTTCGCGGCGAGTGCAAAACCGCAAAAGCGGCAACAGAACTGAAAGCGTTGGTTGAAAGAGGCCTCAAAGAGGGCAAACGCGAGTTGGACGAGGAAATCGAAGACGCCGCCGAGAGTGAATATATGGGCGAGGATGAAATAGAGACAATGAAGGTCTTTCGCAACTTTCTCGATACCGTCAAAGTTTCTGCGGACGGCGCCGGCATCTCCGGGGAGGGCAGCCTCGAAATGGAAAAGATATATAAGATGGCAAAAGAACAGGGCTTTCCCGAGTTAACGAAGGTTGTAATAGAAATTATGGAAGACGAACTGCCGCGCGTCTATATTCTCGAAAAGAAAATCGAGTGGGCAAAAGAGAGAAATGCCGGATACAAGAAGCGATTTGAGGAGACACAGCGTTCCATGGAGGAACTCTCGAACGAAATGGAGGACTTGAACAAGCAACCCGACTCACCGGAAAAGGCCGACCGGCTTGAGGAAATACAGGACATCCTTGAATCCCTTCACGATAGCATCGAGTGGAGAAGAGAGGTTATGGAGGAAACCGCAGAAAAACTCAAAAAACTCGAAGAAGAACTGAGAGAAGCAAAGGCAAATCCGTCCTCGCCAGGAAAACCTCCACAAGAGGAGCCTGAACCGGAAGTTCCCCGGACGGACGAGCCTCCGCCTGAGTAAAGAAAAACTATTCGCCGTCTTTGTCCTTCGCAAGTTTCAGTTTCAACTCGTCCAGTTGCTCCGCGCTGACGGGCGACGGCGCGCCGGTCATCAGGTCCTGCGCGGTCGTCGTCTTCGGGAACGCAATCACGTCGCGTATCCTGTCCAGCCCCAGAAGCAGCGCGACGAACCTGTCGAAACCGTAAGCAATCCCGCCGTGCGGCGGCGCGCCGTATTTCAGCGCATCAACCAGAAAGCCGAACTTCTCGCGCGCTTCCCCTTCGCTTATGCCAAGCGCCCTGAAAACACGCTCCTGAAACTCCGGCTCGTGATTTCGGATACTCCCGCCGGCGACCTCGACGCCGTTGACAACAAGGTCGTACGCGCGCGCGTACACCTTTGACGGTTCGCTTTCCAGAAACTGCGCGGTTTCCGGCGTCGGCGACGTGAATGGGTGATGCCGCGCGCCGAGTCTCTCGTCCTCGAGAATCTCAAACATCGGGAAATCAGTCACCCAGCACGTCTCGAACGAATTGTGCGGTATCATATCAAGCACGCGCGCAACGTGCAGCCGCACGCGACCCGCGGCGGTGCAGGCGGCTTCGTGTTTGTCGGCAACGAGCAGCAGCAAATCTCCTTCCTTCGCGCCTGCGCGTTTGACAAGTTCATCCTGCAATGACGCATCGAAAAATTTTGCAGTCGGCGATTTCAAAATCGCCTTGCCGGCGTCGGACTCGACCTTGAACCATACCAGCCCCTTCGCGCCGTAATCGACGGCCACGTTCGTCACTTCGTCAATCTGCCTGCGCGAGAAGCCGCCCGCCTTCGGCGCGCATATCGCCTTGACTACCTCGCCGGAACCGACGGCGTTCCTGAAGACCTTGAACTCGCTCTTCGCGCAGATATCGGTCAAATCAACAAGCGTCATTCCAAATCGGATGTCCGGCGCGTCAAGCCCGTAGTTGTCGAGCGCCTCGTCATACGGGATTCGCCTGAAGGGCGACTTGACTTCAAGGCCGAGCAGGGTCTTGAAAAGATGGCACACAAGGCCCTCGTTCGCGGCTATCACATCGTCAACATCGACGAACGCCATCTCAATGTCGAGTTGCGTAAACTCCGGCTGCCGGTCGGCGCGGATGTCTTCGTCGCGGAAGCAGCGCACAATCTGGAAATATCGGTCGAAGCCCGCAACCATCAGCAACTGCTTCAGTATCTGCGGAGATTGCGGCAGCGCGAAGAAGCGCCCGGGGAAGTTCCGGCTCGGGACGAGATAGTCGCGCGCGCCCTCCGGTGTGCTCTTGATTAAGAACGGCGTCTCGACCTCGATAAAATCGCGCGCGCTGAGATAATGACGGATTTCCTGATAGACGCGGTGGCGGAACATAATGTTCTTCCGCATCACGTCGCGCCGCAAATCAAGGTAACGATACTTCATCCGCAAATCCTCGGATGCGTCGAGGTCGTCGATTATTTCGAACGGCGGCGTTTCGGAGCGATTGAGCAGTTCGACTTCGCGCGCGAGCACTTCGATTTCGCCGGTTGCGCGGTCGCGGTTCACGTTTTCCGCCGGACGCGGCCGCACGACGCCGCGTACGCTCACGACCGACTGCGGCTTGAGTTCTCTCGCTTCATCGGAAAGCACCCTGTCTTCCTCCGGGCTGAAGAAGACCTGCGTTATGCCGTAGCGGTCCTTCAAATCGATGAAGAGCATACCGCCGTGGTCTCGCCTGTTCTCGACCCAGCCCGAAAGGACGACCTCTTTTTCCACATCCGCGGAGCGGAGTTGGCCGCAATTATGTGTGCGTTTCAAATTCATTACTATATTCCGCCTTAATTATGAGAGGGAAATTCATGCGCAAGAATCTAGCAAAAAACGCCCGCGATTCAAAACAAATTAACCGCGAATAAACACCATCTCAACAGGCAAGTCAGTTTTTGCCGCAATTTTTTCAGTTTTTCCTGAAGATTTTCGGTATGTCGGGGCGGCGGGAATTGCATTTTTGCGGTTTTTGCTTGCGAAACGGGGGGGAAACCGGTATCTTCCTGCCCCCCTGTATGAAACAGGACGCTTTGAAGAGAGCAACAGATATTTCCGATTGCGGGAGACTTGCCGTGAAGTTAAAAATAAGGAACAGCGCCTTGAAAAAACGAAGGCTTTCCGGATTTCTGAAACGGAAGAGCACGAAGGCGGGGCGGAGAATACTCGCGCGCCGCAGGCGAAAAGGCCGGTCGCTGACAACGGTTTAGCAGATGCCGGACAAAAGCGCGGTGCGCCGCGCGTGAAGGCAGCAAGCGGGTTTGACCGGAATACCAAAAGCGCAAAAGAGAGCGGGGCGCTGTAAGGCGCCCCGTTGGATTTCTCTCCCCATTGTTCTGGGGAAAAGGCGGCATCCGAAATCGCTTAGAACATAAACGGAATCGGACGCTTTTTGGCTTTCTTTGCCGCCTTTTTCTTTTTGACTTTTTTCTTTGCTTTCTTCTTTACTACCTTCTTTGCTTTCTTCTTCACTGCCTTCTTTACTTTCTTTTTCGCTTTTCTTTTGACTTTTCCCTTTTTGGCTGCTTTTTTCTTGCGCTTGGCCATACACGTCACCCCCTCTCAGATAATGTGTGGCAAGGAATTAATTTGTAAAACAGCAGCGTTTCACTGAATGGTATATCGTGTAAAAAGATTGTCAACACAAAAAATCGCTTCAGGCGAGATTTTTTTGAATTTTTCTTCTGTTGATTAAACGCAATTTACAATTTTGAAAATCCAAAATCCGAAATTCAGGCGAGCAAAGAAGTCAGACCCCTCTACTTGTCCGGACAGGACAGAGATTGCAATCCTCTTGATTTTTTTTGGAACTGTTGCGCGCCGTCAGCGTCTAATATAATATGAATTGCCGTGTTCCCTGTCCCTGTCAAGAAAGGAGAAAGCGATGCTTCGCAAAATCATTCTGCTCATTGTGACTCTCGGAATTTTTGCCGTCACTTCGCCGCTGTATTCCGGAGAGGAAGAGAAGCCGGCCGCGAAACAGTCATTCGACATAATCGAACTGAAGAAAATTGAGGATGCGAACCTCAAGGAAAAATTCGCGGCATACTTCAAGCCGGTGGACGTGAAGGCCGGGGCGAAGATTGAGCCTTACGAACTGCCGCTCGATTTGAGCAAGGTTGCGAATTTCGCTGATGTCCAGCAGAAACTCGCGCTGAAGAACGGCCTCGATTTGCTCAAGAAAAACGGCTTCGTCGTGATTCCGTGGGGAACGTGTGAGAAGATAACAGAACCTTACGACCAACTCAAAGAGCGCGAAGTCCCCATCTTCGTCACGTCCGACACGCTTCTGCACTTCTACCACATCCAGTTCGACGAGACGCTGAAAGACATCGAGGAGCGCGAGTTCTACCCAGACCTCGTCGAGATGTCGAAGGCGATGTATGAAACGTGCCTGGCCGAGTGTACAAGGATGGCCGCGATCAAGTACGAGGGTGGCCCGCAGGCACAGAAATGTTTCGACATCCGCGATGCCTGGGGACGCAACGCGATTTTCTTCGCCGTGGCGCTGTCGATTCTCGAAGAAGAACAGGAGATAACGCCCGAGACGCTCGTCGAAATGCCCGACGAGGATTTCAGGGATTTT
>JBDRIB010000095.1:0-4686 GCA_043816375.1 Planctomycetota bacterium | reverse complement strand
GAGGCGCTGGCCGAAGTCGCAAAACTCGTCAAGGCCGCCGTCGAGGGAGGCGCCGAACCGCCCTCTCCATAAGAGGATATTCGGTGACTCCGCCTGCCCGCCCGAGCCCCGACGGGTCGGGGCCAGGGAGGCGGACAAGTGTCACCGAAACAACCGAGGAGAACATTCGATGAAACGCAGGAACTATCTTGCAGCACTTGTTTCATTCGCCTTTCTGTTCTTCGCTTCCGTCGGCGCGGCTATAGCCCAGCCCGGCGAGTCGATTGACGATGCGGCGCAAATCGAACTCGACAAACCGGCCGAAGCGAAGATTGCAGAGAAGGGCCAGGTCAACTGGTATGCCTTCGACGTTGCGAAGGACGGTTACGTGGAAGTATCCGCCGCCAACGTACCCGGAGGTATCGGTGTTGTCGCCGGACTCTACGGCGGCGACAAAAAGCACATCGCCAACGCGTGGCTGTTCCCGGTGAAGCCCGGGAAATATTACCTCTCCATCAGCGACGACCGGAACGACGCGGCATCGCCGCAGGCCTTTTCCATCACGGTCAAATTTACCGACAGTGCAAAGATTGACCGGCACGAGCCTAACAACGACATAAAAAGCGCGAAGATGGTCGAACTGGACAAGCCGTTTGACGGTGCGATCGTGCCCGTCGGAGATGTTGACTTCTTCAAGTTCAAAGTAGAAAAGCCGGGCTATGTGGAGGCGATTTTCCAGAAATGGCCTCAGGTCAAGGACCTGAGTCCCGTGGTCTATTACTACTCGGCCGACGGGACGCAGATACGCAAGAGAGGCGACGTCCGCCTTGAACCGGGCGAGTACTACGTCTCGGTCTGCGACAGTTGGAACGACCGTTACTCCCTTTCGCAGTACACGCTGACGCTGAAATTCACGCCGGAGATGGACCTGCATGAGCCAAATAACGACACGAAGAGTGCAAAGATGGTCGAACTGGACAAGCCTTTTGACGGCGCGATTGCGACTGTCGGGGATATTGACTTCTTCAAGTTCACGATGGAGAAGCCGGGCTACGTGGAGGCGCAGTTCCAGAAATGGCCTGATGTCAAAGACCTGAGTCCCGTGATTTATTACTACTCTGCCGACGGGACGCGGATTCGCGAGAGAGGCGAGGTCCGCCTCGAAGCGGGCGAGTACTTCGTCTCTGTCTGCGACGGCTGGAACGACCGCTCCTCCCTTTCGCAATACACGCTCACGCTGAAATTCACGCCGGAGATGGACCTGCATGAGCCAAATAATGACACGAAGAGCGCAAAGATGGTTGAACTGGACAAGCCTTTTGACGGCGCAATCGCGCCCGTCGGAGATGTTGACTTTTACAAGTTCAAAGTGGAGAAACCGGGCTACGTGGAAGCGCAGTTTCAGAAATGGCCTCAGGTCAAAGACCTGAGTGCCGTGGTCTATTACTTCTCTGCCGACGGGACGCGGATTCGCGATAGAGGCGAGGTCCGCCTCGAACCGGGCGAGTATTATGTCTCCGTCCGCGACGGCTGGGACGACCGCTACTCCTTTTCGCAATACACGCTCACGCTGAAATTCACGCCGGAGATGGATTTGCACGAGCCCAACAACGATACGAAGACCGCGAAGACGGTCGAACTGGACAAGCCCTTTGACGGCGCGATCGCGCCTGTCGGAGATGTTGACTTTTTCAAGTTCAAAGTGGAGAAACCGGGCTACGTGGAAGCGCAGTTTCAGAAATGGCCTCAGGTCAAAGACCTGAATCCCGTTGTCTATTACTACTCGGCCGACGGGAAGCAAATCCGCGAGAGAGGCGACGTTCGCCTCGAACCGGGCGAGTACTTTGTCATGGTCTGCGACGGCTGGAATGACCGTTATTCCCTTTCGCAGTATACGCTCACGCTGAAATTCACGCCGGAGATGGATTTGCACGAGTCCAACAACGATACGAAGAGCGCGAAGGCGATTGAATTCTGGAAGCCCGTAACAGGCGCGATTGCTCCAGGCGGAGACGTCGATGTCTTCAAGTTCAAGGTTACCGAGCCGGGATATGTCGGGTGGCGGTTTGGCAGGTGGCCGAAGGGGATCGATTCTATCGTGCAATTATTCTCGTCTGACGGGAAGCCAATCAAGTCTCAGGCGTTTATCAGTCTGGAGCCGGGTGAATACTACCTGTCGCTTCAAGACGGTTGGGATGATAGATATTCTTTTGCGCCCTACTCCTTTACTCTGACGTTTTACAGTATCCTCGATACTGACGAGGCGAAGGAACCGAACGATTCGGTTGAGAAAGCAGTGCCGATTAGCCTCGGCGACACGGTTAAGACCTTCGTCTTCCCTCCGGGCGACAAGGACTTCTTCAAACTCGACGTACCCGAAAAGGGTCTTGTACGAATCGAGTACAATAGCGTGCCGGAAAATGTGACCCTCGAGACTGTATTCTGCGACGCGGAAGGAAAACGCGTTATACAGGGCAGGACCTGGCTGTATGCCTCCCCCGGAACGGTCTATTTTTCAATCGGGGCGAGTGAAGACGGCTACAGCGCAGATTTTCTCTCCTTCACAGTCCGCTTCCAGTCCGCTGCCGAGATAGAACTGGACAGGTTCTACGACATAAGCATTATTCCTTACGGCGAGAACGACCTGTTCCTTGTAAAGGTGCCTGTGGACGGCTTTCTTATGGTGGACCTGAAGGACGCGCCGTCCGACCTGCAGGCCTGCGCGATGATAGCAGATGGGGGCGAAAATGTGATACAGGAATGGATGGGCCTGCCTTTTGATAAACCGACCGCTTTCTATGCCCGCGTCCGGCCCGGGGAATGCTTTGTACACGTTTGCTCCGCCGACCAGAACGCGAATAACTCCGACACCTTCCCGTTCATCGTGAGACTGGTGCTGCCGCCTGAAAAGAAAAACACCAGGCTGCAGTTCGTCGGGTTCAAGGTTGGGGAATATCCGGTGGCGAAGTTCCAACTCGACCTCTCCGCAGCCATAAGCGGAGGCCGTTTCTATACCGCGGAGAGCGCCGAAGAACTTGTGACAACAATGGAAGAAGCAGTCGAAGAAGCGAAAGAGGAGGAATTGCTGCTCGATGAAACGCCGACAGAGAAAAAAGATGAAGAAGAGAAAGAAAAAGAAGAACCGGCCGAGTCGCAGCCCCCGCCCGAAGGACAGCCTTTGCGGACTGTGCTCCTGATAATCGGCATTGTACTGGCGCTTGCCGGCATCGTCGGTTTCGCGGCCGTCTTTGCAAAAAAACGCGGCTGACAGGGAGTCGGGCACCGAAGTCTTATATGTGTGTCCCCGTCCTTGCGCCATCACCCGTTGCCGTCCTGACGCCGCGTTTAAGGGTATGACCATAGCCTGACGAGATGGGGCGACCGAGCGACTCCGCAATCTCGCGTATGGAGGCAATGTTTTCTTCAGGGGTCTGGAGAGAGTCGGCCCTGTCGGGGTAAATGCTGTAGTGTTTGCGATATTTCATCGGCGTTATGTCGGGCATAACGACATTCGCGCCGCATTGCAGGGCTTTGTACCGTCCGCTCGAATCCACAGTCGCCAGTGCCGTTGTGGCCGGAATATGCACATCTTTCAGCACTATTCGTGCAAGAGCGAGTACCCGGAGCGTGAGGTCCGAAGAACCCCGCGAATACCCAGCCAGCGGCGTCGCACCGTGCGGCACAAACGGCCCGATGCCGACCATGTCAACATTGAGTTTCCTGCACAGCAGAATATCGTCAACCAGGTCGGCAATTGTCTGGCCGGGCAGCCCCACAATATTTCCGCTGCCGGTCTGGTATCCCATCGCCTTGAGCAGTTGGAGACAATAGGTGCGCCGGTCGAAGTCGTCGTCGGGATGAAGTTTCCTGAAAAGACGCCGGTTGGCCGTTTCGTGCTTCAGCAGGAAACGGTCTGCACCCGCTTCTCGCATTGCCTGGTATTCAGGCGCAGACCGCTCCCCAATTGATAAGGTGACGGCAATATCGCATTCGGATTTTATCTGCCGGATGATGCTGCACATCCTTTGAGTATTGTAGTAATTGTCTTCCCCGCTCTGGAGGACTACGGTCTTTATCCCCTGCGCAACGCCTTTTTCGGCCGCTTCGACAATCTCGTCCGCCGTCATCCGGTAGCGTTTCAACGATTTGTTGGACGCCGTCAGACCGCAGTAGGCGCAGTTGCGGCGGCAGTGGTTCGAGAACTCGATAATTCCCCTGAGGTGTATCTCGTCGCCGCAATATCTGCTCCGCGCCAGGTCCGCCTCCGCGAACAGTGCCGATTCGTTATGCGGCTCTATAAGCCGGACCATTTCTTTGCGAGTCAGTTCTTCCATAGTGTTTGCCCGTCGCCGGGTGGAGATAATCTTGTGGCGAGAGCCGCCTCAATCGTTTTCTTCGAAGACCATCTTCCCGACTTCGATGCCGTCAACGGCTGTAAGTTTCTTTGACAATTCATCGGCCTTTGATTCATCGCCGTAGAACTCGAGAATGACGATGCCTGCAGATGAGCATAGTTTATCATCCACTTCATGCAGTCCGAGGCGCGTCTTGATGTTGCAGCCGTACTCGGTGAATGTCTTCTGCACACCGGCGGCCTGTTCCGCGCGTTTAGAGATGTGGACTCCCAGTATGATGCGCTTGTCCATACATTCTCCTTTCAAAATTCAGCGTATCCGCAAACGGTCGAGAGTGAGGAAATCGCGGTCC
>JBDRIB010000094.1:0-3902 GCA_043816375.1 Planctomycetota bacterium | reverse complement strand
TCGGTACGGATTAGTATGAGCGTCCATCCGCCACAAAAATCGCCGGATAAATCTGTGGTTCCATCAAAACAACTTGCTTAACTCCAGCACTTCTACCGGGCAGTCCGTCCAGTCGTGAAGCCAGCAGACTACCAGGTCGCACTTGGCGGGGTCGTGGCCGTGGGCCTGGAACTTGCGGCTGTTGTACTCGAACTCGATGGCGATGTCCTCCCACCCGGTCTCGTGCCTGGCTTTCGTGCGGCGCTTGGCTAAACAGTCGGGGAATGACTCGCTGACGTGTTCGATGGAGAAGCCGAGGTCTTCTGCTATCGCGCCGAAGAGAACCGCGACGCCCAACTCGCTCGTCGGCGCGCGGGCAACGCCCGCAGGAAAACGATTTACATCGTCACAAGAGATCGGCGAGTATTTCTTCTTTTGAGTAGGTGTATGGTCGGCGGGCCATTTTGAATCTCCTTTCGATAAGGCGGAAGTTTCCGGTGTCAACTGCCTCTATATAGGGAGCGAATATGCGCACTCCGGACGCCGGATGCCGCTCTTCCGTTTTTCTTTTGACCTCGACCGTTCGGGATTGTAGAATCGCGCTTTGACAATCAGTCTCTGATATGACACCGCGGAGCGCTTCTATGAAAGATGAAATGATTATCTTCTCCGGCACGGCACACCCGGAACTCACAGGACAAATCTGCAGGGAAATCGGCCTCGAACCCGGCAATATATCCATTCACACGTTCAGCAACGATAACATCAAGGTCAAAATAGAGCAGAACGTCCGCGAGGCCGACTGCTTCATCGTGCAGCCTTCCTGTCCGCCGGTCAACACCGGGCTGATGGAACTGCTTATCACCATCGACGCGCTGAAGCAGGCATCCGCCGCGCGCATCACCGCCGTGACGCCGATGTTTCCTTACGCGCGCAGCGACAAGAAGGACGAGCCTCGAATCTCAATCACCGCGCGGCTCGTGGCGGATTTGCTTATGGCCGCGGGCGCGGACCGCGTGCTTACGATGAACCTGCACGCGCCGCAAATCGCGGGCTTCTTCCGAATCCCCGTTGACCATCTCGACGCAAGGCCGCTGCTCGTGAATCACTTCCGCGAAAAGGGCATCACGAACGTCGTTACCGTCGCGCCCGACGCCGGAGCGACGAAGTGGGTCAGCGGCATCGCCGCACGATTGCAGACGCCGCTGGCAATTTTCGACAAACGGCGCGCCGCAGACGACGAGAAGGCGGAAATCGAACATATGATAGGCGACGTCAGTGGAAGGACCGCGGCGGTGTTTGACGACGAGATTCTTTCGGGCGGGTCGATGGAAACGGTCGTTCACGCGCTCAGGCGCAGCGGCGCGGAAGCGGTTTACGCCTCCTGCGTACACCCGTGCTTCTCGGGCAAGGCCGTGGAGAGACTCGAACGCGCGGGCGTGAAAGAACTGGTGGTAACAAACACGGTCCCGATTGCGCACAATAACAAGCGGCCATTCCTCAAAGTCATCTCCGTCGCGCCGCTCTTTGCGCAGGCCATCCGCAACATCCACATCGGCGAATCCGTAAGCAAACTATTCGAGTAAGGGCCGCTGGCCAGCCTTTGCAGCCGACAGAAATGCCCGGGTTCCGCCGGTTTTATTGACATCATTTCCTTCCCGCGCCGAAAAAACCGGGGATTGCAGAAATCCGAAAGACCGTCTCTCCTGCAGGCAGTAACACCAACGAGGCTTACGCCCCCGCGCGCTCGTCTTGCCCGGGAAATCCGCTTGACAACGTCCAAATTCGGCATATGCTGTATATAGAAAGTTAGTGCACCTTCCGCCTTGGTCAGGCGGGGGTGACTGTCACGAATTACGGAAGCGAGGGAGATTTCCGACCGAGGTTCGTAGATTCGTGACTGTCACCGAAGTGCAAAAAGTTGAGAGGGAGCAGTGGGCGTGTGGTGCTTTATCAAAACAGGCCTGCAGGTAATTGGCTCAGAGGCCATAGACAAGGACGCTGTATCATCAAGAGCCGGGTTGTGTCCCATATCGGGATACATCCCGGCTTTTTTTATTGGATTTGCGGGAGTTGTGTTTAAGCGACGGAAGTACTTTCCGAAAACCTCGAGAAACCATTTTATATACGGAGGTGGATTATGAAAAAGCAATCAACAATTATCACCGTTATCGCCGCATTTTTACTCCTCTGGGTCTCCTCTGAAGCCTTCTCTACCGAAGGCTACGCCGACAAATGGGGAGTGCCTTCCTGGATGAACCCGTGGGCCGACCCGAGCCCGGTTTACAAGTTCGGCTGGGCCTTCGGCACGGGGAGTGCGCAGGCGGGCGCCGATGGTCAGTGGTACGATACCGATCTCAGCGCCAATGCCGGCCAGTCTCGTGGCGACGGAATCGCCTTTACGTCCGAGCAGCAGAATTACTGGACGTCCATCACCGGCCAGTTAAACGGCTTTTCGCTGTCCAACGACATCGGTTCCTGGCTTGTTGGCGTCAGTGCTTCGCACACCCAATGTGTCATCCGCTACTCCATTCGTCAGGACTACTCCAGCACCGGCGGCGTCGACAATAGCGACATTGTCGAGTTATTCCCTAACGGTAATGAGAGGGTCATCAAGAAAGGCACAACCCAGGGCGGGGCATATAACACCCTTGGCCTTCCTCAATCTACAAACGTCACCGCGCTGGAGGGGTCCTGCAGCACCCTCTTAGATGACGAGAGACTGGTCTATGACCACGTGAACTCCATCGGCGGGGCTTCTTACGACCCAATGGTGTCCGTCGCAAGAAACCAGGACGATGAAAACGTGTATCTCACCTTCGGCGCAACCGCCGAGATTGACGAGGAAGACAACCTGACCGGCAGCAACAGATTTGATTTGCCTTGGGGGTCACCCGGCGGCAACGCGTGGAATACTGCCGCAAGCGAAAACCGTGCGCACCACGCCGACGTATGTTACGAGAAGAGAACCTACAATCCCAGGCTCAATGCCGACGGACCCGAATCTCCCTATGAATGGCTCTACGACGCCTCGGGCGATATGTGGGTCCCGACCGACGGCAGCGGCCTGCCGGGCGACACGCCCCTCGAACGCGCCCAGAAACTCATCGGCTGCCACCCGCACTGGGTGGATGACGATACGGCGGGTGAGTGTGAAGCCGACGATTACGATATCTGGCGAAACGAGACAACCGGCTTTGGCTCACGCGAGGGTGTTGTCGCCGTCGGCGTTTTCGTAGATGCCTGGAGGTTGGCGGGCAAAATGCTCGGCCAGGAGTTCTGGAACAGCGGTTATGTCTGGGACTCCGTTGACGGCAGGGTCGAGGACGGCGCCGGTGTTGCCCAAGCCGGCTACTACGAAGTCAACAACTTTATGCGCTATGTCTTCGACATAGACGCACTGGTTGTTGACGACGCCGACGGAGATGGCGAGTTCGACTATGGCGACGACTACGTCCTGTTCTCCGTTGTCGACGACGACTTGTACGATAAATACGAGGAATGGGGCGGCGGCGGCGACATCGACACGCCGTTCGGCGGCGAGTTCTTCGACGGCGACACCATCTTCCTGTATGACGGGTCAAGCGTTGTCACGTACTTCGACGCCGAGGCGGGCATCTTCTTCGGCAATTCGATTAGCACAGCCACAGGCTACGGATCAGGCGCAACCCTGTGGTCGATGTATGACATTTACGACCTTGACGCCCTTGACATTGCCATTGCCCCCGAGCCGGGGACGCTTCTCCTCCTTGCGCCGGGACTTCTGGGATTTGCGGGCATTATGTTGAAACGACGGAAACGGTTTTCTTGAAGTACTGAGAAGGCACCCGATTAGGGAGGTGACTTATGAAGACATATAGAAACCCATCGACGCCGCTGCTGCGGCGGAATATCGCCTGCGCGATGACAGCCGCGCTCTTTTG
>JBDRIB010000093.1:0-5453 GCA_043816375.1 Planctomycetota bacterium | reverse complement strand
TCGCAGAAAAGCGCGTTCTCGATTCGGGACGTTCCTTCGGCAAGCGCCGCGCAGATGAGCGCCCTTATCGTCTCGCTTTTTGAACCGGGCAGAACAATGGTGGCATCGATTCCGCCGCTGTGTGGTTTTATCTCAACAAAGTCCTGCATAACATTCTCGAACATAAGCCGGGCAATTCTAGCACGGAGGGGCCTTTGGTCAACGCTTTTTCGCCTTTCGGTGATTGCACTGATTGGAAAATGACTATGCGGATTTTGTGACTTGAGTGTTGAATCTCGAATCTATTTAGGCTAGGATTCCCGCAGTCAGGACAATCTTTAAGGAGAACGTGATGAGGAATGCTGCCTTTCTTTTGTGTGTGTTTTTGACCGGTGTGTTTTTGATATCAGGCTGTCAGCAGGAGCAGGAGTCTCGCGAGTCGTCTGCCCCGCCTACCGTGTATCGGACGGAAGGGCTAATGGGCACGCTGGTCACAATAATGATTTGCGAGCCGGACAAAGACGATAATGCCATAAGGACGGCGATAGATAGTGCGTTTAAGAGAATCAGTGAAATCGACGAGGCGATGAGCACCTATAATATTGAAAGCGAAGTTTCCCGTGTTAACAGTATGGCGGGAATAAAGAAAGTGTATGTAAGCGACGACACGTACGCGGTTGTCGAGAAGGCCTGTGAGATTGCCGGGAAAACGGACGGGGCATTTGATATCACTGTAGGGCCTCTGGTAGAGTTATGGAAAAAGGCCGCCGGAGAGGCCGGAATAGGGGAGTACCCGCCTGAAAAAGACAGTATTGCCGCGGCGCTTGAACTCGTCGGTGTCCTCGACCGCGAGAAATTCGAGTTCGACAAAGAAGATGACGGCAAAAAATACATCCACCTGAAGAAAAAGGGTATGCGAATAGACCTGGGCGGCATTGCCAAGGGGTATGCGGTGGATGAGGCAATCAAGGTGCTTTTGAAGCAGGGGATTGAAAATGCGCTCGTGGAGGCCGGAGGAGATATAAGGGCAATTGGGAAACAGGGCTTCAGTAAAGACTGGCCTGTTGATGTGCGGCATTATGCCGGATTCGACAGGTATTTCGAGCGCCTTTTCATAAAGGACCAGTCCGTCGCTACTTCCAGCGACTATGAGCGGGGATATGTTATAGGGGGAGTTCAATATTCTCATATTATCGACCCTCGTACCGGCGAGGCTCTCCCCAGATTGTTGAGTGCGACCGTGGTCGCGCCGGACTGCCTGACCGCCGACGCACTGGCTACTGCAGTCTGCGTGCTTGGTTCAGAAGGGTGGGAAAAGATTAAAGAGCGCTTTCCGAGGTGTGCTCGCCTGCTGGTTTGCTACGATACAGATTTGAAAAGGGCGCTTATCCCGAATGAATAGGGATTTTTTCTAAAAATCGCTTGACAATTGGGATTTATGGGGTAGAATTACGGTGACTTGATCGCGAGATAATGTCCAGTTTGGTCAGAAAGACTATGATGTCCAAGATAAGTCGGAGCTTGTGTTTAGTTCATTTCGTGAGACCGAACAGGAAGGCTTTCGGATAGCGAAGGCCATCCTGCTTGGTCTCTTTTTGTTTTGTGTAAACTGGATAACCTTAAGTCCAGGCAGCGATTAGAAAGGGGGTGGTTGCGCGATCACGAAGACTCGCACCAAGTCATTGTTATGTAGCATGTTAAAAATTCTGAATACAAATATAATGTTGGGAGGTGGACAGTGGAGAATGCAAAGATTTTGAAAACGTCTCTATTGTTACTGTTAATTGCTGCCCTTGCAACGACTTCTGCGTTCGCTGATTACTGGGCGCTCACGCCCGTTGACCCCGTTCCGACGCCATCCTTTATTGGAACTGGACAGTTCGGCAGCCTTCTTGTCGGGGGCGGCCCTGTGTCCGTAGATTTTGAGGCGCCGGGCGCGTTTTCGGGGACGTTAACGGCGGCAGCATACGGCAACGCAACGAATGTAACATTTGTGTATCGTATCGAAATGGATCCGACGCCGGAAGGCGCCTCGATTGACAAGTTCCGTCTGGCAACTGTCTTTCCGCCGGACCTGGCCATTGACGAAATCACGGCAGTCGGCTACAACAACTATTACGCCACGCTGGACCCGAATACAGCGCCGGCACTCTGCTGGACGGGCGTTGACGGTATATTCACCGTTATCGATTTCGACTACAAAGACTCGCCGGGCGACGAGACCGGTTTGCTCGCAGGCACCATTTCGGAAGTCTTTATTCAAACATCGATGGACGTGGCTGTTGAAGATGTCTATGGCATCTTTATTAATGCAGGGAGCGACGTAGAGTTAACTATCGGTGGGGTTGTCTCACCGGGACCACCGCCTCTGGTACCTGAGCCGGGCACTATCGGGATGATGGTTGCCGGTATTCTCGGCGCGGCGGGAATCATCTGGAATAGGCTGCGTTAGTGAGACAAGTAACGCTTGTCAATTAATTGCTTTATGCAGCAGATTCCAGGGGGGAGCGAATTATGGCCATAAAAAGGGAGCACAATCTATTTGTTGTTCTGCTGGCCACGTTTTTTCTGATGGCAGCACACGTGGCTGTAGCAACACCGGTTACTCCGATTTACGAGATAACGGGGTTTGGTGACTTCGGACCGGTAGTGGGCGGACCGCTTGCGACCAACTTTGGCGGCGGAATGTTCGAACTTACCGGCACGCTTACCAGCACCGTATATCGCGCTGACGAGGCCTTCGAGTTAAATCAGGGTGAAGATACGGCTTATGTCGACGTTGATGACCTTACGTTTGTCTATCGCATCGACGCCGCAGGGATGGTGAACATCAACTACTTGCAGATTAATCTTCCCCTGGGCATTTCCAGTGAGACGATTGTCGCAGTCGGATGGAACAGCACCGTTTCGGACGAGACGCTTACTCTGGTTGATACCGAGATCGATTTTAACTATCAAATCGAGTTCGGCGACGACATCGGAGGCTCCTCGGATGCATTCGGCCTGGACCCCGGCGAGACAATCGAGGTCTTTATCACCTTCGAAGATTTAGACTACTCTCTGACCACCGCATTATTGGACGGTGGAGGGTTCCCCGTTAGCGGAGTAGAGGTGCTTGGCGCAGACCTGCCTGAAATGCCTGAACCGGCCAGCATCGGGACAGCGCTGGCGGCGCTGCTCGGCCTGTGCGGTATTATTGCGCACAGATGCAAGAAGTAATTTACAGGCAAGAGACGGAACGGCTCGGAATTGGAGCGGAAGGAAGGAGGCGGTATGTAAGTATTTATGTGTATGTGTAAAGGAGTGGTTTTTCGAGGTTATAAAGACTGGTTGCTATTCCCTGATATGGGTATTAGTCGCCCTTTGTCGCAATAGGGGACGTTGGAGAGTCGGCCCATATTGAGGAGAAATTTATATGTTTAGAGCAGCGACAGTCAAGCGGTTAACATTAATGTCGGCATTTTTGGGGGCTCTGCTGGCGTGGACTACCGTTTCGAAAACGGCTGAAGGGTTTGCCCTGCTGGGCTCCTACGCAAAG
Organism: Planctomycetota bacterium; assembly: GCA_043816375.1. Classification (GTDB taxonomy): domain Bacteria; phylum Planctomycetota; class B129-G9; order B129-G9; family B129-G9; genus JBDRIB01. The sequence goes on along the minus strand of JBDRIB010000093.1, from coordinate 1,936 downwards.
GAGAACGCCCGACGTTGGTCAGGTTCCTATCTGGCAGGGGGCCTGACCTATACTTTTGATGACGAATACGGTACTGGCTTCTTCGGCGGCGATTCCCAATACAAGATTGCCATCGAAAATGCCATGCAGACGTGGTCGAATGCCGGAACAAACCTCTACTTCGGCAGGGCATCGTACAATGCAGTAGCCGCTGACGATGGCCTGCTCGACAGCCTTGAGAAAGACTTTTTTGGTATGCCCCTTGCCTTCGAGGGCGCCGAGTGGCTCGGCGCCAATATCGAGTTCTTCTCACGCCCGGACGATTTTGAATACGAGTTATGGGGCGAGACCAGACAACTGTCCGGAAAATTGGCAGTAGCCGAGATTGTCACAGCGGGCTCCTATATACTCAGTGTGGATATTTACTTTAATGAGAATTACAGTTACACCACACACGGGTTGGGAGGCTTCGACCTTGAAACCGTTGCACTGCACGAAATAGGCCATGCCATCGGCCTCGGCCATCCGGAACAAGCGCCCGCCGGCCGCAACTACAATCCCGTTACTTATGCCCCAGAACCTTACGGAAGCGACGACTGGCAGAGCTCGATTATGTGGCATGAGTACAAAGGCGTAAGACGCGAATTGCAACTTGAGGATACCGGGGGCGATACTTTCCTGTATAACGAAGGTACCCCTCCTCCGACCGTTGTTGGCTGCGTTGTTGCAAACTTTGGCATAACCGATGCCCGCCTGGAACCGAATGGCGGCGGTTTCTACAACAACTCAGGAGTTTTTAATCTAAGCGACCCGAACAGCCCATGCTACTCCCTCGGCACGACGCTTGAGTCAAGCGGGCTTGGAGTTAACGGTCGGAATTATTTCCTCGATACCGATGAAGCAGCGCCTTACTATTCCGCTTACATAGCCCCTGACGATTACGAAGTCACTATTTCGTTCGACATCGCGCTTCTCGCAGATAATTACATCGACGAGAGTGCATACCTGGTACTCGAAGTGGCAGGGGGTATGGAAGTATTTCGACTCGACTATGCCGACTTCAATATCAGCGAAATGACCTGGTTTGATTCTCAGGAAGGCATGGAATATCGCACCGACTACCTTCATTTTGACATACCGGTGACTGACATCCCACCCGAGGCGTTGGGCCAGTGGTTTGACTTTTCATTCAGAATAGATCATTACGGGGGCGGTGCGGCCGCGCTGCATATGCCGGAGCCCGCATCTATCCTTATTGCATTATCGGGGCTTCCTGTAATGACATTCTTGATACTGCGAGCAAAATGGAGCAGAAAAGCCTGAAAAACGGGACACGGAATTGACAAAAGGCGCGCGGAAAACGCGTGCCTTTTTTATTGCATGGCGCGAAGGCGGTTAATTCGCTCTTGTATCGGCGGATGCGTATTGAACACCGACTGTGCGCGCTTCTCGAAGGCCTTGATGGGGTTGACTATGTAGAGGTGTTGCGTGGCGCGGTTGGCGACCTCGAGCACCTCGCGGTCGCCGCTTATTTTCTCCAGCGCCCGCGCCAGTCCTTCCGGGTATCGCGTCAGTTTCGCGGCGGAGGCGTCGGCCAGATACTCCCGCTGCCTTGAGACGGCAAACTGGATTATTCGCGCCAGTATCGGCGCCAGAATCGCGAGCAGAATCCCGGCTATCATAATTATCGCCTCGGCTCCGCCGCCGCGCCCGCGCCTCCTGCGGCGGCCGCCGCCGAACCACATTGAAAGCATAAACGCATCGCACAGCAGCACAATCATCCCGACCAGCACGCCTATCATCATTGCAAAGAGAATATCGCGGTTCTGTATATGGCTCAACTCGTGCGCCATCACGCCCTGCAACTCGTCGCGTTTGAGTTTTGTCAGGAGCCCCCGCGTGATTGCGACCTTGGCGTGTTTCGGATTACGGCCCGTGGCAAATGCGTTCGGCGCCG
>JBDRIB010000092.1:0-4620 GCA_043816375.1 Planctomycetota bacterium | reverse complement strand
TATATACCAAAAGGCACCCAACTGAAAGTGCTCAAAACATGGTACGAAGAGCCTGACCCAAAGACTCTTTCCGGATTGGACAGGTGGGACAGTTTCTTTGTTCAATACACCACAGAATATGGCCTGGTAAAACAAGGATGGATACATAGAGAAAACATTAAGTTCATTGAAGAACCTGAGCCTGAAGAGGAAGAAGGCGAAACAATCCCGGGCGAAACTCCTTAAGCACCGTTGGCTAAGTGAGATTGTGCACTTGCATACGGTTGGCACCATGGTTTTCAGGTAAGCATGTTTATTTACTTTTTTGACGTTGTCCTGCGCACTTAGGTGTATTCTGTGCCGAACCTTTTTCTGCCCATACAGATGGCTTGTGTTGGCTACGGGGAGGATAGAAGTATTTCCGTTTTGGGAGGGATCTTCACAATGGGCACACTATTTACCTTGGGATTAAGTCTAGCACTTCTTTACAGGTTAGCAACGTATGCTTATGTCATCTTTGTCATAATTGCGTGGTTGCTGTTGAGGAACAGATGGCGTAGAAAAACAATGGTAATACTTACCATCACAGCTGGTGTGTTGTGTTTGGGCATCTTTGTTAATAATCAGATTTATTATGAATATCTGGAGTCGCTTGTATATATAATAGTTGAGCATCATCCTCCGTTACAGGCAGTGGTTGTAGTTGACAAAGCAAAAGTGAGAGAAACACCGTGTTTAGACTCCATCATAGAAGATATACCAAAAGGCACCCAACTGAAAGTGCTCAAAACATGGTACAAACAACCTGGCCCCAATACTCTTTCCGGGTCAGACAGATGGGACCGTTTCTTTGTTCAATACACTACAGAAAATGGTCAGATGAAAGAAGGATGGGTACGTAGAGAGGATATCAAACTCGTTGAAGAGCCTGAGCCTGAAGATGGAGAGGATGGAACAAACCCGGGCGAAACTCCTTAAACACGTCGCTGACTGACCGTCGTACGCTTGCAAATCATTAGTACCGTGGTTTTCATGCATGCATTTCTATTCATTCCTTTTGTGTTGTCCTGCGCACTTTAGCGTTGAATTTTTTCCCGCCCCTACAGGCAGTCTTTAGTAGCCGCGCGCGCAGCCGTCAGCCAATATTCGGCTTTTCGCCGCGTGTCAGTGGCATGTTGACATCCTCCATAGGTCAAGACCGGATTTTCCTGTAAAAACGTCATCGCGCAAACTCCGGTTCATTTGCCTTATGCAGCCAGTTTGTTGAGGTCGGGATCTTCTCATAGGCTGTCAGGATCGACAGCAATCTGTTCCACCCGCTTGGCTATGTAGGGTTTCCATCCTCACACCGCGCCAGCCTTCCGATGCGTCCACGAGAACGGCGAAGACAAGGCTCAGGGCGCTTGCTTCCGACTTGAGACGCGGGATGACTTTGGTCCGTCTCCTGCCTTCCCCGAAAAGCCGCTCCAGCCCGGTACCCGTACGGGCAGGCTGAACCTGTATGGGCAGGTTCCTCGTGCGTATTTGACGCCGATGGACGAACGTGAATTTCAGCGCAATCAGGCATTCTTCTATATCTCTCTCCAAACATTTCATCGCCGCGGGAAACGCCTCGCGAAATCTCCATCTTCTATCAATGCGGCCGCGGGTGGAATAGGAGAGAATCCAAAACACACTTGTTGACAGCCCCCGTCGCGTATGCGAGTTTATTCGGGAAACCCCGGATAAAAGTCCGACTCCTGACTGTCAGTTCTGCTCTATGTGGAATATGCTGTACAGGTTTTTGGGGAATGCTTTTTCGGAAATGAGTTTGCCCTCCGGGCTGTATTCTCTCAACTTCGTGATGGGGTACCCGTCGCTTTCCGTATAAAAGGGAATCAGTATATTGCCCTCGCCGGTGATTGCGAACCCTGTCGTCCAGTAGTTGATGCCCGATATCGTGCTCAGGCGTTTGCCGTCAGGGGCCATAATAACGATTTGATGGCAGCGGCCGTATTCCAGGGCAGCGATTCTGCCGTCCGGGAGCGTGCGGGCGCAGAGAGAAAAACGAAGGGAAACCGCAAAGGCACAAAGGACATAAAGGTGATACTGTCCCGCTAAATCTGGTTTGCCGTGGATGAGTGGCGTGCACCCGCTGCTATTTCTTTTTGTATGTATTCAAGAATTCTTCAACGGTCAGTCCGGCTTTGCGTATCAGGGCCCGCAACGTGCCACGGGCGACGTGCGGATGGTCGGGAACGGACAAAGTGGCCATATGACCTTCTTTTGTGAGAATGATATGGCTGCCGCTCTGACGGGCGACTTCCCAGCCGAGTTTCCTGAAAGCCTTGACCACCTGACGAGGTCGAAGAAGCGGAATGGGAGGCATTATGCCTTAACCTCCACCTCTTTGGTGGTCACGGTCAGCGGCATACCTCTTTCGGCACGAACAACGAGGCATTCCCTGATTGCCTTGCGAACGTTCCTGGTCGCTTCAGCCTCGGTCTTGCCCTGACTAACGCAACCCGGGATCGAAGGGCATTCAGCGACGTACACTCCGTCCTCATCGCGCGATATGGTCACAACGAATTTCATATTTCAAGCGCCTCCTTTCATTGCCGCGTGTATTTGTGCCCGATTATAGAGAAAACCGCGAAGGCAGGCAAGATTCATTTGCCGGAATACCGGCCCCGGCGCAGGCGTACAAAATCCGCTCCGGTGACAGTCACCGGCTTCCTGTTGCCCGTTGCCTGCGGAACGGGAGTCCCGATGGTTTATATCGGGATTGCCTTCTTCTGCCTTCTGGCTTCTGCCTTCTGCCTGACTTAGTATTCTTCCCAGGCGCGGGGCGGCAGGTCTTCGCGCTTTCGGCGCGAGATGGCGCGGATAAAGAGGGAGGCGGTCTTGATGTTGGTGAAAAGTGAAATGTTGTAGTCGACGGCGGCGCGCCGCACAAGGTACTGGTCACTGACCAGCCTGTTGCCCTCCGACGGAATGTTGATGACCAAATCGACCTTTCCTTCCCGGATAAGATTCAGCACGTTCCGCTTCTTGTGAACGTTGTGCGCCTTGTAAACCATCGTCGCGTTGATGCCCTGCGCGTTGAGGAACTTCGCCGTGTGTTCCGTCGCGAAGATGCTTATTCCGTTGCGCGACAACTCCATCATCGGCTCCAGCATCTCGTAACGCGCCTTCTGCCCGCCGACGCTCAGGAGCACGCCGCGCTCCGGGTAGCGGTATCCGACCGAAAGTATCGCCTTCAGGAACGCCTCGTATATGTCTTCGCCCAGACAGCCGACCTCTCCTGTGCTTGCCATTTCCACCGAGAGCACCGGGTCGGCGCCCTTGAGACGCGGGAATGAGAACTGCGGCACTTTCACGCCGACGTAGTCCAGTTCGAATGCCGACTTGTCCACGCGCCTGACCTTCACGCCCATTATCGCGCGCGTGGCGATGTCGACGAAATTCACCTTGAACATCTTCGAGACGAACGGGAACGAGCGCGACGCGCGGAGGTTGCATTCGATTATTTTTATCTTGTTGTCCTTCGCCACGAACTGAATGTTGAAGGGCCCGGTAATCTTCAGCGCGCCCGCGATGCTTTTTGCGGCGACCTTGATGCGGCGCATCGTTTCGAGGTAGGTGCGCTGGGGCGGGATGACCATCGTCGCGTCGCCGGAATGGACGCCGGCGTTCTCGACGTGTTCGCTTAGCGCCCACACGAGCAGTTTGCCTTTGCTCGCGACGGCGTCTATCTCTATCTCGCGCGCGTTCCGGATGAACCTGCTGATGACGACCGGGTGCTCGTGCGAGACGTCAACCGCCGCCGTCAGGAAGCGTTTCAACTCCTTCTCATTGTGCGCGACGTTCATTGCCGCGCCGCTCAGGACATACGAAGGCCGGACGAGAACGGGATAGCCGATTTGCCGCGCGAAGCCCGCCGCGTCTTCGGCGCTGGTCAACTCGCGCCATGTCGGCTGGTCAAGTTGCAGCACGTCGCACAGGCGGCTGAACTTTTCGCGGTCCTCCGCGCGGTCTATGTCGGCGGCGCCGGTGCCGAGTATCTTCATCCCTTCGCGGTCGAGTTGCATCACAAGATTGTTCGGAATCTGCCCGCCCATCGAGACGAGCAGGCCGAGCGGTTTTTCCTTCCTGTAAATTTCCGAAACGGTCTCGAAACTCAACTCCTCGAAGTAAAGCCTGTCGCAGATGTCGTAATCGGTGCTGACCGTCTCCGGATTGTAGTTAATCATCGTCGCCCTGTATTTCATTTTGCGCAGCGACTGCACGGCGTTCACGCAGCACCAGTCGAATTCCACCGACGACCCGATTCGATACGCGCCGCTGCCAAGCACGACGACGTTGTTCTGCACGTCGAAGTCTATGTCGTCTTCCGTGCCGTTGTACGTGACGTACAGGTAGTTGGTCTTCGCGGGGAACTCCGCCGCCATCGTGTCAATCTGCTTGACGACGGGGTGGATGCCTCGGCTGTGCCTCAACTGCCGCACGTTCTCTTCGGAGGAGTTCGCAAGCAGCGCAATCTGTTCGTCGGAAAAACCTTTCTGTTTTGCGTCCCGCAGCAAATCATCCTCTATTACCGCGAGGCATTTTCCTTTCAGGCGCTTTGCGGTTTCGACTATGTTGCGAATCTTTTCGAGGAAC
>JBDRIB010000091.1:0-13542 GCA_043816375.1 Planctomycetota bacterium | reverse complement strand
AGCAGGTCGCCGTGTTTTGCCGGGTCGAATCGCAAATCCCATTTCATATCCGGCCGCAACTTCAATCCGAGTTCTTCATCCAGCATATACATCCGGGAGCCGACCGGGAAAACTTCCCACGGAGAGACATAAAGCGTCTGGATTATCGGAAAGGTCGCCGCCGTCACGTCGAACACAACGATGCAGAGCACAACGCCCAGCCCGACCGCCAGCGTTTTCCGCGCGCGGCGACGCAGCCGGTTCGCATCGCACGTCATAACAAGGAGAAGCGCAATCAGCGCAACAAGGGCAAAAACAACGATGGCCGCGAACTTCAGAACGCCGTAACCCAGCACCAGCGCATTCCACTCGGCCAGTTTCTCCGGGCTGTCCGGCATCGAAAGCAGCACCGCCGAGGCAAGAACGCACAGCGCGAAGACCGCCCACAGAAATTTTCGCAGCCCCGCCGCCTCGCGCGCGGGTTTCGCATCTGCTTCACTCATTATCGCTTCTCCAATAGTAACAACAAAAGGGGTCAGACCCCTTTTGTTGTTAAATCTCATCGTTTGTCCGAAAAGAAATCGCTGAGCAGCGCGCCGCACTCCCCGGCAAGCACGCCGCCGGTCACCTCGATGCGGTGATTGAGCGCGGGATTATGCACGACGTTCAGAACGGAACCCGCCGCGCCCGTCTTCGGGTCGGATGCGCCGAAGACGAGCCGGCTCACCCTGGCAAGGACCATCGCGCCGGCGCACATCGCGCACGGCTCGAGCGTCACATAGACGGTCGCGTCCATCAGGCACCAGTTGTTCAGCGCCTCGCAGGCCTGCGTTATCGCCAGCATCTCCGCGTGCGCGGTGGGGTCGCGCAGGAGTTCCTTCTGATTATGCGCGCGCCCGATGACAGCGCCCTCGAATACGATGACGGCCCCGACCGGCACTTCGTTCTTCTCTGCGGCCTTTTCGGCTTCCTTCAGCGCAAGCCGCATATAATCTTCATCTGTTTGTGGAAGAATTCCCGGTCCTCCGAAATGGAAAGCGGCCACTACAGGCCGCCCGTAGGGGCGGTATTATAACAGGAGAATCGAATGCGGGCAAAACGTGATATGAAGGATTTCGACCCCGGAGCGTGTTTATTACGGGAACAGCCATTAACTACAGTGGAACAGTTTTGAATTACGGCCCCGACAGTCATATGAGATGATGCAAAAGGATGACAGTCACCAATCTACGAGCTGGCCCCCCGATAAATCGGGGCGCAGGGGACTCTCCCCAGAGCATCACAGGACCGGTTCTATTCTACGAATCGCGCTCGCGTTCTCGCGCGATTCCGTAAATAGAACCGGTCCATCGTAATTCGTGCCACTTATCCGCCTCCCCAGCGGGAGGCGGAGTCGCTGATGAGTCAGACTTCGACGCCTTCGAGGGAGCCGCGTCTGGGCTTGAGGCCGAGTTTTTTGACCTTGTAGCGTATCGAGCGGAAAGAGATATTGAGCATTTTGGCGGCGTTGGACATATTTCCGTGTGTCAGGCGCAACGCCTCGGCGATGTAGCGCTTCTCAAGGCGCGTCATCTCCCTGTCCAGGTCGATGCCTTCGGCGCCGACAAGGGTAGCGGCGACTTTCTCCTCGGCGGTCGCTTTGTGCGCGCCCAGGACGACCAGATGTTCCGGCCCGATAATATCGCCGTCCGTGAGGGCGACCGCGCGCTGGATTGTGTTTTCAACCTCGCGCACGTTGCCCGGCCATTTGTATTCGGACAGAATTTTCGCGGCCTCGGGCGAAATCGCGCTTACCGACTTGTTCATCCTGTTCGCGTATTTCGCCAGGAAATTCCCGGCCAGGAGCGGCACGTCGTCCATCCTTTCCCTGAGCGGCGGTATCCGCAAAGGGATAACGTTGAGGCGGTAGTAAAGGTCTTCGCGGAATCGGCTTTCCTCGACCATTTCGGCAATGTTGCAGTTGGTGGCAGTGATGAATCGCACGTTGACTTTTTTGGTCTCAGTGCTTCCGACGGGCTTGAACTCCTGATTTTCAAGGGCGCGGAGGAATTTTACCTGCATTCGCGGGCTCATCTCGCCGACTTCGTCAAGGAAGAACGTTCCCTTGTCCGCGACTTCAAGCAGGCCCTTCTTCGCGCCGACCGAGCCGGTAAAGGCGCCCGCGACGTGTCCGAACAGTTCGCTTTCAAGAAGCGATTCCGGGAAGGCGCCGCAGTTTATTGTGACGAACGGTTCATTTGCGCGGTTCGAAGCGGCATGTATGGCCTTCGCAATCAGTTCCTTTCCGGTGCCGCTTTCGCCTTCGATGAACACGGTTGCGTCGGCGGGGGCTATTCGGCGCACCATTTCAAATATTTCGCGCATCCGGGCGTTGTTGCCGATAATCTCCTTAACGACCTCTTCGCCTTTGTGCGCCGGGACGGTGCTTTTGAGAGCGCGCTCCACACAGGAGCGGATGTTGTCATTGTCGAACGGCTTTTTGATATAGCCGTAAGCGCCCAGCCGCATGGCCTGCACCGCGGTATCCCAGGTGGAAAATGCGGTGATGATGATTACGGGAGTGCTTTCATCGACCGCCTTGAGCGCCTTCAGCAGGTTTGTGCCGTTCAGGCCTGGCATCTTCAGGTCCTGGATGACGAGGTCAACCCGGTTGTTCTTCAGCATCTGCAGGCCTTCGGTGCCGTTCGACGCGGTAAGCACGTTATGACCGTCGCTGCTGAAAATAATCTCGAGGCATTCCCGCATGCTTTTCTCGTCATCGATGACGAGTATTGTTTTCGCTGTTTTCGGGGTTTCGGTCACTAATTTCTCCGACCTTCAGTAGTCCAAAAATCAAACCGTGAACTAAAGGGGTCAGACCCCTTTAGTATACGGTTTCAGGGAAGGGGCGACGCGCCGACGAGTCGGGACTCATTCCCGGCGTCTGTCCGCTCTCCAGCCGCTTCGGACGGATAATCCGAGGCAGGTATGAGCAGTTCAAAACGTGTTCCGCCCCCGGGTTCATCTATGACTCCGATTCGCATGTCATGCTGTTCGACTATTGTGCTTACGATTGACAATCCCAGCCCCACTCCTTTGTCCTTGGTCGAGAAGAACGGCGTAAAAATATGTCCCAGATTTTCCGGCGAAATTCCCTCGCCGTCGTCGTACACAAGAACTCTGATATGCCGCGGCCTGTCCCCCCGACGCTCCCCGTGCAGTGCGGATTCGGGGTGGTGATGCGAGACCAGCCGTATCGTCCCGCCGTTGCCGATTGCTTCGAAGGCGTTTGTCGCCAGGTTAAGGAACAACTGCACCATCTGCTCGCTGTCCGCCCGGCAGATGAGACCGCGCCGGAAGTTGCATTGCAGCGTGAAATCCTTCTCGCGGCGGCGCGCCTCGATGAGGTCGGCGACTTCGCTGAGTATCTCCGCGATGTCGCATTTTTTCTTTTTCGGCCTGCGCATACGCGCGAACTGGAGGAAGTCCGCGATTATCCTGTCCAGCCGGTCCGATTCGCGGCAGATTATCCCGAGCAGTTTCCTGCTGTTCTCGCTGCGGAGATCATTTTTGCTGAGTTGCTGCGCGCAGCCCCTGATCGAAGCGAGCGGGTTGCGTATTTCGTGAGCGAGTCCGGCCGACATCTGCTGGATTTCCTTTAGTTGCTCCGTCACTCTTACGGCCTGTTCCATTCGCTTATGTTCGGTCAGGTCTCGGACCACGGCGATGGTGCCGCCCTCTTTGTTCCGGCCGGACTTCAGGGCGGAGGTCGCGACCTCAAGGTCCGCGTAACTGCCGGCCCCGCGTTGAAAGCGGATTTCCCTCTTCAGCGGCGGGGCGGCGGCAAGCGCGTCTCTTAAGTCGCCGTCCGTTTCTCTTCTGAACACGGCGTTGAGGCGCCGGTTGATGAGGCTGTTCTTTGCACTGAAGTCCAGCAGGCCGACCGCGGAATCGTTGGCAAAGAGTATTTTCCCCCCGCCGTTCAGAACAAGCAGCCCGTCCCTGAACTGCTCGACAATCTGCCGGTTCAAATCGCGCATGCGCCTCAACCGGCCGGCCAGAGCGGCCGTGAGCACCGCCACCACGTAGAAGCCCAGAGCGTGCACCGAGAGCGAGTAGAACAGATTGCTCACATCCGGCGCCACGCCCGCGTACGGCCGCGGCATAAACGGCAGGGGCCGGTCATAGTAAACGCCGAGAAAGCGTGCGATTGCAATGGCGGACAGTGAGATGGTGCTGAAAGATGCGAACAGCAGGCTGCTGCGCGGCGACAGCATTATGCCCGCCGCGACGATGGATGCAAAGTAGAGGAAGAGGAATGAACTGTTCTCGCCGCCGGACAGGCAGGCTATTGCGCTTATCGCGAGCAGGTCGACGACCATCTGAACCGCAACCATACCCTTCAGATTCTTGATGTGCCTCATCAGAAGATAATAGAGGCAATTCAGTATCGTCAGCCCGACAAGCAGCCCGAATATCCCGGCATACCTGTTATTGAACACCTCGCGATGCTGCGGCACCAGCATTGCCGCCAGAAAAAGAAATATCACGACAAAGCGGCACAGCAGCAGCCCCTTGGCGCGCCTGAGCGATGCGGTCTGCTCTTCGAAAACCCTGTATGCGGCTTCTCTCATCAGCGCATCTCCATCTCTCTCTCAATCGTCACACGAAGGGCTTTTGACCCCTTTGCATGGCGGTTTCAGGTCCGCCACCCCTACGGATGGCCTGCCCGGTACGGGCCTGTACTGGTAGGGGCCACAAACATTGGCGGATAAATATCAAGTTACAGGAAATTCAATGTGGAACACCTGAATTCTCTTACGGTGGCGGTCACCGATTTTTGGTGTGTAATGTGCGAGTTAGATAGAGCGTCCGACCGCGCCGTTTACACGCCTGCGGCCAGTTTGCTCTGAAGGTCGAATATCGGCATGAATATTGACAATACTATGGCACCCACCATCACGCCCATAACCCCGATAAGTACCGGCTCGATAAGCGAAGTAAGGCTCTTGACGGTGGCCTGGACCTGCTGGTCGTAAAACTCGGAGATTTTTTCGAGCAGAGATTCGAGCGAGCCGGATTTTTCGCCGATGGCGATCATTCGCGTGACCATGGGAGGAAAGACCCGGCTGGAGGCGAGAGGTGTCGCGAGGGTCTCGCCCTGGCGGACGTTTTCTCTGGCGCGCATAACCGCGTCTTCTATGACCTTGTTGCCTGCGGTGGCGGCGACTATCTCCAGCGCGCCCAGTATCGGCACACCGCTTTTGATAAGCGTAGAGAATGTCCTGCTGAAGCGCGAGATTGCGACCTTCCGGAAGAGGGGACCGAAGACGGGCAATCTCAGCATCAGTCTGTCAAAATTCCTCTGTCCCGCCTCGCTCTTCCGGTAAGCGATGATGCCGAGGATTCCAAGGACAACCCCGCCGATCCAGTATATCGCGTAGTCCCGCAAAAAAAGGCTTACGGCAAGCATCCCTTGGGTAAGCCAGGGCAGTTCAATCGGTTTGTCGGGCGTGCCCAGCGAGTCGAATATCTGTTTGAACTGCGGCACGATGTAGACCATCAGAAAAATCGTGATGCCGGTGATGAGCACCATCGATACGGCGGGGTAGGTCATCGCAGCCTTGATTTCGCGCTTGAGCGAGGCGGTTGCCTCCATATACTCCGCAAGCCTCACGAGGATGATATCTAACTGGCCGCTGGCCTCGCCCGCCTTAATCATATTGGTGAAAAGTCGGCTGAATACCTTCCGGTGCTGCGACAGCGAGTCCGACAAATCACCGCCGGAGCGCACGCGCTCCACCACATTTGCAAGAACAAAGCGGAATCCGCGGTCCGTCACCTGCTGTTCGAGAACCTCCAGACACTCAAGCAGAGGGATTCCGGCGGATATCATTGTCGCCAGTTGCCGGGTAAAGACGACCATATCGTCGGTCTTCATGCGGGGCCTGGGCGCCTTGTGGCTCCTGAACCGCTGCAACCTCGATCCGCCCGCATCGCTCACCGGCTGAACTTCAACGGGAGAGAGGTTCTGCTTGCGCAGCCTGCCGAAGACCTCGTTCTGGTCCGGCGCGTCAATGAGTCCGGTGGCGGACTCTCCCTCCGTGGTCCTTGCAACATATCGGAACTGAGGCATAAGTTTTGACCTTTCGTAAATCCAAAACAATAACGCCGCCCCGACGATGTTGAGGCGGCGCCTTTTTTGCTGCGCGCATAAGAGAATTGCGGGCCAGCGCTACGCTCAAGTAGTCAGGTACGACAACGTCAACCGTCAGCCACGGAAGCAGCCTGCGCTACTCACGCAGGATTTCGCCAGTTCCAGTTCCCCCGCTTCCAATGGGTGCGGCTTCGACGACACCGCAGCATCAACTACTTTGTCCCGGGTAGGGATCGGCGCTTCCCGCAATTCTAATCTGGTGTTAGATTCTTCTTCCCTTCTTTCCTATCTGAATATCGACACGCCGAGACCCTTTATTTAGGGAAACTAAAAAAAACGGCGGCGTTTGCTCAAACCGGGACTGCGAGCCATATAGGTGGGAAAATGAGGAACGGTCCTAATTGCAACGCATAAGGTGACTGTCACCAATTACGGAGCAAAAGGTGACTGTCACTAATTACGGAGCAAAAGGTGACTGTCACCAATTACGGAATCGAACGAGCAAGGCGAGTGAGATTCGTAGATTGGTGACTGTCATCCTTTTGCAATGCAAAAGTCGGGGCGTAGATTAGAACCGCTTCTCTAAATGAGCAAAATGCAAGACGTAGAAGCGCCGCACTGCGGGTCAGACGGCAAAAAAAGGGACTTACGGCAAACGCCGTAAGTCCCTGTCATTATTGGTGGAGATGGCGGGGCTCGAACCCGCGACCTTCTGATTGCGAACCAGACGCTCTCCCAGCTGAGCTACATCCCCGTTCTGGATAGCCCAAATCGGATCCCGAATTGCAGATTCTGATATCCGAAATCCGGCATCCGAAATCCTTCCAACTGGGCGTTGCTGGATTCGAACCAGCGACTTCCACCTTGTGAAGATGGCACTCTAACCGCTGAGTTAAACGCCCTGTGAACTTCAACGCCAATTATATAGCGCATCCGCGCCGTGTCAACATCCGCTCCCCGGACAAAATTGCAAAGCAAAAACGCCTGCCCCCCCGCTCCGGACGGCGGCTGCGGTTGAAAAAACGGCGGATTTCGCGTATAATAGGGCAAATGAAAGAACATAAACCAAAACCAAAATGCCCCGGCTCGCTGAATTCCGCGCAGGCCGCGCCGCGCCAGTTCAACTGTCCTTCCTGCGACACCGCCGTCGAAATCTGGAGCGACGAAGTCCGCGCTACCTGTCCCGGGTGCGGACGCTTCGTCTTCGCATCCTCGCTGCCCGTGTGCGTCGAGTGGTGCAGCGCCGCCGAACAGTGCCTGGGCGACGTCCTGGACGTGAAAAAAATCAAGGCGGAAGCCCTGAAGCGCGCAAAGGCGGAAGGAGACCCGGAACGGGTCGAGAAAATCATCCAGATGGTCAGGGAAGGCCCTGTCTGCAAGCACTGGGAAAAAATGAGAAAACAATAGCCTCAGATGCACGCAGATAAAATCCATCCTGAGCAAAAAAACCGTGTTCTCATCTGCGGTTATCTGCGGCTAAAAATGATTCGTCGTCAGGGCACCATTCCCAGTACCCGGCCGACCCTGTGTACCTGCCCGTCGGTCCAGCCGTGCTTTTTGAGCAGTTCCTCGTAGTCAACGCCGCTGGGGTTTTCGCCCTTCAGCCAGTCGTGCACATCCTGCGCCGAACCGCTCACAATCCAGACGCGCAGTAGCCCGTCGTCGAGAGCCCGCTTCGTGGCGTGCATCGGGATGCCGCCCGCCTCGCCCAGTAAGGCGACAACGTTGTTGAAAGGCTCATTCAGCACGGGGACCCGCGTGTAGGAGGCCAGCGCCGAAGCGGCAAAGAGAAAAACCAGGACAAACATCGCCGTAAAAATTCTTCTCCACAGCGAATGCCTGCGGCGGCCCCGCGAACGCGGCCCTGCATCGCGCGCCTTTTGTCGGGTTTCCATCGCCCGTTCCTTTTCTTCAATGACGTTTTTCAACTTCCCGATGAACCCGTCCGGAACGCCGGGATGGCCGCCAGATGCGCCCGCCGACCGGCGCCTTTCGTTTTCATTCAAATCAAGAAGCGCGGCGTAGGATTTCAGGTTCCTGAAACACTGCGCAATCAGCGGCGCCGCCGCGCACAGGAAATCCAACTCTGAGCCTTCGCCAATCTCCTTCTTGTCCGAGGCGACGCTGATAAAGCCCTCGAGCGCGGCACCGCCGTCCGCTATGGATATTAAAGGGATAAGCGCGCCGCTGTCAAGACCGGTGATGTTTATGTAGAGGCGTTCCGGGCCGGAACAGACGGCCTTTGCGGGAGAAATGAGTGAAATGCGCCGCCCCCCGCGCGCATTCGGACGCCCCTCGGAGCAAATCACGGCAACTTCCGCGTGAAGCAGGGACGAGAGAAAATCTTCGACGGCGGCAAGGAAACGCTTGCGCCTGAGGGTTGAGATGCGGCGGTAAAGGCGGGCAATGTCCGAACCGTGCGGACCTTCCGGCGCTGCGAGAAGAATCTCCTCACAACGCTCTATTCCGGCGCGAAATCCGGAAATGACCCGGGTCGCGTCTTCGGTTTCATTCGATTTCTGCCTGTTCATCGACATAATTATTCACCTGTATTCGTTTTTCAACAAGTTTCCTGCAACCCCCGCCCGTCCCCCTACGACACAGAGCAACATCCGGTCTCCGCGTCCGGGAACACGGCGGCACAGGTTCCGGCGTTATTGGAATAATCCGGCTGGATAGTGGCAGATACTATGCCGCCACTCAAACCATTGACCTGCAAAACCTTACAATTAACGGGCTGCGGCAAATCCACCCCTCGTCCATCTTTTTTCTCAAAATCGCCGGTTGCTTTGCGTAACCCGATTCCCTATAATTCACCCTTCGCACAAGGACCGGCCTTATGCTTAAAAGTTGATTGAATTTGTCATATTAATCTGGTAAAATGCATATTAATTTCGCCGGTTGCAACGACGGAGACGAAACACCGTGGCCAAAAACGCTGACACAAAAACGACAACAAAACGCGACATAGAGAAGCGCGGGAAGTTCCGCCTCAACGACTGTTACCAGTGCGGCAAGTGCTCCGCAGGCTGTCCGATGACCGACTATATGGACGTCCTGCCCCACCAGATAGTCCGCTACTGCCAGTTGGACATACCCGAACTCATCGAGCGCGCGCTGCGCTCGCGGACCATCTGGTTGTGCGTGTCGTGCGAAACCTGCTCCACGCGCTGCCCGAAGGATTTCGACATCGCGCACCTTATGGACACGCTGCGCGAAATCTCCCTTGAGATGGAACTGGCCCACCCGGAGGCGAAAAACATCATCGCCTTCCACAACGTATTCAAAAATACCATCGAGAAAACCGGCCGCCTTAACGAATTCCCGCTTGCCGTCGGGTACAAGATACGCTCGATGGACTTCTTCAGCGACGTGACGCGATTCCCGAAAATGGTCCTCAACCGCAAGATAAGGTTTCTGCCCAAAAAGATAAAAGGCCGCAAAGCGATAAAGAAGATATTCGAAAAATGCAGGAGGAAGAAGTGACAAAAGGTGACTGTCACCGAAGCAGTTTAAGGTTTCAGGAAAACTGTGCAAACCGCACCACCTGAAACCTGAAACTTGAAACCTGCAACTAGGCTAGTGTGAATCCGGGCGGCATCGCCTCGAACTCCAAGTGAGACTACGTATATGAAGTTAGGCTACTACCCCGGCTGTTCCCTCGAAGGCTCCGCTGTTGACTACGGCATCTCCGTCGAAAAGATGGCCGAAGCGCTCGGATGGCAACTTGAGGAAGTCGAGGACTGGAACTGCTGCGGCGCGACCGCGGTGCATCAGACGAACCACCTGCTGGCGCTGTCGCTGCCCGCGCGAATCCTGGCGCTGGCCGAAGAGCAGGGCATAGCCGACCTGCTTGCGCCCTGCGCGGCCTGCAGCCACAGGCTCATACAGGCGAACCACGAACTGGCCGAGGACAAAGACCTCGCCAGAGAGGTCAACGAAACCATCGAGATGGACTACAAAGGCTCCGTCCGCGTGCTCAACCTCATCCAGGCGCTCCAGGAACACGCCGGGGACATAGAGAACAGGATTGTCCGCCACTTCGACGGACTCAAGGTCGCCTGCTACTACGGGTGCCTGTTGCTCAGGCAGCCCAAGGTGCTGCAGTTCGACGACGCCGAGCAGCCGCACACGATGGAAGACATTATGACGAAACTCGGCGCGCAGCCGCTGGACTGGCCGTTCCGGACCGAATGCTGCGGGGCGGGCCTCACGATGAGCGCGAAAGAGGCCGTGGTGGACCTCACGCACAAGGTGCTCGAAAACGCCGCCTATCACGGCGCAAAGGTGATTGTCGTCGCCTGTCCGATGTGCCACGCCAACCTCGATATGAGGCAGTTGGACGTGAACCGCCGGTACAGCCGGTACAACATCCCGATTCTCTTTCTGAGCCAGATAGTCGGCCTTGCGCTCGGCCTGTCGCCCAAAACCCTTGCGATAAACAAGCACTTTATCGCGGCGTCCAGCATCGCCGAGCAACTTGTCGGCGAAGAGTAAAATTTTCATAGCAAAAGGTGACAGCAAAAGGTGACTGTTAGCAAAAGGTGACTGTCACCAATTACAGAATCGAGCGAGCCCGGCGAGCGAGATTTGTAGATTGGTGACTGTCATCCTTTTGCGATGCGAAAGTCGGGGCGTAGATTGGTGACTGTCATCCTTTTGCGATACGAAACCCGGGGCATAGAATAGAACAGGTCCTGGGATGCTCCGGTGACAGTCACTAATCTACGAATCTCCCCCGACAAAGTCGGGGTCGATTCCGTAATTAGTGACAGTCACCGTAACAAATTCAGCAAAACAGGTGCAAAAATGTCCCGGATAGGCGTTTTTATCTGTCACTGCGGCGAGAACATCGCGAACACGGTTGACTGCGAGCGCGTCGCCGAAGAATGCGCCGGGATTCCCGGCGTCGCAGTGGCGACGGATTACAAATATATGTGCTCCGACCCGGGGCAGGCGCTCATCAAGAGAGAAATCAAAGAGAAGAACCTGACCGGCGTCGTCATCGCGGCCTGCTCGCCCAGGATGCACGAGCCGACGTTCCGCCGCGTGGTGGCGGAGGCCGGAATAAATCCCTTCCTCTGCGAGATGGCCAACATACGCGAGCACTGCTCCTGGGTGCACGAAGACCGCGAATCCGCGACAAAAAAGGCAATCGACCTTGTGCGCGTTATGGTCGAGAAAGTCCGCTTCGACAAACCGCTCAACCCGATTCGCGTTCCGATAACCAGGCGCGCGCTCGTCATCGGCGGCGGCATCGGCGGCATACAGGCCGCGCTCGACATCGCCAACGGCGGCCGTGAAGTCGTGCTCGTCGAAAAGGAGCCATCAATCGGCGGGCATATGGCGCAGTTGAGCGAGACTTTCCCGACGCTCGACTGCTCGCAGTGCATTATGACGCCGCGTATGGTCGAGGCCGCCTCGCACCCGAAAATCACGATGCACACGTTCTCCGAAATCGAAAAGGTCGAGGGCTACATCGGCAACTTCAAGGTCACCATCCGCAAGAAGGCGCGCTCGGTCGATATGGACAAATGCACCGGCTGCGGCCTGTGCTCGGAGAAATGCCCGCAGAAAAAAATCCCGTCCGAGTTCGACTGCGGACTGGGCACGCGCACCGCAATCTACACCCCCTTCCCGCAGGCGGTGCCCAACAAGCCCGTCATAGACCGCGAGAACTGCCTGAAATTCACGAAGGACAAATGCGGCGTCTGTGCGAAAATCTGTCCCGTCGAAGCAATCGATTACGATATGCAGGATGAACTCATCGAAGAGGAAATCGGCGCGATAGTCGTCGCCACCGGCTTCCACGTTCACGATGCGGACTTCTACGGCGAATACGGCTACGGAAAATATCCCGATGTCATTACGGGCCTGCAGTTCGAGCGGCTGGCCAGCGCCTCCGGTCCCACCGGCGGCAGGATACTCAGGCCGAGCGACGGACGCGAACCGAAAAAGGTCGTCTTTATCAAGTGCGTCGGCTCGCGCGACAACGCGAAGGGAATCACTTACTGCTCCAAAATCTGCTGTATGTACACGGCCAAGCACGCGATGCTCTACAAGCACAAGGTACACGACGGACAGGCCTACGTCTTCTATATGGACATCCGCGCCGGCGGGAAAAACTACGACGAGTTCGTCCGCCGCGCAATCGAGGAGGACGAAGCGATATACTACCGAGGGCGCGTCTCGAAGATTTACCAGCACGGCGACAAACTCATCGTAAAAGGCGCCGACACGCTGAGCGGCACAGTTATGGACATCGAGGCCGATATGGTCGTGCTGGCGACCGCGATGACCGCGCAAAAGGGGGCGGACAAACTCGCGCAGATACTCAACATCTCATACGACGAGTACAATTTCTTCAGCGAGGCGCACCCGAAACTCAGACCGGTGGAAACCAACACCGCCGGCATCTTCCTCGCGGGCGCGTGCCAGGCGCCGAAGGACATACCGGAAACGGTCGCCCAGGCAAGCGCCGCCGCCTCGAAGGTGCAGGCGCTGTTCTCTTCGGACGAACTCGAACGCGAGCCGATAATCGCGCGCGTTAACGAAGAGACCTGCGTCGCCTGCTGGTACTGCCATATCGTCTGCCCGTTCAAGGCGATTGAAAAGAAGGAAATAAAGGACAGGCAGGGCCGCACCGTCCGGTGGGTCGCGTATGTCAACGAAGGGCTTTGCACGGGCTGCGGGCTGTGCAACGCCATCTGCCCGTCGGACAGCGTCGAGTTGGAAGGCTTCAACGACGAACAGGTCTATGCCGAAATCGGCGCGCTCTCGGAATAAGGTCAAAGGTGAAAGGTCAATGGTCAAAGCGAAAAATAGCGAAAGGTGACTGTCACCAACTACGGCGGACCTGTTCTATTTACGGAATCGCGCGAGTATGCGAGCGCGATTCGTAGAATAGAACAGGTCCAAAAATACACAGGGGACAGTCCGCGGCGCCCCCGGCGGGTCGGGGGCTTGGGACAGTCCCCTGCGGACGAGATTCGTAGATTCGTGACTGTCACCGTTGCGTCTGCTTTGGAGTCTGACCTTTACAAGCGCGTGGAGAGAGCAATGGGGGTGGCGAAACAAATATATAAGATGATGGCCGAATACCCGTGGGCGGCGCGGATTCCCGTCGAAGGAAAAGACGCCGCGAGAGTAATCGACCTTTCCACTTCGGCCCCGTCCGGGCAACCTCCCGAAAGCGTCCGCAGGGCGTTTCTCGATGCGGTGCAGAATGAAAAGCCCGGCGCACACCGCTATATGACCAACGCCGGTTATATCGAAACACGCCGGGCCGTCTCAAGACATCTTGCCGAAAGCGCGGGCATCGAAGTGCCGCCCGAACTCATCGTTATGTGCTACGGCGCATCGGGCGGCATCAACACAACGCTGAAGGCGCTTCTCGACCCGGAAGAGGAAGTCATAATCGTCTCGCC
>JBDRIB010000090.1:0-3186 GCA_043816375.1 Planctomycetota bacterium | reverse complement strand
GCGCAGAAACGGGCGCACATCGAGATACTTATCGCCGAGGCGTTCTGGGGGAACGGCGAATACCAGAGGGCGCTCGAACAGGTGCTCGGCTGGGAAATACGCTATCCGGAGGCTCCGGACGAGGGGAAGGCGCGTGCGCGGCTGATTCACGGGCGCGCTCTGGCCGGTCTGGGCAAGAACGACGAGGCGCGAGAGCATTTCAAATACATCATTGAGAAACCCGCGAAGTCCCCCTCTGCACTGGAGGCGCGTTTTGAACTTGCACGGCTCCTGGAGAAGGAAAAATGCATCAAGGCGGCGGTTGAGGCATACCTGGACTTCGTCTCAAGGGGCGAGGCGAAGGAAGCGGGCGACAGGTGGTTTGTCCGCGAGGCGAGGGAGCGCCTTCTGGCGCTGCTTCTTCGTCTTGGATGCAGCGAGCCCGTTTCGCCGGGGGCGGTTGCTCTTGTGCCGTTTCACGAAAAGGCGCTGGAATTGATTATTGAATCGGCAAGGACGGGCGACGAATCCTCGCTTCAAACATACATTAACGGACTGAACGCGATAGCCGGCCGTTATATCAGCGGCGGTGCGCCGACGGCTGCGGCAAATGCCGTCGGAAAAGTGCTGGCCGCGCTGCCCGAAACGAGCAGGCACTTCCCGGTTGTTTTGCTCCTGCTCGGCCGGGCGCACTTTGCCGAAGGCGCGAAGATGTTTCAGGAAAACCTGGAGCGGACCGGCGTGAGCGCTGAGGAGGAGAAACCGAATGAGAAATTCGCCGCGGCCGTTCAGGTCTTCCTCAGGGCTGCGAAATTCCCCGATGCGCAGGACGCCGCGATTGCCGGCGTGAAGAGCGTCGCGGAGTTCTATGCGCAAAAGGGAATCCCGAATCCGGCGATTGTCGTTTACACGCAACTGCTCGACGGCAGGCCGCCGCGCGCCGACGACGTAAAGGCGACGCTTGCGCAGATGTATTTCCGGAAGGAGAAGAGCGACGCGGCGAAACTTGCGGAGGCTTTCCTGCCGGTGCCGGAGAAACTCGGCGATTCCGCAAAGAAGGCCCTCGCAATAATAAAGGAAGTCGCCTCCGCCGGGAGAGAATCCGCGGCCGCCCGCAACGCGCTGTATCTTGCGCAGGAGATAGCGCACTTCTACGCCCAACTGTATTATTACGAGGTTGCGCGCGAGGCGCTGTACCTTCTGCTCGACAAGCCGCCCGCGGCCAACCAGAAGCCCGAAGGCGCGCTTGCTGATTTTGTGATGTACGCAGGCGCGGACGTTTCGAAAATCGAGGCCGACCGCGATTTCCACCGCCGCGACTCTATGTTCGGCGGAATAAAGGACAGCGGGCAGCCGACCGAATTGCACCGCGCGGTCCTGAAGGCATACCAGGACGTGATTGGTTCGTACCCCGAATCTCCTCTCGTCGTCAGCGCCCGCAGGCAGATGACCCACATCGCGGAGATGTATCTGAACAAATCCGCCTTCGATGCCGCGAGAGAGGTGTACCGGCAGATAGCGAGCGCCAATGCGAAGTGGAGCGGCGCGGAAAAAATGACCTATATGGCCGGGAAATGCCTGCACCTGAAGGCGAACGAAACGTTCGGAAAATGGATGAGCGCGGCGAAAGAAGGCGCAAAACCGGAAAAACTTTCCGCCGAATACGATGCCGCCATCAAGGGCTACATCGAGATGATAAAGGCAAGGCCCGATGGCTTCTATGTTTCGAATGCTTACAGAGACATTCGCGGCGTTGCGCTCACATACGCGCGTGCAGGCGCGTGGGATATCGCTTCCACGGTCTATGGAAGGCTGCTCGACGAGAAACTCTCGTATTGCTATCCCGAGCAGGTGCGCTTCGAGCGCGCAATGTGCGAGACAGGTAAGGTAATGCCGGAGCACGCGCTGGAGATGCTCGAACTCATCGCCAGAGAGCCTGTACCTATAGGCAGACTGGGTGGATTGAAGCCCGCTTCGAGGGATTTTCAACTCAAAACAAGTTCAGATTGGGGATCGTTGCCCGGCAGGGATGTGGACATATTACGTATCCCGCCCGGGTGGGAAATGGACTTGAAAAAATCCATTGACGAATTGCGAGAGCAAAAAAATGCGTTGGAGGTGGAACTGGAGAAATCCATTGACAAATTGCGAATGCAAGGAGCCATGTTGAAGGAGGCAAGGGAACCTGCTTCGCAGGCAGAGCAAGCGGAAAAGGAGATGGAAGAGCGAACGGAAGAGTTAGGAGGTGTCCCGAGCGATGAGAAATACAGAGAGATGTACGTCAAGGTCCGTCAGAAAGAGGCGGAACTGGCACGAAAAATATCGCAGTTGGAAAGCAATATCCAGAGCGAGACACAAGGCAAAATGGCGCTACAACAGCGGAGACCGGTTAATGTTGAAGACTATTATGAAAACATTGCCCTTATCAAAGACAAGATTGTTCGCATATCAATCATCACCGAAGAAGAGATAAAGCGCCGCGTGGAGGCGCTGAACGCCGCATACAAGATGTTCCAGGCGATTATCAGGGAATACGAAGGCAAACCCGCCGCATACAAGGCGCGCGCGGAAATAATGATTGCCATCGGGCATCTGCGCTCCATACACGCGCACAACCACGCGGCCGCGATGCTTGCACAGTTCATCGTAGACAACCCGAAGGACGGCGAACTGGCGCAACTTTCTTTGCGGTTGAGGATGGACTACCTCGCGTGGGCGCACACGGCTCCGGACCCGAAAATGGAGGAAATGGACCGGCTTGCCGAAACTGGCGGGCGATTCAAGACGGCGCGGGAGGAACTGGACAAGTTCATCAATGACCCGGCCTTCCGCGACGAAAGAGAAGCGCTGGAAACTGCACGGATGGCCCTGGCGAAGAGTTTCCTTGACGAAGCGCGTCTTGTCGGCGCGCTCAGCCCGACGCAGGCGCGGGGCCGCTACGTGCGCGCGGCAAAAGAACTGCTGCAACTGGCCCGCGAGGGTGGGAAGACCGTCTCCGCCGGAGCCGTGTTCAGTCCGGTGTGGCAGATTGCGATGGAACTTGAGAGCAGGCGGTTCTGGGAAGACGCGATAGACGTTTACAGAATGCTTGTGCGGCAGTACCCGGTGAGGGCCCGCGTGAACCAAACGGGTTTACGCATCGCAAACGCATACCATACCGGGGTGAAAGATTATCTGCGCGCGGTCGAGGCGTACCAGGAGTTCCTG
>JBDRIB010000089.1:0-2821 GCA_043816375.1 Planctomycetota bacterium | reverse complement strand
CTTCGTGAATTCATCGCTGCGCTCGAAGACGCCGGACAACTGAAACGCGTCAAAACGCGCGTCAGCCCGAAACTCGAAATCACCGAAATCTGCGACCGCGTCGTGAAGAGCGGCGGACCGGCGCTGCTGTTTGAAAACGTCGAAGGCAGCCGCTCCCCCGTGCTCATCAACGCATACGGAACCCGCGAGAGAATGAACCTTGCCCTGGGCGTCGATTCAATCCGACAAGTCGCCGACCGCGTCTCCGCAATCCTCACAGGCGAAAGGCCCGAGGGCATTGTGGAAAAGGTCAAGGCGATTCCGAAACTGCTGCGCCTCGCGAATTTCTTTCCGAAATCGGTGAAGAGCGGGCCGTGCAAGGAGGTCGTCGAAAAAGGGGCGCCGTCGCTCGCCGAATTTCCCATCCTCAAATGCTGGCCCGGTGACGGCGGCCGCTACATAACCCTGCCGCTCGTGTTCACAAGAAATCCCGAGACCGGAGCGCAAAACTGCGGCATTTACAGAATGCAGGTATTCGACGAGCGCACGGCGGGTATGCACTGGCACGTACACAAGGGCGGGGCGGCGCATTTCCGGATGTACAGGGAGCGCGGCGAACGAATGCCGGTTGCCGTCGCAATCGGCGCGGACCCGGTGGTCTCGTTCTGCGGCGCCGTTCCTCTGCCGGAAGAGTTCGACGAAATGGTCTTCGCGGGCTTCCTGCGAAAAAAGCCGGTCGAGATGGTGAAATGCGAGACCTGCGATATCGAAGTGCCCGCGCAGGCGGAAATCATTCTCGAGGGCTGGGTTGACCCCGAAGAAACGCGCATCGAAGGGCCTTTCGGAGACCACACGGGATTCTATTCCCTGCCCGCCGAATTCCCCGTGTTCCACCTGACCTGCATCACGCGGCGCGAGAATCCGGTTTACCACGCGATTGTGGTGGGCAGGCCGCCGATGGAAGACTGCTTCATCGGCGAGGCGATAGGGCGCATCTTCCTGCCCGCCGTGCAGAAGCATCTGCCCGAGGTGGTGGATATTCATATGCCGTTCGAGGGTGTGTTCCACAACCTGTTGATTGTCTCGATTCGCAAACAGTACCCCGGTCAGGCGCGCAAGGTGATGCACGCGATATGGGGGCTGGGACAGATGATGTTCACGAAGGTCATCGTCGTAGTGGACGAAGACGTGCCCGTGCGCGACGTCGGTTATGTCGCCTGGAAGGCGCTGAACAACATCGACCCGAAGCGCGACATTGAATTCGTGCAGGGGCCGGTGGACGAATTGGACCACGCCGCGCCGCTGCCCCGGTTCGGCAGCAAGATGGGCATCGACGCCACGCGAAAGTGGAAAGACGAAGGCTTCGAGCGTCCCTGGCCGGACGAGGTCGCTATGTCCCCCGACATCATCGACCTCGTGACGCGCAAATGGGGGGAGTACGGGGTAGACAAATAAAGATCGTCAAGTAAAGGGGTCAGACCCCCTAGTTGACGATCTTGGAGCTGACTTTTAACTATGAAGAATACCGCTGAAAAAATAGAAACCGGAGAGCGGCTGACCGCCGAAGACGGGCTTAAACTGTTCGACGCCGACATCCTCGAACTGGGCCGCCTGGCGAACATCGTGCGCAAGCGCAAGAACGAACGCAGGGCATACTACATCGTCAACCGGCACATCAACTATTCCAACATCTGCGTCAACCGGTGCCGCTTCTGCGCATTCAGCCGCTCCGCGGGCGAGAAGGGCGCATACGAAATGGCGATGGATGACATCCTCGAACGCGCGAAGGAAGCGCACGAGATGGGCGCGACGGAGATACACATCGTCGGCGGGCTGCACCCCGAACTGCCGTTCGATTTCTACACCGCGATGCTCGGTGAGATACATTCGCGTTATCCGCAAATCCACATCCAGGCATTCACGGCGGTCGAGATAGCGCACATCGCAAAAATCGCGCAACTGGGCGTCGAAGAGACCCTGGTCAGGCTCCGCGAGGCGGGCCTGGGTTCTCTTCCGGGCGGCGGGGCGGAGGTCTTCGCCCCGCGTGTGCGCGCGGAACTCTGTCCCGACAAGTTGCCCGGCGCGGAATGGCTGAACGTGATGCGCACGGCGCACGGACTCGGCATCCGCTCCAACGCCACGATGCTTTACGGTCACATCGAGACGGCGGAGGAGAAGATTGAACATCTGGTGAAATTGCGGGAACTCCAGGACGAAACCGGCGGCTTTTTGTCGTTCATCCCGCTCGCGTTCCACCCCGAAAACACGGAGATTCCGGGCTGCGAGCCGGCCACCGGCATCGAGGATTTGAGGCACATCGCCGTCTCGCGGCTTATGCTGGACAACTTCGACCACATCAAGGCGTTCTGGATAATGCTGGGGCTGAAACTCGCGCAGATATCGCTCGCCTTCGGCGCGGACGATATGGACGGGACTGTCATCGAGGAGAAGATAACCCATATGGCCGGGGCGCGCACGCCGGAGGCGGTCACGGTCGGGGAAATGAAGCACCTGATTTCCGAGGCGGGCCGCGAACCCGTCGAGCGGGACACGCTGTACAATCGCATCATCCGGTGACCGCCGCCGCTAAAAAGTACCGAAGTTCCGTAGAGCCGTAGCACCGTAGTTCACAAAATTCAAAAGCAATTTGCGACCCATACAAGCAGGCCGGAACGGTTCTAATTACAACGCAAAAGGTGACTGTCACCAATTACGGAGCAAAAGGTGACTGTCACTAATTACGGAATCGCGGGAGCAGCGCGAGCGCGATTCGTAGATTAGTGACTGTCATCCTTTTGTGGAATGCACAGGGGACAGTCCCCTGTGCCGAGATTCGTAGATT
>JBDRIB010000088.1:0-13495 GCA_043816375.1 Planctomycetota bacterium | reverse complement strand
CAGAAAGGAGGTTGATATGAAAACCACCGTATTGATTCTGTCCCTGCTGTGCGTCGTCGCAACGACCGGATGCGAAAGCGTGCTCGGGATGATACGGAAACCGGGCGCGCGCATCGACGGCGTCCGGTTCGACGGACTGTCGCTCGAAAAAGTAAACCTCGTCTTCGACATCGACGTGACCAACCCGTACTCCTTCGACATCCCGCTGGTCAACCTCGACTACGCGCTGTCCAGCAAAGGCGCACAGTTCCTCGACGGACAGGCGGACCTGCAGGGAACGTCCATCCCCGCTAACGGCTCAAAGACCGTCCCGGTGCCGGTGTCATTAACCTTCGCCAATCTGCTCAAACTGCTGCAGAAGGTCAAACCCGGCGAAGTCGTGCCCTACGAAAGCAGCCTGAAACTGTGGCTCGACGTGCCGAACGCCGGACCGCTGGGCATACCGCTCAACTTCTCCGGCAATGTGCCCGTCCCCGCCCTGCCCGAAGTGGAACTGGGCGAGGTGAAGTGGGGCAAAATCACCCTCGACGAAGCCGGCGCCGTGCTGCACGTCCGCGTCAAGAACCTCAACAACTTCCCCGTGGATTTGACAAAGATGACCTACGGGCTCAAGTTCGCCGGAACGCAGGTCGCGCAGAGCGGCTTCGAAGAGGCCGTCCAGTTCGCCGAAGGCGGAGAGAACACGCTCGAGATTCCAATCAGCATAAGCCCCAAAGACTTCGGCGCCGCGTTCTTCAGCATGCTCACCGGCAAAGGCTCGAGTTACGAGTTGGGCGGCACGATGGCCTTCGACACGCCGTTCGGCAAACTCGACATACCATTCACCCGCACCGGCGAGACCGTCTTCAAGAAAGGCTAAGCGGTCCGACACAAGTTCTGAGAAGTTCAGCAGGGAACAGACATCTGCTTTCAAGACAAGCCGGTAAGGCGACTGTCACCATTACGTTGGAACAGTTCTGAATCTACGCCTTTCGGGTTATATGCAATTTGCTCATCTGAGAAACGGTTCTAATCTACGCCCCGACTTTTGCACTATTTTATATGAATGTCGGGGCCGTAATTGTATTGTTCTTTTCATTGCGAAAGGATGACAGTCACCAATCTACGAATCTCACCCCGACAAGTCGGGGCTCGATTCCGTAATTGGTGACAGTCACCGATGTGGTGACAGTTACCGGTGGTCACCGTTAATCTTCTTCCGCGGCGAGTCTCGCGAAGATTTCGTCGGATATGTCGTAGTTGGAATAGACGTTCTGGATGTCGTCGTGGTCTTCCAGGTTGTCGATAAATTTGAGCACCTTGCGGGCCGCCTCTTCGTCGATGGGCACTCTGGTCTTGGGGAGATACGTAATTTCCGCCGTCTCAACGGTTATCCCCTTCTCTTTGATTGCCTTCTTCAGGCCGTCGAAGTCGCCCACGGACACGGTTATTTCATACAGTTCGCCCGCCGTCTCGAAATTCTCCGCGCCGTGCTCGAGAGCGAGTTCCATAAGCGAGTCTTCGTCGTCGGCGTCGGTTGAAATCGCAATGAAACCCGTCCGGTCGAACAGATATGCCACGCAATTGCTCTGACCCAGGTTCCCGCCTCTCACTTCAAATATCTTCCGAATCTCGCCAGCGGTGCGCCTGTGGTTGTCTGTAAGTGCCTGCGCCATAATCGCGACGCCCGAGGGCGCGTAGCCTTCGTACATAATTTCCTCGTATGACTCGCCGCCTGACTCGCCGGTGCCTTTCTTGATGGCGCGTTCGATGCCGTCCTTGTTCATATTTGCGGCGCGGGCATTGTCGATGGCATAGCGCAGCGCGAGGTTCATATCAAGGTCGCCGCCGCCGGACCTTGCTGCGACAATTATCTGGCGGGCGAGTTTTGAAAAGAGTTTCCCGCGCTTTGCGTCAACCCTGCCTTTTTTGTGCTTTATTCCCGCCCAGTGTGAATGTCCGGACATATATCGCTCCCTGGATTTAGCGCCCGCAATGATATTTTCAGGAGAGATAGTCTACCCGCACTATGGTTGTGTTGCAAGAGCAAGTTATGCGCGCGTGTGAGGTTGGGCGGCTGGAATCCAGGAACAGTTCCGGGGCAACTTGTAACGGTTACCGGGGTGTCGATGCGATTGTCTCTTCTATGCGATTGCGTGCGGACTGCGGCGGGTTGAGTGAAAGCGCCTTGCGATAATGCTTCAAGGCCGAATCATTCCGGCCTGCGTCGCGTTCTATGTCGCCGAGGAATTCACAGGCCTCGAAGTATTCCCCGGTCTCGTCGAGTGATTCGACCAGCGCGGTCTCCGCGGCGGAGTGGTTTTTGCGCGACAGCGCAATCCAGGCGATGCGCACATACGCCGTGCGTTGAATGCCGAGCATCGTGCGTTCCGGCTGCCAGGCCCACGGTTTGATGTCGCTGCGCGGCGACGGCGGGAGTTCGACAGGGACGCCGCTCAACTCCGCCTGAGGTGCGATAATGTTGAGGAATTGCCGGATGATGTCGGTTGCCTGTGCGTAATTGCCCTGTTGTGCGCAGATTTGCGATGCGCGCATTGCCGCCTCCGGACTGTCCCGGGCAGCGCGCAGGAAGGCTTCCGCCGCTTCGTCCGGTTTCCCCTGTGCCTCGAATATGCGTCCCAGCAACAGCCGGTCTTTTGTGCTGCCGCGTTCTTGAGCGAGGATTACCGCAGTTTCCTCGGCAGACGCATTCTTACCCTGCTTGAGAAGCACTTCTGCTTTAATCAGCAGCGCTTCGTGTCTGTATTGAGGAGATGCGGCGGCGATTTCGCACATCCTGAGGGCATCATCCTCGCGGCCGACGCCGGCATAGAAGCGCGTCAGCGCAAGCGCCAGGTGAGCGTCTTCGGGCGCGGCCTTTTCGGCGGCGGCCAGGTGCGGCATCGCCTCATCAGTTCTGCCCAGGCGATAGAGGACCGTACCGAGCCTGGCGGCTATCGTTACGGAGGAAGGGTCAAGTTTATGCGCCCGGGCAAACTCCTCAAGCGCGCCTTCGAGGTCTCCGGCCTGTTCTCTTGCCAATCCCTGTATGTATCGACCGAACGCCTCTGCCCGGCCGTCTTCGAGAGGCGCGCTTCCCCGGCTTCTGACGGTAGATCTGCCGCCGCAGCCGGCGGCAAAGCAGGCAGCAATGCATACTGCAAGCGCAAAAAAAGCGATGAGGAAAGGGCGGGTTTTGGGGCGGCTCATTTCTTGTGTGCCGCAGAAGAGGATGGGCGGGCTTTCCCGTCCGTTTTATCAACGCCGTGGTCGCATATTTTGTTCAGGAAGCAAGCGCCGCATCGCGGGTTCTTTTCCCTGCAAAGTGTCTGTGTGTGCTTGCAGATGGCGTAGAAGGCGTTATATGCCTGCGACTGCGGCAGGGTCTTCTTGTAGATAAGCCTTATTGCGTTGTTGGTCGCATCGCTCAGAAGGAAGCCCACGCGTCGGGAGAATCTATCGACTAACGGTATTGGCGGGATGTCGGCGGCATCGGAAATCAGAACCATAATTACGTTGGCCTGTGTTTCGGGGAACCTTTTGAGGGATGAGATGTATTTTTTTACCTCGGCGGGTTCGCGGGCGGAAAGGAAATCAAGGCTCAGCCTGTTTTCCTTGTAAAAAATCAGTTGCGCGGTGTTCTTGATGTGAACCGCGTGCTCCGGATTCAGGCGGCAGGCCTGGAGCAGTTCTCCCAGTTCGTTGGTGCTGCTTACGCGTGCCTCGTTCCAGTCGACGAAATCGCCGGTCAGCCTGTTGAAGGCGCGAGGGACGTTCGGGTCGAACGGGTCGGAACTCACTGCGGACCACATTACCAGGTCCAGCGCATCCATATTGAGGAACTGCTCTCTGGACGGCGCAGGATACTCTTTGAGCAGAGGACCGAGGACTTTTCTCAGTTTCTGCTGTCTTTGCTTGAAAGGCATTTCCATGATATGTCCGGGTTCCTCACATTGCAGAAATATTACTTCTCGGAGATGGCGGCGATGAGCGCGCCGCGAGCGACGCTGTTCAGCGGGTCGGCCGCGCGGCGGACCCCCTTGACCTGAATGGGGAAATCGATTCTTTCAAACTCGTCGCGGAAGACCTCTTCGAACCCTTCTATCAGCGTGGTTCCGCCGCTGCAGACGATACTGATCGGCTCGGGAAAGGTCGGCATCGACCGGGATGTGGTCAACTCCTTCTTCAGATTCTCCAGCGTGTAGTTGATGAGGTTGCGGTAGTAGATGACTATCGCCTCTTCGACGCGGTTTTTGGGCTCCATCAGGTTCACGCCGCGCTCTTTGATAAGCGTGGCGCGGCTGGTGGGGATACCGGTGACCCTGGCTACGTTTTCGTCTATCCAGTCGCCGCCGCGCGAAATTGAAAAAGAGATCGCCGGCACCGTCTTGTAGCAGACACAAGCGTTGAACAGCCCGCCGCCGCACGAGATGCCTATCCCGGTAAAGTCTTCGTCGGCCAGTTCGGAGAATACGACGGCGTGTCCTTCTATCATCGTGCGTGGCGTGTAGCCGATTCTGCGCAGTATGCCTTCGAATATCCCCTTGTGGTAGATGACGTTCATATCCATATCAACAGGTTCGGCGGGGACGGAGAAATAACATATTTCTCCGGGTTCTTGGGGCTTTCCGACGACGTTTTCGACCAGGACTTTTATCATCGGCAGGGCGTCAATCTCGTCCGGACTCAGGAAACCGCTTCTCATCGGTCGGCGCGTGCTGCGGTTGAAGATGTTGGCGAAGTCGAACGACGGGTCGCCCAGGACGCACAGCGCTCCGTTGCTGACGACGTAGTGCACATCGAGTTTCGTCAGCATATTCCTCGTGAAGGGATTGCCTTCTATGTCGATGAATGCGTTGCGCTGGGAGCGCACGAAGATATCGCCGTCCTGTTTGCGCGTCGCGCAGACGAGGTTCGCCGTGCCGATGTCCAGGCCGCGCCCGAGTTGCAGATTCATCGGAATGTGCTTCGATGCATCCCCTTCGGCTACAGTTGTCTTTGCGTTACGAATGTCTTCCATAAAAACCTCCGTACCCCTCTCTCAATCGGGGGCAATTTTGCTTGTGGTCTTTGTTGACAGTCTGCTTCGCAATCATTCGCTCCCCGGAACGGGCAGTTCCAATTCCTCCCGGCCTTCGTGGAACCCCTTCAACTTCTCAAGGTTGTCGTCTATCGCCTGACCGTTATTCTGGCGCATTTTCATTGCGCCGATATTGGTCTCGGGAAGATCCTTGAACAGGTTGTCGAGCATAACCTCTTTGGCCAGGACCGGTTCACGCGCCTTGTCCTTCGTTTTAAGCCCGTTGATGCTTTCCTTTATCCTCTCCGAGATGCCCTTTTCCATTTTGGTGACCATTTGTTTCATATTTTCGCTTGTGTTTTTGTCGCGATTAGCGATGGAAGTTATCTGCTGTCTGAGTTGGAGTATTTCGTTCTGGAATTGCTTCAGTATCTCCTTGCCCAACTGCGGGGTTTCGGGTCCCGGCGTCGGTGTGCGTACGCGCTTGATGTCTTCTGCGAGTTGTGCAATTTGCTCGCGGTATTGCGTCAGCGCGTCGCGCACGTGTTCTTCCCGCTGCTTGAGCATTGCGCGGTTGTCCTCTTCGAGTTCCTTTATGCGCGTTTTTAACGCGAGTACCTGGTCCTGGTATCTCTCGACGGTGGGTTTTTGCGATTCCGCGCCCTGCTGGAATGACTTTGTGCGCTCGCTTTCCAGAAGTTTTTGCGTCGCCTCCAGTTTGCCGGTCAGCGCTTCCAGTTTTTCCCGGAGTTCCCGGTTCTGCCCGGCGAGCGGACGGACTTTTGCCTGTGCCTCGGCGATTATTCGGGTCTTCTCCCGGGCGACCAGGTCGGAGGCGCGCCTGTTTATCAGTTCCCTGACTTTGTCGGGGGTGAGGACTTTGACCTTTTTCACTCCGCGTCTTCTGAGGTCGTCGAGCGAGGTGTGGGAAGCGTGCGCCGCCTGCGTTGCCTGCTTCGGGTCTGTTGTGCTGTGACTCGCTTTCTCTTCCATCACGCCACCTCCGTGGATGCGCTTCGAACCTCTCTCGCCGGGGATTATAGCCGCATTTTTACGTGTGTCAACGCAATCGCCGCGCAAAAACTTCCCTCAAAGGCGCTGGAAAGGTGACTGCCGCCTTTTTCCCGAACACGGGGATTTTTCCTGCCCGGCGAATCCTCACGGTTGACACACGATGGACGTATATTATAGTGGTGAATGCAGAATCGATTTCGCGATGATTGTTTCAGGTTTTCAGGAGGGGAATAGCTATGAAAACACGACGCCTGACGCCGGTCATTTTGTTGCTTGTCTGCGTGCTGTGGGTCGGGGTGCGGCCCTCGTTTTCGCAAGGGAGCGCCGAAGGCGGCAAAGCGACAACCACTCGCACCGAGAGAGTCATCGCCAGGTGGCGGGTCCTGGCCGAGATCGCGCTCCAGACCGAAAGGCCCGACGAGGCGATAAATTACTATGTAAGAATCGCGGAACTCTCCGGCAACAATCGGGACATTGAGCGCGCCGCGCTGACATGCCTGCGATACAAAGATTTCAAAAAGGCTCTGCCTCTGTGCGAGCGGCTTGTTCCCAAAATTCCCGACCAGCCACTCGTCTATTACAGGCTCGCCATCTGTCACGAAGGCCTGGGCGATGACGCCGCGCGTGACGAGGCCCTGGAAAGCGCCGTAAAATGCACCGAAAGTGCGTCCGGCTTCAGCAGGGCGGTCAGCGGATTATCATATACACGATACGAGGGTATGCTTCGCAGGGCCGTTGAGCATTTCTGGGCCGCCTCCGCGAAAAGAACGCCCGATGCCGACGCAGAGTGGCTCGTTCTGATGCAAATAAGCGATTTGTTAATCGAACACGGCGAATACGGGCAGGCCGTCAAAATATGCAAGCAGAGGCTTTCCGTTCTTCGACTTATGGAGCAGACGAACGGATACCGGAACATAGAGAGACGGCTGAAAAGGTGCGAGGCTCTTCTTGTCTTCTCGCAGGGCAAATTCGAGCAGGCCGCCGCCGGGCTCCGCGAGATAATTGAGGACGGCGAGGATTCGTACGAAGTGTGTGCCGAACTCTGCCGCTGCCTGGTAAAACTCGGCAAGAACGACGAGGCCGAAAAGGTAATGCGCGCGAAAATCGGCGGCGCGCTTGAATCCATCGGCGAGAATCCGGAGGACTACGAGAACAGAAACAACGTGGCCTGGTTCTACGCGCTGTGCCGCGACAGAAACGATGAAGCAATAAAACTGGCGCGCGAAGCCGTCAAAGGCAGGCCGAACGACTCCGCCTACATTGATACTCTCGCAGAACTGCTCTACCAGAAGGGCGAATACAAAGAGGCATTCGAATACGCCGGAAAGGCCCTGGGCGTGCATCCCGGCATGCACATCTACCTCTGGCGGCAGTACGAGAAGATGAAGGCGGCGGCTGAGAAAAAACAGGACTGAAACTGAGGGTGCAGGAAGACCGGCCGTCTTTGCGCTAATATCGGTGACATTTATCCGCCTCGGGCGGAGTCACCGTAGAAATGAATTGTTGCTTTCCTTGCGATTGCTGACCGGTGGGCATACAACAGAAGATTATCCTTCCCTTCGCATTGCTTGTGATAGCCGCGGTTGCGGTTACCGGGCTGGTCTCGGCCAAACTCGCCGGGCAGATAGCCTGGCGTGACTTCCGCGAGCAGGAGCGAAATAGCAGAATGCGCTCCGAAATGGGCCGTGTGAAGAACATTCTTGCCAAGCCGGTGGCGAAGAATCGTGAACTGCTGGAACAAATCGAGCCCCTGTTCGACGGACAAATCGTACTTGCCGACAAGACCAATACCCCCGTTCTCAGGACCATCGCCGATGCGGAACTGCCGCGCTTCGTGGCACACCTCAAGCCGCCCGGAAACGAAAACACGCCCGAAATAAAACGCGCCGATATTGGGGGACGCGACTACTATATTATCGCCGACAGGCGCAATGACCTGCCCGGATATGTTTACCTTATCTTCGACGCGGGACACCTTGACCCGCCGCCTCGGCAACCCGCACTGACCGTCATCGCCATCGGCGCAGCCTCGCTGGCCGTGGTCCTTGCGGTGGGCTACTTCATCGCGCGGACAATTACGAAGCGCTTGAAGACGCTTGCCTCTCTGACGGCGGAAATCGCTCACGGGCGCTTCGACAGACCCGTGCCGGCGTCCGGGCGCGACGAGATAGCAACTCTCGCCGACGCATTCAACCGTATGCAGACCGGTCTCAAGGCATACCGCGAGAAACTCCTCGCGGTGGAGAAGATGGCCGCGCTCGGCCAGGTCTCCGCCGCCGTGGCGCACGAGATACGCAACCCGCTCAACTCCATCGGAATGAACGTCCAGTTGATGCAAAAAGAGGGCGTGCTTGACACCACCGCGCTGGACATAATACGCGGCGCAGTCGAGCGCCTGAAGGTCGTAATCGAGGAACTGCTCAACTTTGCGCGCGTCCCGCAAATAGAAAAAGCCCCCGGAGATTTGAAAGAAATTTGCGAGCAGACGCTTAAATTGATGGAGAGGCAGTTGCAGCACCTGAACATCAAAACCGTTCGCAGTTATGCCGAAGGTCTGCCGCGGATTCGCGTTGACACCAACCGCCTTCAACAGGTTATAATGAACTTCGTGCTTAACGCGGCCGATTCCATGCCCGGCGGAGGAGAGATAAGACTGAACGTCGTCCGGCGGGATGACCGCGTGATTTGCTCCGTGAGCGACACGGGTCAGGGCATCGCACCGGAGAACCGCGACAGGGTTTTCGAGCCGACATTCACCACAAAGCGCGGCGGCACCGGCCTTGGGCTGGCAATCTGCAAGCGCATTATCGAGGAGCACGGCGGGGAAATCGGCTTTGAAACCGGTCCGGCAGGCACGACTTTCTGGTTCAGCCTGCCCTCAGGCGATTGATTACCTTAAACCTTAACACTCTTGCACTATGTCAGCGATACTTGTAGCGGTTATGTGCATAGCGGCCTTCGTTCTGGCCTACTCGTTTTATGCACGGTATATCCAGAACCGGATACTGGGCCTCGACCCGGGCCGCAAGACACCCGCCCACGAAAAATACGACGGGATTGACTACGTTCCGTCGCACCGGATGGTGCTCTTCGGCCACCACTTTGCGTCCATCGCAGGGCTGGGGCCGATAGTGGGCCCGGCTATTGCGGCCATCTGGGGCTGGCTGCCGGCGCTTTTGTGGGTGGTGTTCGGAACGATATTCCTGGGGGCGGTCCACGACTTTGTCGCCGCAGGGATTTCGGTCAGATTCGGCGGCCGCTCCATCGGAGACGTGACCGGCGACATTATGGGGCCAAGGGCGCGGATTCTGTTCCTGTTGATAATCTCCTTCGTCGTCGGCCTGTTTATGGGTGCGTTCGCGATAATCGTGGGCGGTCTGTTGTTTAAGATACCCGAGTCGGTCATTCCCGTATTCGGTCTTATTGTCATTGCCGTCGGGATGGGCCTTATGTTGTACAGGATGAAGGTTCAGTTGTGGGTTGTCACGATTTTGGGCATTGTCCTGATGGGACTTGCGATATACGTCGGCACGATAATTCCGGTCAGCGGCATACCCCAGACGACCTGGATACCCATTTTGCTTGGTTATTCGCTGGTGGCGTCGGTTCTGCCGGTGTGGTTGCTGCTTCAGCCGCGAGACTATCTGAATTCCTTCCAACTGTATGGCGGGCTGGGGATTCTTTTCATCGGGCTTCTGGTTGCAGCGCCGTTGATGCAGGCACCGGAAACGAGTAACGTTCTGGGCGACGGCCAATCAATTCCCTCGGTTTTCCCCATTATGTTTATGATAGTGGCCTGCGCGGCGATATCGGGCTTCCACAGCCTGGTCTCCTCCGGTACGACCGTTCGACAGGTGAACAGCGAGAAGGATTTGCGGTTTGTGACCTACGGCAGTATGCTCACCGAGGGCTTTTTCGGAGTGATGGTGCTGTTGACGTGCACCGCCGGTATCGCTTTTTCCAGATGGCAGGAACTGTATGCGGATTACAAGGCCGTGGTGGCCAACCCGCTTCCCATATTTCTTGAAGGAGGCTCAGGATTCCTGGGCCAACTCGGCATTAACCCGAAGTTGGGCGCCCTGTTGCTGACGGTGATGGCCGTCGGTTTTGCAATGACAACGCTCGACACCGCGACAAGACTTCTCCGGTTCAATATTGAGGAACTCTCCGGCAGGCTGGGGCTGAAGCGCATCGGGAAGAACAGGTACCTCGCTTCGGCAATCGCAATTGTGTGGATAGGCTTTTTCGTGCTAATCACTGCTGCGGGCCGGACCGAAGGAGGCGTCATCAAGGCCTCCGACAATCCCCTCTGGCCGATAGCCGGGATGTCGAACCAGTTGATGGCTGCGCTGGGACTGCTTACTGCTTCCGTGTACTTCTACAAAGTGAAAAAGCCGACCGCCTTTACGTTGCTGCCGATGCTGATTATGCTTGGTCTGACGCTTTGGGCGATAGCCGAGGCGGTTGGTGCGCAGATAAGCCCGCCTCCCGGAACGGAGATGAACTACGGGGTGCTTTTCGTTGCGCTGGCGCTCTTTGGCCTGGCCGTGTGGCTGATGGTCGAAGGGGTTCTGAAAGCGGCCCAGTTGCGCCGCGAACGAAAGACAAAAGAGGTGACAACCGGTGAGTAAAATCCTCGTTGTGGACGACGAACAGGGCGTGTGCTTCGCCTTTGAGAAGTTCCTGAAAGCCGAAGGACACCAGCCCGTCGCCTGCTCCACGGCCGAGAAGGCGCTTTCGCTCATCAAATCCGAACACCCGGACCTCGTAATCACCGACATCAGGCTGCCCGGGATGAGCGGCCTTGACCTTCTGAAACGCGTCAAAAAAGAACATCCCGAAATCTCCGTCATAGTTGTTACCGCCTACAGCACGATGAATACCGCAGTCGAGGCGATGACGACAGGCGCGTACGAATATCTGGTCAAACCAATCAACCTCGACGAGGCGAAGATACACATCGACCGCGCCCTCGAATCCCGCCACCTGGCAAATGAACTCCGAATGCTCCGGCAGGAACTCGCTCGCTTCTATGGTGAAAAGGAAAAACCCGGAACGGAAACCGCGACTGCCGCCGAACCGCCCGTGATAATCGGCAAGAGCCAGGCCATGCAGGACGTCTTCAAGAAAATCGGCTCGGTAAGCATATCCAATGTAAGCGTTCTCATTCGCGGCGAGTCCGGTACCGGCAAGGAACTCGTCGCCCGCGCAATCCACGACAACAGCCCCCGCAAGAACGGGCCGTTCGAACCCATAAACTGCGCCTCGCTGCCGGAAACACTTCTGGAAAGCGAACTCTACGGCCACGAGGAAGGAGCGTTCACCGGCGCGGTCCGGCAGAAAGCCGGAAAGTTCGAAATTGCAAACGGCGGCACCGTGTTCCTGGACGAAATCGGCGATGTCCCGCCGACAATACAGGTCAAACTCCTTCGCTTTCTCGAAGACAAGACCTTCACCCGCGTGGGAGGCACGGAGCACCTCAACACCGACGTGCGCATTATCGCTGCGACAAACAGGGATTTGGAAGCGCGAATGCGCGAGAGCGCCTTCCGCGAAGACCTTTTCTATCGCCTGAGCGTCTTCAACATTTACCTGCCTCCGCTGCGTGAACGGCCGGAGGATATACCGCTGCTTGTCGCGCATTTCCTCGAAGGTCTTCCCGATGCGGAAATAGACAAACATACGCTGGATG
This sequence comes from Planctomycetota bacterium, assembly GCA_043816375.1. Lineage (GTDB taxonomy): Bacteria > Planctomycetota > B129-G9 > B129-G9 > B129-G9 > JBDRIB01. Next base: position 1,790 of record JBDRIB010000088.1, on the reverse strand, counting down.
TGTTGAAGGATTGGCGGTGGCCCGGGAACGTGCGCGAACTGCGCAATGCAATCGAGCACGCGGTCGTCCTGGCCCGTGGCAAGACCATATTGCCGGAGCATCTGCCGGGTTCGGTCGTGTGGAAGGAAGAGGCTGCCGAAACGTCGTCTCTCGATGCGGAACCGCGCAGCTTGGCGACGGCGCTTTTTGACAAACAATCTAAGGACCCCGCGCTTGAGGGGCGGCTTTACGAAGAACTGATGGATGTCTGGGAACGGCCGCTCATCGAGCGAGCGCTTGAACTCTACAACGGCAACCAGGTGCAGGTGGCCCGCCTGCTGGGCATACACAGGACAACCCTGCGAAAGAAAATGCAAAAATTCGGCCTGCTCTGATAAAGGAACAGTTCTGAATAGTTTTTGGTGACAGTCACTAATCTACGAATCTCCCCCGACAAGTCGGGGTCGATTCCGTAATTAGTGACAGTCACCAAAAAACGGACCCGAACCGGATTCTCTTGAAGGGAGACCTATGCGCCTTACCAAAATAATCGCAACGCTCGGACCGGCCACCGCCTCGGAAGACGTGCTCCGAGGGGCAATAATCGCCGGGATGGATGTCGCGCGGCTGAACTTCTCGCACGGCACATACGAAGACCACCTCGCCGTGCTGGAAAGAGTCCGACGCGTTTCTGCCGAAGAGAAGCGAAATGTCGCCATCCTTCAGGACCTCTGCGGGCCGAAAATACGCCTCGGCAAAGTCAGGGGAGGCAGTGTTGAACTTAATGAGGGCGCAAAAGTACGCATAGTCCGTGAGGATGTCGAAAGCGATGCTCACACGCTAAGCACAACATATCCCGCGATGGTTAACGACGTCAATGTCGGAAAGTCCATTCTCATCAATGACGGCCTTATCGAGCTTCGCGTGGTCGGCAAGGAAACCGGCGCTCTCGATTGCGAAGTCGTTGCAGGCGGGCCGGTATCGTCGCACAAGGGCATCAACCTTCCCGGCGTGAAGATTAGTTCGCCCACGCTCACTGCGAAAGACAGGGAAGACCTCGAATGGGGCATCGAGAGGAATGTGGATTACGTGGCGCTTTCCTTCGTGCGACACCCGGACGACGTGCGGGAACTGAAGGAGATAATCAAATCGCGCGGCTCCGACATCGCCGTTATCTCAAAGATAGAAAAGCCGGAAGCGCTCGAACACATCGAGGAAATCGCGAAAGAATCGGATGCCGTGATGGTCGCGCGCGGGGATTTGGGCGTGGAGATGCGCGTCGAGGAAGTGCCTCATATCCAGAAAACAATCATCGGTCTGTGCGAAAGCCTGAACAGACCCGTAATTGTCGCCACCCAGATGCTGGAGTCGATGATTCAGAACAGCACGCCGACCCGCGCGGAGGTCTCGGACGTGGCGAACGCAATTATCGACGGCGCCGACGCCCTGATGTTGTCCGGGGAAACGTCGGTCGGCAAGTATCCCCTGCGCGCAATCACCACGATGGCGCACGTGGCCAGGCGCACCGAACAGACGATGAAGACCACGGCGGCTCTCGACCGCAGACTGCATCTCGCGGCCTCGGAAGAGTTCGGCGACGTGATTTCCGCCTCCGTTGCGCAACTTGCCCACAGGCTGCCCCTTCGGCTGGTCGTCGGTTTTACCGCTTCGGGGCGGACTGCGCGCCTCCTGTCCGGGCGGCGCCTGCCAATCCCGATTCTGGGCGCGTCGAACAGCGCACGGGTCCTGAAGAAGATGTGCCTTTACCGCGGCGTGAAGCCCGTGGCTATCGAGATATTCGAACAGAGCGA
>JBDRIB010000087.1:0-12126 GCA_043816375.1 Planctomycetota bacterium | reverse complement strand
GTGTCGAAAATTTGAACCGCCCACTCACGCCCGAAGACTTTGCCGACTATAAAGCCAGGCGGCTCCTTCCCGGCGGTTATATGCAACTCGGCAAATACGACTACCCCCTGTCGGTATTCACACAGGACGAAAAGTATTTTCTCACAGGGGGCTACCATAGGCTGACCCTGTATGAGGTGGCATCAGGCAAAATAGTTTGGGAAATATATACGGAAAACAGGATATTGAATGCCGGGGATTTCACTCCCGACGGAGAGTACTTTCTTGTAATCGTTTCCACAGACGAGAAAAGCAGTGTCCGTGGGTTAGTACGCCTCGTCAATGTCTACGAAACAAAGACGGGCAAGATTATAAGACAAATCAGGTTGTCCGAAGAGCACAATTCCCCCAGTGACGTGATGGTTTGTCAGGATGGGAAGTCGTTCCTCGTCACCAGTGAACGGAGCACACTATCCCAGTGGTTTCTTCCGCTTCCTTCGAAAAAGGCAATAGATGAAAGAAAAGTAAAGTCACTTATCAATAGACTGGGCGACGATTCTTATGACATTCGCGAGAAGGCCCACAAGGAACTGGGGGAAATGGGGCCCGCCGTCATACCTTTCCTGGAAAAGGCCGAAAAATCGCCGGATATGGAAGTGGCTTGCAGGGCAACCGCTCTGATAAAGGAACTCTCGAAAGCGAGACTCTTGAAGGCATTTGGCGGTGGTGGAATGCGCCGGACAAGGCCTTCAGCCAATAGAAGGTATGCTGCCGCATGCCAAAGATGGTCATTCAAAACTGCAGAAGTCTGGGATGTTGCCGACGAAAGACAGGTGTTCAACTACAATGGCGATGAAGGCTTATACTCGGATATGGCGGTATCGCCTGACGGCGAGTGGATTGCCTGCGCACACGAAAGTCCGCACATCCCCCCGCATGAAAGGCTGCACACTTCCCAGAAAAAAAGTCCGCACATTTCTCTGTATAAAAAGGACCAGTCAAGCCAGGAATACGTCAGGCATTTCTCTCCACGCTCGATACGCTCATCCAAGTTTGTCAGATTCACAGGCGACAGCAAATACCTTTTTACATACGACGCTGACATTAACATTTTGTCCAAATGGGATATGAAATCGTTATCCCGCGTTGCATCTTTTGCTTTACATCAGTTACCTGAAGAACTGTCGCCCAGTGGCAATTACATTGCGACAAGATACGGCGACTCCGTCACTATTGGACTCTATTCGTTAAAAGAGAATAAAGCCGTTCCCTTAGAAAACGAGTCGTCTTTCCGTTTCCAAAGCAAACCTGTCGCCTTCTCACCAGACGGAAAACTGTGCGCGCAAATGCTTATGGACGGAAAAACGTGTGTCATACGCAACACCGAAACAAAGAAAATAGCGCTCAAAAAGAAACTCGAAATCCCAGAATCCGATTATCTCCTGCTCAGTCCCGACCATAACTACCTGGTTGTCGGCCACTGCACTCAACCTGGCGAGTATCTCGTAGTCAATATATCGACAGGCAAGGTGCTCTGGTCTGATACACAAGAAGAGAAGGACTCCATCTGCAAAGCAATAGCATTTTCCGGAAACGGCAAATTTCTGTTTGCCCGGCAGGGCAAATTGCTTCAAATGCGAAAATCAGCGACCGGGAAAATTGTGAAAACATTTGACCTGCCCGGTCAAGGCAATAGATTTTGGAATGGCATACTCAGCCCCGACGGCAAGAAACTTTTCCTCTGGAGCTACTACAATGCCGTGCTGCTGGATATCACCACGGGCAAGACAATCTGGGAGTTGAACGCAATAGAAGATTCCACCTGCTCCAATCATTATATAATATTTGCTCAATATGCGTCCGATGGAAATTCGATTCTCACATACTCAAGTTTAACCACAAATCTCGGCATGAAGTGGTCCCAAAACATTCACAACGTCTTATCAGTCCTGGATTCCAGCACCGGTTCAATCATCTCATCCAGGGGATACAATATACGGCCCTCTCTGTTAACAGTACTTCAGAACAGATACGCAGTGTTATATCGAGATAGCCTTGTTATGTGGGATCTTGTTGGAAGCAAAATTGTAGCCGTCTTGCCGGTTATGGAGGGAGGGCAAGTAGCGGCGGTCGCCGTCAACTGGCCGCAAAAAATCATCTACGCCAGCGACAACGGCAGCGTGTGGGTGTGGGAAAAACCGGAAAAGAAAGACAAAGCGGTAGAAGACAAGGAATAATAGAACCACTAAACACTCACCTCGCCTCGGGTGTGAACCCGCCCACCTTGACATTTTTTGACGGCGCGGGATAATCCGGCAAGTCCGTATCAGTTTGTTTCCCGCATATTGCTTCGCAAATTCCCGTCTTCAGGAGAAGCCTATGGACGAAGTGAAAGTAGAGAAGGCCACGCCGGAAAAACTCAAAAAACTCGGCGTCGATAACTGGTCGCCCTGGGAGTGCGAGCCGTCAACATTCGACTGGCACTACGACGAGAAGGAGACTTTTTACGTGAAGGAAGGCAAGGTGACGGTGAAGCACGCGGACGGCGAGGTCAACTTCGGCGCGGGCGACATTGTGACCTTGCCGGAGGGGATGGATTGCACCTGGACGGTGCACAAGACGATACGCAAAGTCTACAAGATGGGCTGAGCGCTCTCCCGCACACTGCTAACTGATAATCAGGACTAACAATATGTGATATTATGTTGTTTCTGGCAGAAAAATATAAGAAAATCTTATATAATCACTGGACAATCGTCGATAATAGGGTATAATTATAAAGAACACGTATGGAGGTGGACTGATGGAAACAACAGACGAAATCAAGGCTCGCCTTGCGAAGATGCTGCAAGACACACGCGAAGAGAGGGGGATGAAACTGGGGGAAGTCGCCCGCCTAGCAGGTTGGAAGAACTACCAGACCCTCTCCAGTATTGAAAATGGCACACGCGACGTGAAAGCAAGCGAACTGTCGAGGCTGGCTCGCATCTACGGAAAAGCGATGGAATACTTCCTTTTCGGCACACGCGAGTTAGACAACGTTAAAGTACAGTGGCGCGCAAAAGGGGATAAGAAGCGCGCGCGGATATATGAAGACAGGTTCAAAGAATACTTGCAAGCATACATCAGATTCGAACGCATTAATGATGATGTGAGGAGATTTCCATTACAGCAATTACAGCAAGAAGATGTAGATTGGAAATGGATTAGCCATCAAGCAAATATTTGTGCAAAAAGTTTTGGGCCCAGACCAGCCCACATATTAGAAAGAGTACTTGAAAGAGACTACGGTGTCAAAATATTCTACTTTCACCTTGGCAAAGCCGGCTCCGCAGCCTCGACAATCATGGATGGACACGCAGGATTACTAGTGAACGGCGAGGATGCACCGTGGAGAAGAAACTTCGATTTGGCACATGAGTTTTTTCACCTTCTAACTTGGGAGATTTTCCCGGAAAAGAACATACATTGTGGTTCCCCCGGAGAAAAGCCCGTTGTCGAAAAATATGCGGACACATTTGCTGCCGCACTCCTCATGCCGCCGGACGAGGTTCTGGGAGAATTCAATGCCCGAGTCAAAGACAACAGGTTAACTTGGCTGGATTGTATTGGCCTCGCTATCGAATTTGGTGTATCAACAGAATCCCTGCTGTACCGCTTAATACACTTGCGCCTGCTCGACGAAAAACAGACAAACAAGTTTTTTAAAAACAAAGAGTTATGGAAACTGGATAAGAAAACCAGAAAGGGCTTGTGGCACAAAAGACCCGAATTACCTGAAAGATTTATATACTTAGGATTTCGCGCAATGATGAATGGATACCTGTCAAGATCAAAACTGGCAAAATACCTTTGCGTTCACTTATCTAGTTTGCCAGAATTCCTTGAAAAGCACCAGCTATCAGAGGAAGAGGATTATTCTATTGACATCGCTACTACTTGACGCAAATTGCGTGATAGAACTAAACAAAATGGGTAAATGGCACCAGTTTCTGAATGCAAACCGCGTTTTCCTCCCCGTGATCGTCGCAGACGAATCCGCATATTACGAAACAAAAGGAGAAAAAATTCCTATAGACTTGGCGAAGAGCGTTAAAGACGGACGACTATCGTTAATCGAAACAGAGGATATTGAGGAAATCGATGCCCGCAATAGGCTGGAGTCTGTGTTTCAAGAAGAAGAACTAGACGATGGCGAGTTTCAGGCTATTGCTATTCTTCTGAGGGAAAATCGTGAAGAAATGCACTTCTGCACGGCAGACCGATCAGCAATTATTGCTTGCTCCTTGCTTGGATTGGAAGATTGTTGCATTTCTTTAGAAACTGTTTTGACCAGTTGCCGAATGAAAATACGCTTGAAGAGTCATTTCAGCGAGAAAACCATGAAACAATGGAGGAAAGAAGGCAGAACAAGAAGGATCCAACGCACAGATTGGTCAAAAGAGTGAGATGTTCTCCCGCTTTAAAATTCCGTGGCGAGGGAAACGGGTATGCGGTCCTGCTTTTCCCTGCTCGCAATTTCGTACGCCTCGTAGTACTGACGGGCGACTTTATCCCAACTCACGACGTTCGTCAGGTATGTGTAGAGTTTGTAACCGAGTTCCCACCTCAGGCCTTCGTCCGTGGCCAGGCGAATAATGTGCTTCTTGAGCATCGCTTTGGTGGTGAACAGCAGTCCCCCGCCGCTCTCCAGCGTTTGCGCGGTCAGCCCTTCCAGCGGCGCGGTGGTGACATAGGGCTTGTTCAGCGCAATAATGCGGGCGAGGGTGCCGGACTGCGTTTCGTCGAGCGACGGCAGCACGATGAAATCGCAAATCGCCATCACCTTGTAATAGATGTCGCCGCGCGGCTCGAACTTGTAGAAATGCGCCAGCCCTTTTTCCTGCAGAAGTTCGACCTGCTTCACATACTTATTGTACTCCTTCAAATCGTTCGGGTCGCGCATCTCGCCGGCGGCCAGCAGCACCCAGTCCTCCCCGGTCGTTCTCTTGATTATGTCGTGCAACTCGCCCCACATCTCCGTTACGATATCCCAGCGCTTGTTCCGCTGTATCCAGCCGACCAGGCCGACAACGTGCCTGTTCTGCAGCACGTCCAGCCCGAGTTCCGTCTTCAGCCCGGGCACCTGGTCGATGGCGTACTTCTTGTAGGGCCGCGCGCCGTGCGGGATTATCATAATGTTGTGCGGGACCTCCCAGCCGTGCGATGAGAACGTCCACTCCAGCCGCCATTTCTGATAGTGGCACTTGAACAAAAGCACCGTGCATGCCTTTGCGAGACGCCGGACGAACTCCTCCTCGTGCTCACGCATCCGGCCGTGAATCGTGTGAGGTTCGACAATTGTCGGGTAATCGCTGATTGCCTCAATCAATCTGAGGAACCCTTCGTTGTTGTCGGAAACGCCGTTGCTGTCCACGTAATTGTAGAGGCCGTATTCGTGCTGAAGATGCACGGCGTAGGGGTCGAGTTCCTTAATTTTGGCGGCGACGGGCACGTACCAGTCCCTGCGGCTGATGTCGATTATCGGGAAAACGTTATTCCCCTGCCCGTCGGTGTGTGAGATAACGTACGTGGGGCGCTCGGGCTGTTGCTTCTGGATGAATTCCAGGGCCTCTTCGGCAAACGTGCCGATACCGCACTTGCGCGGCGGCCAGGAAGAAACCATAACAACGGGTTTCAGGCTGTCATTCACTTTGTTTTTCCTTCCTTCGTTACCGGCGATACGCCGCCGTCCTCAACCTTCAGCGCGCGTTCTTTCTTCGTGAAATCGTGCGAAGTCGCCGAAGACATCTCAATCATATCAAGCGTGGCCATCAGGTAACTCAGCGTGCTCTCGGCCCCGCGATTCCGGTTAGGCCCCTCGGGGGTAAGCCCGTCCGAACATCCGCCTGACTCGAAATCGTAAAGCGGAACCTCAAGGTCGTTGGCCCCGAAGAACCAGTCGTAGGCCGTCAGCATCTCCCCGAGATACCTCGTCTCTCCGGTAACCTTGTAAGCAGCCCAATACGCGCCGACCAGCGAACACGCGTCAATCGGCTGCTGGTCAAAGTCGGCCTTGTTTCCGTCCTTCGGATACCAGCCGTTGCAGCCAACGAGCGAGAAATGCCCGCCGCGCCTGTACCGGCCTGTCAGGAAATCCAAAGATTCTTCGGCAATAGGGAGACAATCCTTTAGCCCGGTCATGTCGTGTGCAAGGAACAATGCGTGAGGGATTAGAGCGTTGTCATAAAGGATTACCGGCTCGAACCAGCGCCAGTTATCGTCGGCGTTTGCCCGATAGGAGGAAACAACGTTATCCACAAGCCGTTTCGCCCAATCCCGCAAATCCGTAGCGTCCGGGAACTTTCGCAGGTAGTAATGAAGTCCGAGTAATGAGTAAGCCCAGCCGCGAACACCCAGCGAATTCAGGTTGCCTGTGGCCCTGTCGAACATCTCCTTCGCCGGTTGCCAGTATCCTTCCGGCGCATACGCCGTCGCATAACCCAGACCCCAGACCGCGCGCCCCAGCGCGTCGTTGGTGCCCACGGTATCGAGGAAACTGCGGTGATAACTCACAAGACCGTGGAAGCGCCCGTCGTCTATCTGGCAATACCGCAGGAATGCGAGATACCGTGCCAGCAGGCCGACGGCCTGCGCCGAGTCGAACAGCCAGTTATATCTGGTGACCACGACAGTCGCGCGCGCGTTATCATCCGTCGCATAACCGTGTGCGGGGTCGGGTACATTGTACTTTGCGTGCTGAATCAGGCCCGTGTCGTCGGTCAGGCGAACAAGATGGTCCAGTTTCGGCGGCGGTATTTCGCATGCAATCGCGGGGCGTTTCAGGATGCGCGGCCGCGACGCGACCGGCTCGCGCTGAGCAACCTGCTCGAAAAGCGCCGTGTATTCCCTCGCCACTTCCTTCCAGACCATCTTGCGCGTGAACTTGTATGCCCGCTCACGCACCCGCGCCAGTTCGGCCGGGTCGTCCAGCCACCGCATAATGCCGTCGGTCAGCGGCTCGATTTCGCGGAACGGCACAATCTGCCCCCGCCCGTCCTCAAGCAACTCCTCGGCATACCAGTACGGCGTGCTCACAATCGCGCAGCCGGCGCCCAGCGCGTAAGCCAGGGTGCCGCTTGTAATCTGTTCGCGGTTGAGATACGACGTCACGTAAATGTCGGTGGCCGCCAGAAAATCGCACAACTCCGACAGATTGACGAAGCGGCTCTGGAATATGACGTTGTCCTCGACGCCCAGAGAGCGCGCCAGCCGCCGGAGGCTGTATCGATATTCGTCGCCGGAGCGCCTGCGAATCTCCGGATGCGTCGCACCGAGAATCACATAGACCACGTCGGGATGCTTGCGAACAATCGGCGGCAATCCTCTCAGCATATACTCAACGCCTTTGTTCGGGCTGAGCAGGCCGAATGTCAGGACCACCCTCCTGCCGCTCAGGCCGATGCTGGCCTTGTAATGCTCGCCCCGGCCGAATTCGATATCGGGAATGCCGTGATGAATGAACGCTATCTTCTCATCCGGCACCTTGTAAACCGACTTGAGGAAATGCTCGCCCCTCCGGCTCATCACGACGACCTTGCTCGACCGCGCCATTACCTCGTCGATTACCCTGCTCTGGCCGGGACTCGGCGATTGAAGAATCGTGTGCAGCGTGGTCACCAGCGGCGGGCGCATATCCCTCAGCAAGAGCAGGATGTTTTCCCCGTCGTCGCCGCCGAAGATTCCGTATTCGTGCTGCAGGCAGGCCACGTTTACCCTGTTGGCGTTGAGGTAGTCCGCCGCGTCGAGATAGTCCTTGGACTCCTCCTTGCCGATGGCGACCTTGACCTGCGAGGGATAGTCGTAGCCCTCCGGCCGGTCATTCATTGCGACAACGAAAGAACGGTACTTGTCGCGCACTTCCCTCCGGACGGCGTTTGCGAGGTCGGTTGTGAAAGTCGCGATGCCGCACTGGCGCGGCAGATGGTTGCCGATAAAGGCGATTGCCTCCTGGCGTGAACGCTCTCGTCTGCGCTCCATAGTCGTCCCCCTTTTCTGCTGTATATCAGCCGTTCGGGTGAGAGTAGGATATGTGCAGAAGATTATACGTCAAACCGTGGAAACTTCAAGCAAAACGGAGATGTACTCAAGTTGACCGACTTCGCGCCAACAAAGGTAGTTTTGTCTGATGCGGACAAGCATCACCAAAGTGCAGTAGGCGAGTAGGCAAGTAGGCAGTAGGCATGCAGGCAAGGGAAAGGCCGAAGATTTATTCGCCAATTTGTGTGACAAACTGAAGACTTGAAACCGGCTTTGCGCACCGTTAGAATGCTTTCGGGAATTAAGGCACACCGGATATTTCCGTAGTAAAGTCTGTGAAATCATGGGATGGGGCAAATCTATAAACATCAGGATTAAGATACGTAGTACTGTTAGCCTAGAAAGAATCAATTATCTCCAAAAGGAAATAATAATATTGTCGAACTGTTTGAATTGGATTGAAGGACTTAGAAACGAAATAACAGACCTTGGAACCTCGGAGGGTAGTGAATGACTGTTGCAGTGGAAAGACTCTTCTCTACAGATGAGAATGTTGAGAGAGAAATCGTACACTCCATGCTTGAGCCTGCTTCATCAATGCCGTGTCAAGCAGAGGCTGCGGAATCTTTTTGCGAAGCCGCGGCCAAGTTGCTGGAACAGCACTTCCAAATGATCCGGCTCTTAACCGTTGGTAGACCGCGTTCTTGGCAAGAGCTTCAATCTATTCTTCGGAGATTGTTGAATACGGTTGAAGATGTTTGGACCGCAAGCCGTCCTGTTCAGAAGGAACTGGGTGTATACGATTCCTTGCCGGAATTCTCTCCGTATGTAGATTTTCCAGACGATGCTCAGCCGCAGATTAATTCCAGAGTCAAGACGTTGGTTTTAAGGTTCTTGGGGGGCAAAGAAATCGAAGAGGTTCTAATGCCAATTTTCTATCATTTGTTGGATTTACAGGAGGAACTTGTTGGGGCAAGTTATTGCATTGCTGAGATGGGTTACCAGGAAGGGTTAACGGCTAGCGATTATCTATGGATTATTACGGAGATTCTAAGCAGACTTCAGTTTCATGCGATTCCCAATCATGTATTAGATACGTCCGAAGAGACCCCTGGTTTGTTGACACTGCTCACTAAATTGACTGAATGCAGATGATTGCATAGAGACCCAATCTCAATGTTCTAAGTGGAAAAGGATTAATTGTTGAAAGAGGTGGAAGGCAGAAGAAAGGCAATCCCGACACACACCTGCTGGGCAACTCTTTGTCTCTGTTTTTCTCTTTTTCCTGCTCGCCTACTGCCTTTCGGTCTTCTGTCGTCGGTCATTGTCATCGGTTTTCTGTCTCTTTCCTGTTGCCTTTCTTCTGCCTTCGGGCTTCTGCCTTACTTTCACCTTTGACCGTTGACCTTTGACCTCGATTAACAGGAACTTGAATCCGACTTGGAGAGGACAACAGGGATACACAAGATAAACAGGATTGTATTCCCCAACTACGGCTCTATGGCACCACGGTTCTACGGAACTTCTACACTTCTATACTCCTATACTTCTACACTTCAAGAACAGGGACATTCCCTATACACGGCATTCTTATTTGGCGTGTTGAAGGCGCTTGATGGCAAGGGTGGCGTAGGAGGCGGGAGGCAGTTCAAATGACAGAATAAGCGCCCGCCGGTCGGGATAGATGTCGTCCTTTATCACGCGCGGTTTCGCGGTCTCGCGGATTGACGTCCAGGTGCGCCGCGCAGACCGGTCCCACATTTTGCGAGGCAAATTGCTCGAATCTACCGACTCCGGAGCAACGCCCAGTTCGGTGCAGGCCGCAGCAAGCGCCTTGTCCCACGGCGGAATGAATTTATTCCCCGGGTAAAAGAGAGACAGCGGGTCTTCCTCCGAAAGAATATCGGGCTTCCGCGTCGCGTATGCCAGTTCCCGCTCGCCAATCTTTACCCGGAAGAACGGAACCGCGGATTCCTGAACGGCGTGCGAGACCATCAGATTGTATAGCATACTCTGAAACGCGAGCACATTGTACGGAACGCCGGACGAATTTTCGTAAGCGGCAAGCGCGCCTTCAAAATCCTTCTCATTCCCGGAGAGGTGCTTCGCCGCGGCACGTTCCGGCGAGTCCGGCAGCGCGCGCGCCATATCCTCCCACCTGCCCCAGAGCCTCTCCGTCGTTTTACGCCTTTCCTTGACCACGCGATGGTCCTTGCGCGAAATCGCGGTGAGGAGAACCCTCGCCGCTTTCTCGCCGTCCCCGCGCAGCAGTTCCGCCAGCACAAGCCCCCCGCCGTGACGGCACGCGCCGAATCGCTGTGTGTCGAAATAATTCGGCATTCCCGACGCGGCCAGCAGTTCCCATTCACCAGTCATCAAGGCAATTCTTGCACGCGTGAGATTTCGAATCGTCACGCGAAATTTGTTCGACGTTATGTGTCCGCGGCGAATCGCCTCGCTGCAGCGCCCGATAAGTTCCAGCCGTGCTTTTCTCGCCGTGACGGCGGCGCCGCGCCTCGGCGCCTGGCCCCGCCACTCCCCCGCCGGAATCGTGACGAACTGCCGCGTGTGAGCGTGCTTGTCCTTCAGGCCCGCGTGCCGCCACGCGGTCCGTCGAATCCCGGCCTTGCGCGACAGGACATCCAGCGCCTCGCTCGTCGTCAGGCCTTCCTTCTCCAGCGCAAAGGCGTAGAAAGTCCCCTTTTGGACGATGTGAAGGGAGACGTTTTCAGAAACGCGAAAATCGGAGGGAATGCTTTTCACTTTCATTTCGCAGCACCAACCTCTTCCGTTTTCCGTCGCGGACCTTCGAGGAATTTGCTGATGTAATCGTCCACGCGCTTTTTGAATATTTTCCTGTCGAATCGCAGCGCGTTTTTCCGCGCGGCGTCCGGCCTGAAAGACTTCTCGCTTTTCTCGAACGAATCTATCGCCTCGTTCAAGCCCTCCGGCGTCTGGTCGTCGAAGAAGACGCCGGTCGGCTCCGCCCCGCCGCGATTGCCCGCCGGAACCACTGTCTCGAGCGCGCCGCCCTTTCCGAAGGCGATAACGGGCCGCCCGCAGGCCTGCGCCTCGAGCGGCGTTATGCCGAAATCCTCCTCCCCGGGAAAAATGAAAGCGCGGCATCCGGAATAGTGCCGAACGAGCGCTTCGTCGGGCTGCCAGCCGAGGAACTCGATATTGCCGGGCGTTGTTCGCTTCAGGTTCGCTTCGTCCTGACCGCTGCCGATGATTCTGAGCGGACGGCCGCTTTCACGGAATGCCTCGACTGCGATGTCGATGCGCTTGTAGGGCGCGAAGGCCGAGACGATGAGGTAATAGTCCTCGACCGGGCCTGACGGCTTGAACCGTTCGCAATCGACCGGCGGATGAATGACGTCGGATTCGCGCCCGTAGCAGCGTTGAATCCTCTCGCGCACGTGCTCGCTTATTGCGACGAATTGCGTTACCCTTTCGCTCGCGGCCTTATCCCACCTGCGCAGGCGCGGCGCGAAAAACGGCATAACCCTGCCCGCAATGCCGCCGCGTCCCTTCCCGAAATAGTGCTCGTACATATCCCAGACATACCGCATAGGCGTGAAGCAGTAACAGATGTGCTTTGCGCCATCGCGGGGAATCGCGCCCTTTGCGACGCAATGGCTCAGGCTGATGACGAGGTCGTACCCGCTGAAATCCAGACGCTTAATCGCCTTCGGGAACAGCGGGAGGTAGAAGCGGTATTTATTGCAAACGAAGGGAAGTTTCTGGATGAAACTCGTGCGGATATCCATCGCCTCGATAACCGGCGACATCTTTCCCTTCTCATGAAAGAGCGCGTAAAGGCGCGCATCGGGGAAGAGTTCGCAGAAGACCTCGAGGCACTTCTCCCCGCCGCGCATTCCGTTAAGCCAGTCGTGTACCAGGGCAATTTTCACTTGCCCTCCCCCTTCGCATATTTTGCGACCATTTCCTTGTATTTGCCGCAGGTCATTTTGCCTTCCGGACAGCGGCCGAGCGGTATGCATTTGGGTCCGGCCTTCGAGAAGACCGCGGAAAATTCCTTCCTCACCAGCGTCAACATCTGTTCGGCGACTTCGCGAATCTCCCACTGCGCGCGCAGGCAGAGGCGTTCGCCGAAGAAGTGCAGCA
>JBDRIB010000086.1:0-5382 GCA_043816375.1 Planctomycetota bacterium | reverse complement strand
ATCGGCCCTGTAGCCGCAGTCCAGTTTGATGCTTTTATAGGTCACCGGCAGGGCAACCTGTCTTTCAAAATGCAAGTCACGAAGACTCAGTTCGTGACACAGGCATTGTTCGTAGGCCGATTCCAGCAGACCCGGCCCCAGATGTCGGTGCACTTCAATGGCGCTCGCAATCACCGCTTCGGTAAGTTCGTTAATTTCCATTTTCTTCTCTGCGTCCTCCGCGCCTCTGCGGTTTAGAACGGATTATTCTTCCTTGCTGGCGCGGCTGTCGCGCGTCCGGTTTTTGAGCATCATAATGCGCGGCCGCCGGAAGAGGTCGAGCCTCCCATCGGGCACATTTCCTTCCGACTGGTTAAAGAAGGCGTCGCCGGAGGGGACGTCTCCGCCTTCGGGATAGAACATAAACAACTGGTCCAGGCAGAAGTCCGCCTCGCCGAGCATCAATTTTTTTTCGTCGTCCGATTTAGACTCGGCGTCTCGTATGAAGAGCACCGCCAGCGTAAGCCATTCGAGCGCGTCGATGATTTTCGAGGGCCGGGTTATCACTCCGTACTTTGACAAATCGCCGTAGAAGGCGCTGATGTCGAACCGGAAAAGCCTCGTTTTGCTGCACAGGGAGCACCGCGTTGACAGCACGTCAAGCGGCGCGGCGTCTTCGCAGACGAGCGTCTGCTTTTCCGTGTCGAGCGGGCCGCCACATTCGCACCGCTGCAGCGCGACGTACATATATTCTTCTTCGACGCAGTTTGCGGGGAGAGAAGATTGTTTTTCTTTCCGGCTCAATATAGTTGTCGAGCGGGGTAACAGTTACCTGACGTTTGTTTCTGCTTTCGGCCGCCGGCTGATCATCTTACGGTGACAGTCACCAATCTACGAGTCTCGGCGCAGGGGACTGTCCCCGGAGTATCCCAGGACCTGTTCTATTCTACGAATCCAAAAGGATGACAGTCACCAATCTACGAGTCTCGGTCGCAGGGGACTGTCCCCGGAGCATCCCAGGACCTGTTCTATTCTACGAATCGCGCTCGCATACTCGCGCGATTCCGTAAATAGAACAGGTCCATCGTAATTAGTGACAGTCACCTTTTGCGTTGTAATTAGAACCGGTCCCTCGTAATTAGTGACAGTCACCAAGTTGCCTGTTGCCTGTTGCCCGCGGAGCGAAGCCCCGACCGGTCGGGGACGGTTTGTATCGGGATTGCCTTTCTTTTATCCTTACTTTTCCTCTAAGGCGAAGAGTTCCTTTTCGATTTCGGCCATAATGTCGCGGTTTTCCCTGAGGAAGAGGCGCGCGCTTTCCCTGCCCTGTCCGATGCGCGTCTGTTTGTACGACAGCCAGGAGCCGGACTTTGTCAATATGTCGCTTTTGACGGCCATATCGATCAAATCGGCTTCGCGCGAGATGCCGCTGTCGAAATAGATGTCGAACTCGGCCATGCGGAACGGCGGCGCGACCTTGTTCTTGACGACCTTTGCGCGGCAGCGGTTGCCGTACACCGCGCCGTCGGAATCCTTTATGCCGCCGATGCGTCGGATATCGAGCCGGACCGAGGAGTAGAACTTGAGCGCCCTGCCGCCCGGCGTGGTTTCGGGGTTGCCGAACATCACGCCGATTTTCATTCGTATCTGGTTGATAAATATCACACAGGTGCGCGTCTTGCTGATGATGGAGGTGAGTTTTCTCATAGCCTGGCTCATGAGGCGCGCCTGCAGTCCGACCTGCAACTGGCCCATCTGGCCTTCGATTTCGGCCCGAGGCACGAGCGCGGCGACGGAATCGATGACGATGATGTCCACGGCGTTGCTGCGGATGAGCATCTCGACGATGTCGAGCGCCTGTTCGCCGCTGTTTGGCTGCGAGATGAGCATATCGTCCAGGTTCACGCCGAGTTTTTTGGCATACGCAGGGTCAACGGCGTGCTCGGCGTCGATGTATGCGGCCACACCGCCGGTCTTTTGCGCATTGGCGACGACGTGGAGGCACAGCGTTGTCTTGCCGGAACCTTCCGGCCCGAAGACCTCGATGACTCTGCCGCGTGGCATTCCTTTGCCGCCGAGCGCGATGTCGAGCGAGTAGGAACCGGTGGAGATTCCGTCGGGCACGGAGTAGTGCTCGTCGGTCAGGCGCATAATCGTGCCGGTGCCGAACTGTTTTTCAATCTGCGCGAGCGCCAAATCGAGCGCGTCGGCCTTTGACTTTGCTGAGTCGGCTATGGTTTTCTTTGCCATTAAAAACACCTCGCGAAAAATTCAAGATTTAAAAGATGTTGCAGGGCGCGGTTTTCAGGCATATCGCACACCTTTGCCCATTGAACACTAGAAACGGCTCGCTTTCAGTTCGAAGTATAATATGAGGAGCATTGCAACTATCATCAGGCCGACGACTATCATCGCCGCGGTTTTTTCGCGTTCGTCGCCCTTAAGTATAAGCAGTATCAGCCCGAGGGCAAGCACTACCGCGCCGGTAATCCCCAGCGGCACCCATGCAAACACGCCCAGACCCAAAATCATAAAGCCGACAATGAACGCGACGCGGCCGATTTTCGCCAGGTCGAGTTTTGCCAGAAGCGGCGCAATGGCTTCGGAGAAGGGCGCCTTGTCGCCGATAATCTGGGCCTTGTCGTATTTCGGGATTTCATTTTCCTGCGAGGACGCCGGGACGCCGACGGCCTCGTTGCAGCCCGGACAGCGCGCCTTCCTGCCTGCAAAGGAATCGGGCACGGAGAGCTTCTTGCCGCACTTCGGGCAGTTGAATTTTATCGGCATTTTCCGCTCCTGTTAAACCGCGGAGACGCGGAGAACGCAGAGAAGGCAGTCAGTCTTCTCTCAACTTGTTTACCATTCTTTTTATGCCGTTTTTGAGCACGGGAACATTGAAACGGCGCAGGGAAGGGTCTTCCCGACAGGTCGGGACAAGTTCAGACCCTTCCGGGCGGCACGGTCTTAAGACCGTGCCCTACAATTGTGTTTTGTAGGGAAGGCCCTTTAGGGCCTTCCGTTTTCTCGGCCCATACCAATACAGGCCCGTACCGGGCGGACCGTCCGTATGGATGACACGGTTTGAAAACCGTGCCCTTGCAATTACCGCCTCGGTAAGTTCATTAATTTCCATTTTCTTCTCTGCGTTCTCTGCGGCTCTGCGGTTTTCATAAGTTTTTTTCAGCGCAGCGGCCAGCGGCCCAACGGGGTGTAGGTCGGGCCCTGAGGCGACAGTTCACTCATCATCAGCAAGAGTTCCCCCGCCTCCTGCACGCCGAAATGTGTCTTCCGGTTTTTCTCGATTGCGGCGCGCAGTCTGCCGGCGTTTTCCGGCCCGCGCACGCGCCCGATTGTGAGGTGCGGGCTGAACTTCTTCCGGTCTTCTTTTTGCGCGTAGTCGCGCAGGGCGGAGTTCAATTCGCTATGGAGTTTTTCAAGCGCGCCGCTTTCCTCTTTCAGGCCGCACCAGACGACGCGGGGGTTCCCGGCCGGCGGGAACGTGCCCAGGCCCTCGACGCTGAAGGTGAACGGCTGCGCGCCGGCGACGGCGGACTTAATCTGCTTGCATGCCTCGGCGATGAGCGCTTCCGGTACCTCGCCCAGAAACTTCAGCGTCAGGTGAATGTTTTGCGGCTCGACCCACCTGACTTCGGCGCCGGACAGGGAGAGCGTACCCGACACCTGTGACATTTTCCGCCGGATAGCGTCGCTTATTTCTATACAGACGAACGTTCGCATAACACAAAATCCTCTCGAACCGCGGAGACGCAGAGAACGCAGAGAAGAAAATTATATTCACCGCGGATTACACGGACGAAGAGCATACAAATACACAACTACAGTTATACGGCGCTACGGAATCACGGCGCTCGTACGCTTTGATGCCTTATCCTGATTTTTTTCTCCGCGCCCTCTGCGCCTCTGCGGTTTACGTGAAGATGTTAATCCAATCGCATCATTTCGACGAATTCGCAGCAGCGCGACTCGATGTCGTCCAGGCTTATCTTCCGGAGGCGGCCGAGGCTGAAGTCTTCCACCGTGAATGACGCGGTGATGCTGCCGTATAGCAGGGCGCGTTTCATATTCTCAAAATCCATTTCTCCAGTCCGCGCGAGGTGTCCCATCATCCCGCCGCCGAAGGAGTCGCCCGCGCCGGTGGGGTCGAAGACGTGTTCGAGCGGATAGGCGGGAATTGCGAAGACATCCTCGCCGGTAAGCAACAGCGCGCCGTGTTCGCCTTTTTTGATGACGACGTGCTCCGGCCCCATCTTCTGTATTTGCCTGCCGGCCGCGACGAGCGTCGGGCATCCCGCGCCGGTTACCAGGCGCGCCTCGTCTTCGTTCAGCACGATGCCGTCGACTTTCTTCAGCAGTTCCAACAGGCCTTCGCGCTCGGTTTCAATCCAGAGGTTCATCGTGTCGCAGAAGGCGAGTTTCCGGCGGGGGACCTGTTCGAGAACTTTCAGTTGAAGCGAGGGCTGCGCGTTTGCCAGAAAGATGTATTCGCTGTCGCGGAATTTCTCCGGGACCACGGGGTTGTACTGGCCGAGCACATTCTGGTCAACCTGGATGGTTTCGCGGCGGTCCATATTGTCGAGGTACCTGCCGTGCCAGAAGAAGGTCTTGCCCGGCAGTCTGGCGACGCCCGAGGTATCGATGCCCTGCTCGCCGAATACGTCCAGGGCTTCCTGCGGGAAGTCATCGCCCACGGGGCCCATAAGGCGGGTTTTGGTGTAGAAAGCGGCCGCGTAGGAGAGGTAGGCGGCGGACCCGCCGAGGACGCGCTCGGCGTTGCCGTGCGGCGTTTCGATTGAGTCGAAAGCGATTGAACCGACTACAAGTAACGTCACGGGCACACCTCGAAAAATCTTGTGAACCGCAGAGGCGCCGAGAGCGCAGAGAAGAAAGGCAAAACCCTTATTGTCCTTTGCATTGTGAAAGAAACACCTGTTGCGACCTCAAATGTTTCCGATGTTACCTACCTAACAGCGAGACAAGAAGTGCTATAAGACCGGCCAAAGTGGCGAATATAAAGGGAATCGCAATGCCCCACCAGGGATTTGGCTTCACTGCTTCTTCCTCCCATTTCGACGACAGTTACTAATCTGCGAATCTCGGCACAGGGGACTGTCCCCGGAGCATCCCAGGACCTGTTCTATTCTACGAATCGCGCTCGCATACTCGCGCGATTCCGTAAATAGAACAGGTCCATTGTAATTAGTGACAGTCACCGAATTTTTCCAGGGCGGCGTTGATGCGGCTGATGACGCGGTCTTTGCCCATCCGGACTACGGTTTCGTGTATTCCGGGGCTTACGTCGCCGCCGGTTATGGCCACGCGCAGGGGCTGTGCGACCTTGCCGAAGCCGACGCCGCGCCCGTCGGCTATGTCACGAAGGACCTT
>JBDRIB010000085.1:0-20498 GCA_043816375.1 Planctomycetota bacterium | reverse complement strand
TAACCGCTTCGCGGCCTGTCCCGGTGTGGCGCAGGTTGGTCCTCCGGGGGAAGACGCGCGTTATTACGTTGGTAATTTCGATACCGTCGTCGCCGGGCCATAACCTGAGCGCGGTGTGCAGGTCTATCCTGCCGGAAATCTTGTACTCTTCAGGCCACTCATCAGACTCCGTTACCCAGGCCAGCCAGTCCGTTCGAAGCGGAAACCCCCTCGATACAACGTCTAGATATCCGTTTCCGTCCCATTCGATGTTCCCGCTCACCGCGACCTGCGCCTCCGGGTCGCCGTGGAGTTGTCCGCTTATTCCGACGATTTCCACCCCGTCCGGTTCCAGTTCCGCCTGCCCGTGCAGATTATCAAAGGGGGCGGGAAGGCCGGGCAATTGCAGATACCAGCCGGAAAAATCCAGAAGCATTGACCAGTCAACGTCGCCTTCTGCGGAAAGAAGCACCCTGCCCGATGCCTTCACGCCGCCATTCAGCGACCATCCGTCGCGCGCCAAATCCACGTCTTGCCCGAGGAAGTCCGAAAGCATATCGGTTTGAATCGCGGCCTCCGCGACGCTGAAGCGCGCTTCCAGGTTCCTCGTATCCAGGTCCGCTCTCCAGGCGAGGGCTACTTCCCCGAACGATTCGAAAACACCTTGTATGCTTCCCGCCCTTTCTCCGCCCTCGAGGCGCATCAGGAGATTGCCCCCGTGTCCGTCGAACCGCCAGACGTCTTCCCCCTCATCGCGGGAAATCTCGACCAGCAGCCTCCCGACGGATACCGAGGAAATGCTCCGCGTCCAGTCAGTCACTTCGTCCAGAAGCGAGGAGAGGTCTTCCGGTTCGGTCGGCTCTTGCTCGGCCAGCCGCGCGGGGTCTATCTTCACGCTGATTTCGCCGATATCAATCAGCACGTCGTCCAGTTTTCCCCAGAGAAGGGCAAGGGCGCTCGGACGAACGTGAACCTCATTCACGGACCACTCTATGCCTGCTTCACCCGAGGATTTTATGCCCTTGATGTTGACCGTCCCGGGCCAACCGACTCGCAGCGGCCCGTCTGCATCTACGCCGTCGATTCCCCGGAGCGCCCCGCTCACAGCGGGAACGGCAACGAAATAGAAACAGCAGAAAAACACCGCGAAGGCGCCGGCTATCAGCGCAGCCGCCGCAATCCACGCCTTGTTCTTCAATAACCCCGCAAGGAAATATCCAATTACCCCCAGCAGCAAAACAAGAATGCTCCCGGGTGCCGCATAGAAGGGGAGCAACTCTCGTCCTTCCACAGGGGGCGCCAGAAGTCCCGACGCGAACAGGAGGACGACGGCAGAGGGAAAGACCAGCGCCCACACAATACCGGGCAGTTTCAATCTCTTTCGCAACCGGCTGAGTGTGTTCAAGGCTGCGACCCAGGCTCCCGCCATCACCCCCCAGATGACGAGCGAGACCGGCAGAGCAGCCGCGCCGGTTGACGCCGCCGGTTCCGCTTCGCTTGCCGAAAATAATTGCCGGACATTTTGATGTTCCCTGTGTTTTTCCCATTCGAAGGAAGCGGCGGCGGGTTTGGAGTCGGGTGTGATGGAACCGTCGGCCAGATATGCCTCGGTCTGTCGCAGATGCTCCTCGGCCCAGGCGGCCAGCCCCAGCGATTCGAGAAACGCCGCGCACGCTCTTCTGTCCTCGACAATCGTGTCGACGTAACTCGTCCGGCGACTGTCGAGCGCGGCCACGCGCCGCTTCATATCCCCCACTTCAATTTGCAGCAGACCTTGCGACGCCGCATGACAGCCCGTCGAAAGCAGCAGCGCCAGACCCGTAATTGTTATTGCCGAACAGAATTTCCGCATATCAGATAAACCGCCGGATTGCGAAACGGGAAAAATTTCGTGTGAATCCCGAACAGATTTTAGTGTGATATGTATTCCGTGTCAAAGGAAAGAGAAGAGACCGGCCGCCGGCCCGAATTCGGGATTTGGATTGACCTGTGAGGGCGGGCAGATATAATGTCGCCTCGCTTGAGCGGGTCAAAATTCGCCCCCATCATCTAGCGGCCCAGGATGCCAGATTCTCAGTCTGGTCACGGGGGTTCGATTCCCCCTGGGGGTAATGAAGGAAAAGCCGTCATCCGGAAAGGTGGCGGCTTTTTTTCTCTCTTTGGTCGGGAACGGTTACAGCGTTGCTAATCCGCATTTCTCACCAAAAGACGGGGTTGGCTCGGGGTGCAGACCCTGCGAAGCGGCCCCTACAGGCCGCCCGCCCGGTACGGGCCTGTATGGGTAGGGGCGGTGACAGTCACCGTTCACTTTTTGTCTAGCCGAATGTATTGCCCTCCCCGGGAGCGGGAGAAGGCTGTGGGGCACCCGATTGCTGCTGCAGCCAGAGAATATGTGCGTAGTGATAGAGATTGTAGTGTGCAAACGCGGGCAGTTGCGTAAAAATGACTCGCGTGCCGGCCCACTTTTCTCCAAGCCGTCTTCCGTGCCAGAAAGGCAGAAACAGGAACAGAAATATTTCCAAAGCGAGCGCCACAGGTATCGCGAGCAGGACCAGCAAGGCTGCAACAGGCAAGTCCCCAAGCCAGAAACTGAGTATTCCAATCAGCATTATGAACTGAAAAAGGAACGCGTAGAGTATCGCATTTCGTTTCACCGACTGGCCCGGTGTGATGGGATAATTGGTCTCAACGTTGACAACGGTAACCCCGGACGCGGCCTTGCCGATGCTGCGCCCTTTGAACCAGGCATCTTTTCCGATGAGGTAAGGAGTGACAACCAGGTATTCGAAGAAATACACAAGGAACCTGGTCACCTCGTCAGGCACGGGAATGGCAAAAAGGAAGAGATTTATTATTATTTCTGCAACGAATATGAATCCCACCAACACCAGGGCATCGAGAAGGAACGCGCCGGTACGCTTCCACAGGATGCTTCGAATGCAGGTATTGCACAGGTAGCCGTCGTGATAGCGCTTGAGAGGCTTGCCCGTATTGTCGCTGCTGCATACCTGACACCGATTGGCGCCGAAGGGCTGTTGAGCAGTGCCGGGATAGGCCGGGCGGGGCATCTTGTCGGGGGGTACAATCTGCGGCTGCCAGGCAGGGAATTGCCCGCCATAACCGGCTGCAAGGGGCCGGGCATACGGCGGCGGAGCAGCATATGGAGATTGCATGTACGGACTCGACGAAGAGATGCTATGGGAAGGCGGCGGTGGCGGCGGAGCAGGACCGCCGTATGGCCTGTCCCACCGGTAGCCGCATTTCGGGCACGCGGCCCTGTCTGCGAGCGAAGCAAACACCTTGAAATCTGTGCCGCATACCGGACAGGATAAAGTGGTTTCCATATTGGAAAACAGTCCTACTACTCTGAACTTACCTGAAACCTGCTTCTTGAAGCGTTCCTCAGAATAAATATATTCACTTGCGGTGACATCTATCCGCCAACGCCTTGTGGCGCATTTTATCCGTCTTGGGCGAAGTTGCCAATCTCACGCATCTGGACATCCCAGGACCGGTTCTATTCTACGCCCTGACTTTCGCATTGCAAAAGGATGACAGTCACTAATCTACGAATCGCGCTCGCGCCGCTCACGCGATTCCGTAATTAGTGACAGTCACCTTTTGCGTTGTAAATAGAACCGGTCCGCCGTAGTTGGTGACATTTATTCGCCTTGGGCGGAGTCACCGATTTGTGGTTTCAGTCCGATATGAGTACGAATTTGTCTTTGCTCGCGCCGCAGACGGGGCAAGTATCGGGAGGCTCTTCCCCCTCGTGGATGTACCCGCAAACGGTGCAGCGCCATTTCTTCTTTTCGTTTGCCATTGTGTCCGCTCAAGAAAAATTGGGGAAGATATACTTCCGGCCGTCCGCGCGCCGCGGAACCATCCGGCCGGGCTTCAGGACGTTATTCCTCTTTGAGGATTGCCTCGACCGGGCATTCAGGAATACAGGTTTCGCATTCGGTGCAGGTTTCGGGGTCGATTTGGGCCTTGTCGTCTTTCATCGAGATTGCTTCCACCGGACAGACCGGCACGCAGGTTTCGCAACCCACGCATTCTTCTTGATTGACCTTAATCATACAATCCTCCGGAAATGTTATGGCTGGAAAAAACAAGCAGGCGAGCAACGATGGTTCCGGCTGTTTTTCATCGTCGTATGCGACCACGCGCGTCACGCCGACAGTTGCGCCCGACGAGTCGGTTACCGGAGCGTCGCTCACCGACAGGAAAGATGAAATGTTCTCCTTCTCAGGAAGTCGTTTTGCGAAAGGTGACAGTCACCATCTACGAGCTGGCCCCGACAAATCGGGGCTGCGCTCCGCCCGTTCCGGGTCCTCGCCCTGAGGACCCGTCAGGGTCCGAATGGGTAATGGTGACAGTCACCTTTCGTGTTTCATCGGCAAGGCAATCAACAATAACCATAACCACGTTTCCTTCTCGTCAGCCGCCGTCAAGCATCGGTCCTTCATCCGCGAAGAACCAGTCGGCGACATCGTTCAGGTAGTCATAGGTGTTTTTCAGTATCTGGTAGTGCTGGGCCTCCTCGTCCTTGAGGAAGTTGAAGAGGTCTTTTTCGTCCTCTCCGGCGGCATCGTCCGCCGCTTTCTCGTAAAACGCGTGACCGTCCTTTTCGATTTCCATTGCGGCCTTGAGTGCGCTGATTTCGTCGGCCTCGGACAGGGACTGTTTGAAATCGTCCTTCAGTTCCGAAAAGACGGTCTTGAAGCGTTTTTGCGGTTCCTCGCGCCGCGGAGCACCGGCCTTGTACTTGCCTCGGACGTACTCTTTGATGCGCTTGATGTGTACCGCCTCGTCGTCGGCAAAGAACTTGAACATATCGCTCGCCAGTTTGCTGGCGGCGCGCTTGCTGCGGTCGACATAAAATTCATAGCCGTCTTTTTCAAACTGCAGGGCCAGTTCAACGGCGGAGCGAAGGTCTTCGCCTTTAGGCTTTTCCATTCTGAACTCCCGTAAAAGGAAGGTATGAGCACGGCAAACGCGTTACGTGAACGCGTCCCGGTGCACCGTGTCGCGCGCCATTTTCTCAGACCGCGAGTTTGCGGCGGTCATCCATGTCGAACAGTTTTCTTTCGGTCGCTTTGTTTATTCCGAGTGCCTCACGTTTGCCTTCTATGTGCTCGCGGACCATCTGGGCCACCTTGTGCGGGTCTTCCTCGAAGCCCCATTTGGCGCCGTAATCTTTTTCCATCTCGTTGAACAGATAGTTGCTCAACTCCTTTGCTCCCTGCACGAGCAGTGTGCCGCCGCTGAAGATAGTATACACGCCGGATGTTACAAAATAATGGCCTATCGCGATGGCCTTTTCGCTCATCCATTCGGGACACAGACCGGCAACCGGCAGGTCGCTGATGTCTTCGCCCAGTCCGCCCTCTTTGACCATCTCGGTGCAGGCGATAAGGATTCGGCTGTTGTCCACGCAGGAACCCGAGTGGAGAACGGGGGGAATGCCGACGGTCTCGCAGATTTCCCTGAGCCCGGGCCCTGCGAACTCCTTCATCTCGGGAGTTAGCAGGCCTTCCCTGGCGCACGTAATCGCCGAGCAGCCGGTTTGCACGCAGAGTATGTCGTGCTTGATGAGTTCCTTCACGAGAATCGTGTGGTAGGATTCACCGGCAACTTTTGCGTTGTTGCAGCCGACCACGCCCGCCACGCCGCGGATTCGGCCGTTCATAATGTTGTCGTTCAGCGGCCTGTAGGAACTGCGGAATCTTCCGCCCAGCATATAGAGAATGGTCTCGTGGCTGAAGCCCGCAATCAGGTCGACTTTGTCGTCGGGGATGTACACCCTGGACGCGTCGCGGCGCTTGAAGTTGTCGATTGCCATGCCGATGATTTCCTTGGCAATCTCCATTGCCCTGTGTTCCTCGAAGTTCACATGCGTGGCGCCGCGGATGTGTGCGTCGGGCGAGGTGGTTATCAGGTGCGTGTGGTAGTGCTTCGCCACATCCACGACGGACGGCATAATGCACTGAATATCAACAACCATCGCCTCGATGGCGCCGGTCCCGATGATAAGTTCCTGCTGCAAGAAGCCGCCCGCGCTCGGCGCGCCGTAGCGCTGCAGAATCTCGTTGGCGGTGCAGCAGCAGCCGGAGACCTGTATTCCTTCCGCGCCTGCCGCTTTCGCGGCATCGAGCATATCCCGGCTGTATGACGCGGCCACTATCATCTGGGAAAGCGTCGGTTCGTGACCGTGCACTACTACGTTAACCTTTGTCGGAGAAATAACACCGAGGTTGGTCTGGGCCTTGACGGGAACCGGTCGGCCGAACAATATGTCCTGTATCTCCGTGCCCAGCATCGAGCCGCCCCAGCCGTCGGCCAGTGCGGTTCTTGTGCCCTGGCGGATGAGTTCCACGTAATCCTGCTCCACGCCCATATGTGTGCGTGCAAGTGTGGCGGTGATTTCTCTGTCGATTCCGCGCGGCTCCACGTTCTGCTTCTTCCAGATTTCCTGTCGTTTTTTCGGCGCGCGCTTGATAAGCGTGGTTGTGCCTTCCGTCCTGCCGAATTCCGCCAGGGCGAGTTCCGCCAGTTCGGCTGCAATTTCCTTGAGTTCCCGGCCTTCGGTCTTGATGCCGTAGATATCGGCCATCATATAGACCTTGTCCGGCTCCTTTATGGAATAATCCTTCGCTTCGCCGCGACAGACATCGCGCAGAGTCCGCGCTACCGCTCTGCCGTGGTCGGTATGAGCGGCGCTGCCCGCGGCGATGTGACGGATGAAGTTTCTCGCTGCGATGATGTTCGCATCGGCCCCGCACACGCCCTTCTGCGCGCCGTGTCCGGTCGGGTCTATGCGGCAGGGACCCTGGTTGCAGAGTTTGCAGCAGAGCCCCAGTTTGCCGAAACCGCACTGCGGCTCCTGCCGTGCAAGGCGGTCCCAGACGGTGTCCACCTTTTCTTCGCGCATTTTTTTCAAGACTTCCAGTGACCCTTTGTCGGGACTATTGATGTTGTCGTCCATCAGACACCTCCTGTGGTTCAGTATTGCTTGCCGGGCCAGGGGCGTTTCAAACTGAAAGCGAAAAATGCTTAAATCTGGTCTTTGACCTGCCAGGGTGGTGCTTCGAGCGAGTACCAGTAGAACTCCCGGTTAAGCACGCGCAATTCATCTTCAAGCGTATGCTGGTGGTTCGTTTCCTCCTCGAGCAATTTCCCGCACACTTTCTTTCCTTCCTCGTCATTTATCTGCGAAGTGAGGCCCCTGTAAAAGGCCTGCGCCTCGCGTTCCTTCTCAATGGCGAACTCCAGCACCGCAACGCTGTCTTCCTCGCGCTGTTTGCCGGAAATCTCGGGCAAATCGGTTTCTGCAGGCGTGAAGTCCAAAGCCCCGATGCTCTTCTCGTACATTTCGCGGACTATCTTTTCGTGAAACGCCTCTTCGCGCTTCAGCACCTCGAACTTCGCCTTCGCAGCGGGATTGACGACCTGAGATGCGATATGGTCGTACAATCTCTGGGAATCGATTTCACGCTGCAATGCCAGAAGGAAAATCTTTCCCGCGCTTTTTTCCGCCATAAGAAGCGTCTCCGGCACAAGAAAATGCGTAAACACTACCAGGCCAGAATCCAATAATTACGCCACCAATTATATCATTATAACGCCCAAAGTCCAGAATTTTTCCGGGACGCAACTGTACAACAAGGCGTGAACGAGGTTACAGGATTTAATGTCAGGTGGGATTCGGCGGTTAAAAGCCTATTGTTCTTTGTGTTATTAAAGAAATACCTGTTGCGAAAGGATGACAGTCAGCTGGCCCCCCCCCGACCCATATCCGCCTGAGGCGGACCCGTATGGGTACCGGGTAAATCGGGGGGGCTGCGCTCCGCCCGTTCCCCGTACGGGTCAGGGTCCGAGGGGTAATGGTGACAGTCACCTTTCGTATTTCATTGCAATACAATCAACAATAAACCCGCGCCTGTCTCAACCAGCCACGCATATTTGAGCGGTTACTTTCTGGTTGAATTCTTGACGAAAGCGGCGCGGGCTGGTATTCTGCATTATGCCTGCTCGTGCATCCGCAGCGGGTTCAGGTCGGAGACATTGCAGCCGGGCCGAAGAGGCATAGAGGCTGTTTGCAGCGGCTGTACTCACAATAGTGGCAGAGTCATCTGATGACAGTTGAACTTGAAGAAAGGGAACCGTTACTCATCCGCGTGTCGGGAGCGCTGTCGGAAGAAAACGGAGAGGAGCTCCTGACGGCCGTCCGTTCGCTTATGGATGCCGGCAAGACCGAAGCGGTTGTCGAACTCTCCGCGGTGGACTCGGTTGACAGCATCGGCGGCGCTTATCTTGCGCGGGCGACCGAAGAAGCCGAGGCGGGCGGAATGAAACTCGGCTTCCAGGGCGCGCGCGGCGGCCCGGAACAATTCATTTCTCTTTTCCGGTCATCTCTCAAAAGAGCCCTTCCCCTGGAAAAGCCTCGCAGGGGTTTTCTCGAAAGCATAGGCGAGAAGTTGTTCAGTGCCGTCGGCGAAGCGCGTTCGCTGTTCTCCCTGATGGTGGAGAGCATCTACTGGACGTTCATTGCGCCGTTCGAGCGCAAGGGTTTGCGCTGGTCGGCGGTGTGGGACGAGATGTACGAGATGGGCGTCCGGGCCATCCTCATCGTTTACGTCATAAACCTGCTGCTGGGACTCATCATTGCGATGTTGTCCGCCGCGCAGTTGAAACAGTTCGGCGCGATTATCTTCGTTGCAGACCTGGTTGCAATCGCCTTTACGCGTGAACTCGCGGCCTTGATGACCGCGATAATCATCTCAGCGCGCAGCGGTTCGGCGATAGCGGCGGAACTCGCCACGATGGTGGTGCAGGAGGAAGTGGACGCGCTCAAGTCGATGGGTTTTAACCCGGTCAAGTTCCTCGTCACGCCCAAGATAATCGCTATGGTCATCTGTATGCCCGCGCTTACAATCATCGCGATGTTTGCAGGCATCGAGGCGGGGTTCCTGCTCGGCGTCTTTACGTTCGATATCAGCCCGGCAAACTGGATAAACGAGACGGTTGGCGCCCTGTCTTCCAACAACATCTTTGTCGGCCTGAGCAAGGCCTTTTGCTACGCGATTGTCATAGTGATAGTCGGCTGCCACAACGGACTCAGGGTAACCGGCGGAGCGCGGGGAGTCGGGCTTGCGACCACGCGCTCGGTCGTAATGGACATCTTTTTCATAATTATCGTGGCCGCGTTCTTCGCGCTTGTTGTGGGATAGCGGGCGGCCGTCGCCGAAAACGGGATGACATATGGCTCGACGAGTACCAATAGTTGAAGTGGCGGACCTCGTGACGCACTACGGCGATACGCTCGTGCTGGACGGCGTTTCGTTCGAGGTGCATCCGGGAGAGATTCTGACCATCGTCGGCGCGAGCGGCTGCGGCAAGAGCACTTTGCTGAAGCACGTTATCGGCCTGCTTAAACCGACGTCGGGAACGATTAAACTGTGGGGGACGGACATTTCCCAACTGGACGAGGAGCAACTGACGGGAATCCAGTCGCGCTTCGGCGTTTCGTTCCAGTCGGGCGGTCTGTTCAACTCGATGACGCTGTCCGACAACATCGCCCTGCCGCTCCTGGAACGGCGGAATCTGACGCCCGAAATCATCGACAGGGTAGTTCGCTCGAAACTCGCAATGGTCGGGCTGGAAAAAGCGCAACACGTGCTGCCTTCGGAGTTGAGCGGCGGGATGAAAAAACGCGCAGGCCTGGCGCGCGCGCTGGCCCTGGACCCGGAAGTGGTGTTCTTTGACGAGCCTTCGGCGGGGCTGGACCCGATAACCGCTGCCGGGCTGGACAAATTGATACTCGACCTGAGGCGCGCGCTGGGGCTGACGGTCGTGGTCGTTACTCACGAACTCGACTCGATACATCAAGTCGCGGACCGAATCCTGATGCTGGACAGAGGGAGGGTGATATTTTACGGTCGCCAGGACGAGATGGAAGCAAGCGACAACGCACGACTCAGACAATTCTTCTCACGGATTCCCGATGAATCGATGACCGCCAGAGACGCGGAAGCAAAGGAGTAGCCGATGGCAACAAAAGCACAAAAAACAAAGGTTGGCCTGTTCCTGCTGGTCTGCGGCACCGTCCTTGCGGTGGGCATAGTGGCGATAACGGGGGTCGGAGGGGCCCAGGCCAAGGAATATTATATGGAGTTCGACGGCTCCGTGAGCGGCCTGAACAAGGGGGCCACCGTGGAGTTTCAGGGCGTCCCGGTAGGCAGTGTCGAGGAGATATATGTCACCGAGGCGAACACGGTGCGTGTGAAAATCTCGGTGCGCCCCGACATAGCGACTCTCAGAAGGGGTGTCCAGGCGCAACTTGCCAGTCGCGGGATAGCCGGCATCGCGTTCATACAACTATCGGGCGGCGAAGAGGGCGACCCGCCTCTTCCGGTGGGTTCCGAGATTCCGGCCGAGGCGGGATTGCTCGAAGACCTTGTTGTAAGGGCCAAGGAATTCCTTCAGAATATGAACGAACTGCTGGTCGCCATAAAGACCGGGGACGAGCGGTTAGAGATTGGAAGAGCGATACACGACCTGCGGGTGCTGCTCGAACGCGCGGGCGAGATGATACCCAGCGCCAAACGCGGCGCCCAGCGGACACAGGAAGAAATTATGCTTACCGTTAAGGAACTGCGCGTAACCCTTGCCAGCATTCGCAGACTGGTAGAGATGCTCGAAAAGGACCCGTCTTCGCCCCTGCACGGCAAAAGCACGCCGCGCAACGGCCAGCCGTAAGGACGGCTGACGGAATGCGCCGCGAGGGAGTCCGGCGCCCGGGGCTCTGGAAGAACGTTGAGGGTTATTTTAACGGATATTCCAAATCTCGAGGTGAATCAAATGACCAGAGTTGCAATTCCTCTTGTTGCCGCGCTGCTTCTTGCGGGCTGCATTTCAAAGAATCCATACCAGCCCGTCTATTACTACACCATCGACCAGTATATTGCGGAAGACGTTCAGCCGGCGGAGAATAAATTTGACTTCAGCCTTGCAGTAATGGACACTCGTGCGTCCTCGCGCCACGGCACGAAGATGCTCTACCGGCTCCCGAACGGCGTTGTCGGATTCAGGGAATACGACAGGTGGGTTGAGAGTCCTTCGGAACTGGTTACACAGGAGATAATACGCGCCTTCGCCGCATCGGGGGCGTTCAAATGCGTCGGCGGAACTTCTTCGCTCAGGTGGGCTGAATATTCTCTTGTGGGAAATATTGTGAAGTTTGACGAGATACGGGAAAACGGAGTTCGCACGGCGGAGTTTTCGATTCGCTTCGACCTGAACCGCGTTGAAGGCGGCGATGCAGTATGGTCGGGTGTAATGTCAAACCGGCAGGAGATGTCCGGCGAGGACGCCGAGGCTTTTGCCGAGGCGCTCGGACACGCCGTCGACAGCGTTCTGACCGAGGTCGTGAAAAAAGCAACCGACG
Source organism: Planctomycetota bacterium (assembly GCA_043816375.1). Taxonomy (GTDB): domain Bacteria; phylum Planctomycetota; class B129-G9; order B129-G9; family B129-G9; genus JBDRIB01. The sequence goes on along the minus strand of JBDRIB010000085.1, from coordinate 9,070 downwards.
CTATCGGCAGGGACCTGAAAACCATCGAGGAAGAGCGGAAGAAAAAAGAGGCCGAGAAAACCAGAGAACCGGACGAGGTGACAACACAATGAACGAAGAGCCGTCACAGACCAGGACCAAACGGGAGAAAGCAGAAGACGGGACACCGCTGCTCGGCGTATGGTCAAAAGGCAAGCTGCGCCGCCGCCTGATGATAGGGCACATTATCATCTTCCTTGTCGCAATAGCGTTGACGATGGTCGTGCTGGCCATACAACTCAGGATGGACTATGTCCAGGAAGAGTCGGACCGAATGCGCGCACTGGCCGGGATTGTGAGCGACAATATTCCCTCGAACATACACGAACAACTGGCCGGGAAAATTCTGGAGTATCACGACGCCAAAGGAGAACGCAAGCAGGAAATAAAAAAGGAACTGGTCGAATCTGAAGGGTTCGAGGCAGTCCGCCAGAAACTGCTCGCAATCAAGCGTTCCAGCGGGAGAATCGCCAGAGTCTTTACTATGGTCCAGGTCGAGTACGGGCTGGCGCTTGTTGTCGTCTGCGACAATCCCGATGACGTCGGCCTTCCGTGCGACTTCCGCAATGTGAAGGGAATGGCAAACGGCTTTCAGCAGTCCAGTTCCGGCGAAGACTCTCCTTCGCCGACGTGGGAAAAACTGGGGATGTCAGGCTACGCTCCCGTAAAAACAGGTGACGCCGGGCATCCGGCTCTGGTCGGAGTCTCAAGAGAAAGCACAACCATCTGGGATATGGTCGTAACTCTCGGCTGGTTGTGGTTGCTGCCGCTCGGGGCGGGGCTTCTGCTGTCGTTCCTTATGGCCCTGCGTCTGGCCGGCATCATTATGAAGCCCCTGCAGAGAACCGCAAAGGTAATCAAGCGCCTGAGCGAGGGAGATATGAGCGCGTACATCTCGCCGCACGACCAGCAGGTAACCCGCGTCCTGCGCAGAAGCGTAATGGACCTCGGCGCGAGCCTGGGAAAACGCGAGCGAATACACGCATACTACGGCAGAACCCTTTCTCCGGCGCTGATGGAAGCGGTAATGAAGGCCGGGGAAGAAAAACTGACGCGCATAGACGAGCGCGATGTATCCCTCGTCCGGGTCAAAATAAATGTCGGCGCAATAGCAGACCCGTCGAAGGACCCGAATGCTTATTTCGAAGTCATCAACGCCGCGTCCAAGGTCGTCATCGATGCGATACTTGACAACGGCGGTTCTATCGAAGAAATCAACGGCACTATGGTGCTCGGCGTTTTCGGTTCTCCTCTTGCCATGGAAGAGCACGTTCAGGCGGCCGTCAGGGCGGCCGCCGATGTCCGCAAGGACCTTGCGGACCTGCTGCCTCGGAGACGGCGCGAGAACCTGCCGGAATTCGGAATGACCATCTGGGTGCATACCGGGAAGGTTCTTGCCGGCATAGTGGGCACTCCTGAACGCGGTGAATTCCGCGTAATCGGCGAGCCGGTCGGAATAATCAAGTCCCTGGAGCGCCCCAAAGAAACCGAAGGCGCCGGGCCTGTCGCCACGGAGGCGGTCGTACAGGCCGGCCTGCCGAACGGCTTCGGTTCCCGACCCGTCGGCGAGTCATCCACACCGGCCGGAGCGATAAAACTCTACCAGATACACCCCGGAAAATAAGAACAGTTCTTATTTTTCGGTGAATTCGGCGACGACGAATGTATGGTCGGAGGGTCTTTCGGCCAGGCGCGGCTCGACATCTATGTATGCGCGGCGGGATTTGTCGGCGAGCGGTTTTGTCGCAATTATGTGGTCAAGGCGCCAGCCCTTCCTGTTTTTCACCGCGTTGCGCACCCGGTAGTCCCAGAAACTGTATTGCTCCGCTTCCGGGCAATGCTTCCTGAAGACATCCACGAATCCCCAATCCTTCACGGCCTTCAACGCCTTGTGTTCATCCGGGTGGTAACACACGCTCCCCAGCAGGCCCTCCGGGTTGTAAACGTCCATCGGTTCGGGCGCGACGTTCAAATCGCCCACCCAGAGGAGCGGTTTCTCCGGTGAGTAGTGCCGTTCGAAAAGAGCGCGCAGTCGTGCGAACCATTCCAGTTTATATTGAAACCTCGGCGAATCCGGGGAAGTGCCCTGCGGGACGTACGTGTTCACTATCGGTATGCCCGCAAAAACTCCGCGTATCAGCCTTGCTTCGTCGGGCTGTTTGCCGTCGTCGATGCCGAAGGCGGCATATTCCGGCGCTTCCCTGGAGGCGATTGCAACGCCGTTGTATGATTTCTCGCCTCGGAAGACGACGTTATAGCCCGCTTTCCTGAAATCGTCCGCGGGAAAATCCTTGTCCTGCACCTTGGTCTCCTGAAGGCAGAGCACATCCGGCGAATTTTTCTCCAGCCATTCAAGAATAATCGGCATCCTCGCTCGAACGGAGTTTGCGTTGTATGTCGCTATCTTCAGCATTCTAATCACCGTCTCTGATGCCTGCCCGGCGGGAGGGGCGGTCCCAGTCTGGATTCCAGTGCTGCGTGAGGTCGATGCGTTTCTTTGCGCGGAAAATCAGGATGGAGTGTCCCACGTTGCCAATCGGCTCGAAGTTCTCTTCGGAACGGAACTGCCCGAAGCGCACGGTTGGTGCCGACGGCGGCAATTCGGGAGAAGTAAGAGAATCGGTCCAGACGTTCACGCTGACGGCGAGGTAATCGCCCTTTTCAATCGGCACGGGCCATTTTTGAATATCGCGCATAATAACGCCTGTCTGAATCCACTCGTGGTCAAACTTGAAATATTCGGGCGTTGCGTTCGTGAACAGGGCCAGATGTACCCGCTTGTTGCCGTGCTCGTCTGTAAAGGCGATGCCGTGGTCGACGAAATTTTTTTCGATTCGCTTCACATCCTGTCCCCAGTCGATGTTTGAATCGACGAGGTGTTTGTAGCCGTTGTCCGGGCCTCCGGCGATTTGATTGAAGTACGCGATGTAATCGGGATAGATGAGCGCCGCCTCGGCCACGTACCATCCCGCAAGCCCCAGGAAAAAGACCGTGAGCAATACGAGACCGCCGCGACCGGCGCCCCGGATACGGTTAATCACGCTGCCGGTGAAGATAAAAATCACCGGTATGACGGGCAGCACCAGCCGGTGCCCCAGGTTAACGTTTGTCGACAGCGCCGTTGCATAATATATGAAAGCGAACACAATCAGCGGCAGAAGCCCTCTCCATTTGTCTGCCCCCAGTTTGAGGGCAAGAACGAGGGCCGCGACGAAGAAAATCAGCATCGGGACGGGGGTTTTGTAGAGGAATGTCATCACATAATAAGATGGCCACGGTTTTGTCCTGGTCTTGCCGTCCAGAGTGCAAAGGGCATCCTCCCTCTCGCTGTTGTGGACGTTGTAATGGAAACCTCGCAGGAAGGCTTGCGGCAGGAGTTTGTTATCCAGGCCGAACTCGTAAAGGCTTTGGTGCAATCCGGACTTCACGGGGTCGGTGAAGCGACCGGTGTATTCCAGCCCCGGTTCGCTGAAGGCATAGAAGCGGAATCCGTAGCCCGCCCAGATTGTTCCCGCCGTGACTCCGAGAATAACCAGCAGGACGACGGGCATAACGAGGAGTCTTATCCCTCTGGTTCTGAGCGAGAATTCCCGCGCGATTTTTCCCCTGACCCGTTTGTTGTCGAGCGCGCGAACAAGCAGGATTATCGCAAAAACCGGAAGCAGCACAAGCGCGTTGTATTTGGCCAGAAATGCCAGGCCGAGGGTTATTCCCGCGAGGAGTACGCGCACGGGCGTTATGCGCCGCAGCGCCCTGTCAAAACACCACAGCGCCAGCAACGCAAAGAGCGAGACCCCCAAATCCGTGGTTATCAGCCGCGAATGAGCGATAATGTTCGGACTGAATGAATAAAGAAACAGGGCAAAGACACCCGCCGCATTTCCAAAAATCGACCGCGTCCAGAAAAACACCAGAAGCCCCAGGCAGATTCCGAGAAGCACAATCACCAGGCGGCCGCGGAAGAACATCTCGTCGGTGACGCCTCCGTTCCAGTCAAAAGAGAAGAGGATTCCATAATTCCAGTTTTTTCTGCTGTCCGACGCCGTTTTCCACAGGACGTCGTCGGTCTTCATATCCGGCCCTGTCGGCAGCAGCGGCAGCGCCGCCAGCGTTTTCACAAGCGGCGGATGCTCCGGGAACAATCGATAGTCGTGCAGCATAAGGTGTGTGTATCCGGACGGCAGGTCTGCAACCTCGTCGGACGTGGGAGACTTCACGGCCATACTTGTTATGGCCTGTGCCGCAAAAATCGCCAGAAGGATTACGACGATGACGGCGACACGCCGGCCCTTGAAGAATCGCTCCTGCCACGATTCCCCGGGCTTTTCAGGCTTCCGCTTCTGTTTCGCGGGTTTTGCCTTCGCGTGAACCGGCTTTGCCGTCTCTTGTTTTATGTGTCTTTTTTTCCCGTGGGACATAAACCGCTTCTTCCTGCACAATACGCCGGTTGTTTCCTGCCGCGCTGGCGGCTCAATCGTCGAATCTGGTCAGCCTGATGCTCCTGATTGCCAGTTCCGGCAAACACGGAAGTTCGATATATATTACGTCAACTTTCCGGTCTTCGCTCCCCCAAAAGCGGTGCGCCAGAGGCACTGAATAGAGATACATTTTGTGAAATTCGAAATAACGCCCTTGGAACGTTTCCAAACGTTCCACTCTTGTGGCGGGCGACAGGGCTTCGCCCTCCCAGAGCCATGTAAGCCCGGCTGTAAAAAAGCCCTCTTCATAAGACTTGCTTGCCGCCGACAATTCTATATCTATTGAATCAAAATCCTTACTTCTTATGCCTGCAAGATTGATCTCAATTATGACCGGTTTGGAACTCGCCAGATTCGGAGCTATATAGACTAATTTCTGCTCTTTGTTAACGTTGTAGGAGCAGTTTCCGGTTATGATTACCTCGTGTGGGAACGCTCTGTCAGCGGTCCATTCAAAGAGTTTGCATTCTCGAGGTTTTGCGAGCCTTTTTCTCATCGTTTCCGTGCAATCAACCAAAACACTTTCTCTATCCCGCCAGTAAAAAAAGAATGTGCGATTCAGGTCTTGCCGGCTAATTCTGGGTTCCCGCTCAATGTCGTACTCTCTCCACCAGTCACCATTTAGCCGGACCGGGAGCCAGCGCCTGACCTCTTCCGGAATTTGCACCACGGCATAGGGAGATGTGATACGAGCCGTAATCTCGCGTGAATTGGCCAAAGGTATTTTAGCAAGGACTGCATACGAAATGAACAATGGGTCGGGCAGTCCGGCACCGGGGGGAGAGGGCGGGTATGTTACGAAGACCAGGCGATAAGGCAGTGGCTCTCCCGCGACCGTCTTGTACACTGTTTCTACCATACTCTTTACTCTGGATGATTCTTCCGCCCATCGGGACTGAATTTTCAGGTTCACGACAAGCAGTCCTGTCAAAATTGCCGCCAGACAAAGACCGACAACAATGCGAGACGGTGCTTTTCCCCAGAAGGACTGAGCAAAGAGCCCAATCAGTAATCCGAACGCAGGCACGATGGTCGCGAGAAATCGCACATTTTCCATTGCAGACACCGGGTTAACATCGCCTGCGATGGGGATAATCGCTACCACACACCACATAACGGCGAAAACCGCCGGAAGCCGCATTCCCCTCCCTCTGATTAGAACCCACAACAGCAGCAATAACCCGGCCAGTGCAGGCAAAAGCCTTTGCCACACTGGCGCCGGAAGTTCGAAGCGCCCCACGGGAAGAAACAAAACTTCCACCATATTTTTTAGAGCCGCGAAATATTCTGCGCCATAAACCGGTACCATTTTGTAGGCATTAGTCATCAGGGAAAACCGCGCGGCAAAAAATACAACCGCGACCAGGAGGTATGGGACGTGCAGCCGCCAGCCCCTGCGTATTGTCTGGAACAACCTTTCCCTCTCCGGCCGGCGAACCAACAGCAAATCAGCAAGTATAACAACCGCGGGTAGGGTGTATCCAAGTTCGTACGAACCAAAAGACAGGAGCATTGCAAACAAAAAGCCCGCGTACAGGGATATGCCGGCACGGCGGCGCTTTCTCATCAGGACGAATAGCAGAAGGGCAAGGAGATAGAAAAATACGCAAAGCACATTGGCATGGGCGGCCTGATAGATAGCGCAACTCACATTAAGGGGATGCAGTGCAAATATAAGTCCGGCCGTCAGGGCGGCAATTCGAAGACCAGTTGCCTTGAGAAGGAACAGGAACAGAACTACGCTCGAAGCGGCGAAAAGCAGGCCCTTAAATGCGTGATGGCCGACAGGGTTATCCCCCCACAAAAAGTAATTCAAATAGAAATATCCGATCGCCACCGGCCGGTACAGGTAATCCTTGTGGCTGAAAGAACAGTTCTCGACGAATTTCGAGGGCGTCAGCAGTCTCGAGTACATCAAGTGCGCCCAGTCGTCGGCTACAAAAGAATTCGACCAGGACGAAACATAAGGTAGTATCGCCGCAACGGCTATTACCGTCAGCGACAAAGGCACAAACCACCTGGAACCTGTCTTCGTTGCCCGTGCTTTTTCCATAGGAAGTCCGCCCGGAATACTCCTTTGCCATTTCAGCGATTATCGGCGGCTTCAGCGGCAATCTCGCAGTAACCGTTGTGAATCGCGTCCTGGCAGCGGGTGTTGCAATTTGTGCAGGTCGCGGCCCGCCGGTCGCCCTCGAACCACCGCCGCGCCAGACCCGGCTCCGCCATAAGCGGTCTTGCCATCCCGACCAGGTCCGCGATGCCGTCGCGAACGACTCCCTCCGCTACTTCGTAACTTCGTATGCCGCCGGTCAGCATTATTGGGATGTCCGCGGCTTTTTTCAGCCTGATTGCGAAATCGCGGAAGAACGCCTCGTCTTCGCGTGATTCAATGCGCCGCTCGTACAATGCCTGCCCGATTGAGCGCGGCATCCCGCCGCTTGTTTCAATCATATCCAGTCCTGCGTCCGCCAGCATACTGCACGACTCGATGCTTGTCTCCTCGGTCGCGCCTTTCTCTCCGAGATAATCGCTTGTGTTTATCTTTGCCATTACGAAGAAGTCGTCGCCGACTTTTGCGCGGACCGTGCGCAGGACTTCCATCGGGAATCTTGCGCGGTTCCCGACCGACCCGCCGTATTCGTCCCTGCGCCTGTTGTAAAAGGGACTGAGGAACTGGCTCAAAAGATAGCCGTGCGCCGCGTGAAGGCTGACCCCGTCGAAGCCGACGCTTTTGGCGCGCGCCGCGGCCTCCGCGAACGCGTCCCTTATTCCGGCGAGTTCCTCGACCGGCATACGGAGCGAACGCGCGAAGTTGTAAACCAACTGGACGACGGCCACGGCGCCATATCCGTGGATTCCATCCAGCATCGGCCGGAACGCCTCCGCGGCCGCGTCGGTGTGCATGCCGAGTTGACCGGGCGAACACCGGCCCGCCTCGGCGACGAAAGTGTAGCCGGGCTGAATCAGTCCCACCTTGTCGCGCGCGTGATTTGCGTAATATTCGGCGAGTCCCGGCGGCATCCTGCCGTCCTCGTCGGCCATTCTCTCGCCGGTTGCGGCGCGGGCGATGCGCGTCGGCACTGTGATGTTTTTTGTTTTGAACGGCGTAAAGAGCGTGTTCATATTCATTCCCGGACTTTGTATGTTTTAGCACAAACCAGCCGATTGCCGGTTTCAAATTCCAGCGTATGAGCAATTGTATCGCGATTCGGTTGTCAGGCAAGGCAGTTCTGCAATCGGCGGCGCGAGCAGTCTTGACAGGCATTGGCGGAGGCGTTCTAATAGGAGGAGGTGCCGGAGCGGGAGTGGCCGCGCTGACCGGCGGCGACGTGTTGCAAGGTGCTTTTCACGGTGCCTTCTTCGGCGGCCTCACTGGTGGACTGTCCGCCGCGGCGACGTACAGGGCCAATCAGACTGCACTGAGGAGGCAGGTAACCAAGGCTGAGCGAGCGACGCACCGCCACCACGGAACGCCAAAGGAAGTAATCAGACAAATCAAAGATCCTGTGTTGCAAAGGCAAATTATGGGTAAGAAAGGTATGCCAAACAGGGTTCGCGTTCCGGAGCGAATGCACATCGACGCACATAGAGGCGGCCTGAAAGGCCTTCCTAATTGCCAGGCGACCCGTAAGGAGCAGCAAATGTCAAGAGATCTAGAACGTATCCAAAGACGATTTCGGTGGCCAAAAATGGGCAGGGTTATTCTCATTGCCGGGGCGATCTTTTTCCTCACTCTGTCTTTTGTGGAGCAAATTCTTGGTATAAATTACCTTGCTGTACCTTTATTTGTTCTCTTTCTAATTATGTATGAGATGGGCAGAACGGATTCTTTGGTAAAAGAGCTGTTAACAAGAATTGAAGACCTTGAAGCTAAGCTTGGGAGGAACGAGGACAGCGAGCGCGAACCTCTTGGAAGAAAATGACTGGTTACAACCTCGGGCGTTTTGAATCCTACGCCTATCATTCGCAGTACGGCTACCTGCAATTCGCCAGGACCCACGCCGGCACCAGCGCCGTCGTCCACGAGGCGGTATTCAGCTACGACTCGATGAATCTCTACAACTTCGTCAATAATAACCCCATCAACTACTTCGATTCCTATGGTGAGAGTTTCCTCGACGACGGGCTTTTACGGTATGCGTTCCGGCGTGAAACGGCGCGAATTGACCGAAGGGAGGGCATCTGTTAGTATGCGCGGAATTGCCGGACCCGCAGGGGGGCCGTATTACTTCAGTGTGGAACAATCGAGAGTGCAAAAAGTGCCTGAATCAACGGGAAAGATACACAAGTCGGCTTTCATCGCCGGGACCGCCTCGGTGATAGGCGACGTGACAATCGGCGAAGATAGCAGCGTCTGGTTCAACGCCGTGGTGCGCGGCGATATGCACCATATCGTCATCGGCAGCCAGACCAATATCCAGGACGGCGCGGTAGTACACACCGACGACGAGTTCGCGACGATAATCGGCGACCGCGTGACAGTGGGCCACGGCGCAATAGTGCACGGAGCGACAATAGGCAGCGACGTGCTCGTCGGTATGGGCTCGATAGTCCTGAGCGGCGCAGTCGTCGGC
>JBDRIB010000084.1:0-17668 GCA_043816375.1 Planctomycetota bacterium | reverse complement strand
TTATCCGGAAGCGACTGTTGCGCGTCGGAGGGCGTACTGCACTATTTTGTCGCACAGCACGGGGAATGCAATGCCGGCCGCGGCGGCGGCCATCGGCAGGAGACTCTTCTCGGTGAATCCGGGGATGGTGTTTACCTCCAGCACGAACGGGCGGTTGTTTTTCGACAGCATCACGTCCACCCGCGCGAAATCGCGGCAGCCCAGCGCCTTGAACGCCGAAAGCCCCGCATCCTGCACGCGGTCATACACCATATGCGGCAAATCGACGCTTGTTGAATACTGCGTGCCGGAATCGCCGTATTTCGCTTCGTAGTCGTAGAACTCGCGGCTCGGGAGCACCTCGACAATCGGCAGCGCCGCGCAGCCCAGCACCGCCACGTGCAATTCCCGGCCGTCGATGTACTGCTCCACCAGCACCGTATCGCAATAACGCTGCGCCTCTTTGATTCCCTTGCGGAGCGATTCCGCATTCCTTGCAATGGTAACGCCCACGCTGGAGCCTTCCGAGCGGGGCTTTACCACGGCCGGCAGCGAGATGTCCCGCGCGGCCGAGCGTATTTCGCCGTTCGAGGCGTTTCCCTGTATCAGGACATAAGGCGGGGTGTTCAGGTGGACCGAGGCGAAGGCCTGTTTCGCGGCGACCTTGTCCATACAGTGTTCGCTGGAGGCGGCGTCGCAGCCGGTGTATATCAGGCCGCGTTCCTCCATAATTTTCTGAAGTGAGCCGTCTTCGCCGAAACCGCCGTGAAGTGCGATGAAAAAGACGTCAAAGGGCCTGTCGAGTTCGGAAATGTCGCAGGAGGTTACATCAACCAGTTCGACCGGATAACCCATCATCTTCAGCGCCGACACCACCGCTTTGCCGGACCTGAGCGATACCTCGCGCTCGGAGGAAACTCCTCCGGCCAGAACAGCCACACCCGGTTTCCCGTTCTTCACGCTCATTTTCCGCCGCACTCCTTCCGTTGGTGAAGACAGGCACGCACGAGCGCTGCCGCGAAGAACCAGTGCGCCGGCAAAAAACCGTCCGGTTTCGGCGCAGCCAGAGTTCTTATTACCAGATATCGATTTCAAGTTCAAGGGCCAGCGCGAATTCCGATTCAATCTTTTTCCGCACGATTTCAATCAGGCGCAGCACGTCGGCCGCAGTCGCCCGGCCGCAGTTGACGATGAAGTTTGCGTGCAGGCGCGATACGACCGCGTCGCCGCAGCCGACTCCCGCCATTCCCGCCTCCTCAATCAGTTTTCCCGCCGAATAACCGGCCGGATTCTTGAATATGCATCCCGCGCACTTCTGCCCGAGCGGCTGGGTCGCCCGCTTTTCATACAGAATCTCCTGCAGGCGCGTCAACGTCTCGATATGCCTGCGGCGTTCGAGCGAGAGCGTCACGCCGGTCACCGTCAGGCCCCGCAGGTTGCTGGTCCTGTAGCCGAAAACGAGTTCCTCGCGGTCGAGCACGCGTCCGACGCCGTCCCTGTCGTGCGCTTCAACTCTCTTTATGCGGTCTCCGATGCAGCCGTATTTGCCGCCGGCGTTCATCACGGCCGCGCCGCCCACTGTTCCCGGGATGCCTGCCAGCGCCTCCAGGCCGCTCATCCGCCGCGCCACCGTCTCTCTCACGAGCGCCGCCAGCGGCATTCCCGCCGCCGCCCGTATCAGGACGCGGTTATCACTCTGTTCCAGAATCTCCCAGGTGGTTTCGGGCGGGAGTATTATAACGGGTTCTTCAATAATCTCTGATGCGGCAAGGATGTTCGTGCCGCCGCCCAGGATGCGACAGGGCCTTCCGCCGAACGCACCGAGAAGCGTTTCCGTCTCGCGCCCGTCCGTCGGGCGGAAGAGCCACCGCGCGATGCCGCCGATGCGAAACGACGTGAAGTCGGCCAGAGACGCCTCGCGTCGAACCGTGCGATGGAACGTCCCGGCAATCGACTTTGTGTCGTGCGCGATAATGCCGGTTCCGGTTTTCAACATACGGCCTCCTGCGGCAGTTTCGCGGGACGGCTCTCGCCGACCAGGCGATGCGCAACCTCGTGGATGTTGCCCGCCCCCATTGTCAGCAAAAGGTCTCCCGGGCGGACGTCGCTGCTTATCATCTTCATAATCCCGTCGAAATCCGGGATGTATTTTGCGCTCCCGCCGAGCAGGGAAATCTCTCTCACAAGGTCTTCCGCGCTTACGCGGCCCGTCTCCCACAGACTGTCGCGGACGAAATAGATGTCCGGCACGATGACGCAGTCGGCCTCACCGAAGGAACGCGCGAAGTCTTTGAGCAGATGGCGCGTGCGGCTGTGCTGGTGCGGCTGGAATACGCACCATATTTTTTTCCCGGGGTAGGTGAGCCTTGCCGCGTAAAGCGTTGCGCGTATGGCGGTGGGATGGTGCGCGTAATCATCAACGACGGTGACGCCGTTTACCTCGCCCAGTTCCTCGAACCTCCGGCGTACGCCGGGAAACGCGGCAAACGCCTGCACCATAGTCTCTTCGCCCGTGCCCAGGTATTCGGTCACCGCCATTGCGGCCAGGGCGTTTGCGACGTTGTGCAGGCCGGACATCTTGAGGCAGAACCTGCCCCACGGCGCTCCCCTGAAGTGCGCCCTGAAGGACGTGAAGCCGAACGAGGAACTTATTTCCGAGGCGGTCCAGTCGGCGCGCCGGTTTAATGCGAAGGTTCTCGCCTCGCAGCGGCGCCATTCCGCCGCGTGCATCGCCCGCTCGTCGTCGGCATTGAACACGAGCAGGCCGTTCTCGGGAATCTGCTCCACGAAAAGGCCGAAGGCGTCGGTGATTTCCTCGATGCCGCTGTAGTAGTCCAGGTGGTCTTCTTCGATATTATTGATGAGGGCAATCTCGGGCTTCAGGCTGTGAAAAGAGCGGTGATATTCGCATGCCTCGGCGACGAAGAGGTCGCCCTTGCCGAGGGCGGAAGCGCCGCCCAGCCACGGCGTCTCGCCGCCGATTACAAAACTCGGGTCGAGTCCGGCCTGCCTGAGTATCGCGACTATCATCGCGGTGGTGGTGGTTTTGCCGTGAGTGCCCGCGACCGCCACGCCTCGGTAATGCCTCATCAGTTCGCCGAGACATTCGGCGTATGTCATTACGGGTATCCCGCCCGAAGCGGCCCGCGCGATTTCCGGGTTTGACGGCCTGGCGGCTTCGGAGCGGACGACGAGTTGGGTCGATGCCGGGATGTTGTCCGGATTGTGGCCTGTGTATATCTTCGCGCCGGAGTCGCGCAGCGAGTCGAGGATGTGTGAATCGCGGATGTCGGAACCGGAGACGGCGCACCCGCGCTTCAGCAGTATGCGGGCAATGCCGCTCATTCCGATACCGCCGATTCCGACGAAATGAACATTCCTGATGTTATCCATTATTCGATCCTCGAAGTTTTCGCGATTTTTACGGTGACTGTCACTAATTACCGAGATTGCGAGCGAAGCGAGCAATCTGGTAGATTAGTGACTGTCACCGATGTTGCTTTCCGTTACTTGAAACATTCTTACGGTGACAGTCACCAATCTACGAATCTCGCTCGCCGGGCTCGCTCGATTCCGTAATTGGTGACAGTCACCGGGCGGCAGTTGCTTTTGCTGCCGGTGAACGCGCTTTTCCCGCTATGGCGGTGATTCTGTCGACGATGGTTTTTGTCGCCTGCGGGTATCCCATACTCGCGGCGTTTTCGCCGACCTGCCGCGCTTTGTCACTGTCGTCAAGGAGTCTGCTCAGCGCGGCGTAGAGTTCGTCCTGCGCGCCGGGCGAGAGTTCGTCGACAATGTACGCCGCGCCGCGTTCGACCAGTTGCGCCGCGTTCGCGCGCTGTTCCCCGTCGAGGGAATGCGGATAGGGCAGAAGAATCGACGGCAGGCCGAGCGCGGTAATCTCGGCAATGCCAGTCGCGCCCGCGCGGCATATCACGATATCGGCGGAGCGAAAGGCGGCCCCCGCCGGCTTGATGAAGCGAAACACGCGCGCCTCAATGTGATATTTCGCGTATTCGCTTCTCACCCGGTCGTAGTCGGCGTTTCCGGTTTGATGAACGACCTGCAGCAGACCGTAGTCGCGGGCAAGACGCGGCAGTGTCGCCGTTACGATATCGTTTACGCCCCTGGCGCCCTGGCTTCCGCCTATAACGAGTATCGTCCGCCGCTCGGGGTCAAGTTTAAGCATACTTGATGCGGCGGGGCCGTCGCCGTCGAGGATTTCCGCGCGGACCGGCGTGCCGGTGAGGAAGGGACTGCCTCGGCTCTCGAGCGTCTCCACCGTGCAGGGGAACTGGCAGTATATCTCGTTTGCCCTCGACGCCAGAAAGCGCGTTGCGCGGCCGGGAATGGCGTTCTGTTCTATGAGCGCGCTCGGGATTGCGCGGCTGTGCGCGGCAAAGACCACCGGAGCCGAGGCGTAGCCACCCAGCCCTATGACCGCGTCCGGCGAAAAATCCCTGATGAGGCGCTTGCATTTTCCGACGGCCCGCACGAACCGGAAGGGAAAGGCGAGCCGCGAGAAAAGCGTGCCGCCGGAACGCGGCGCGTTCACGACTTCGCGCCGGAAATCCCTGTCGTCGAAGAAGGCCTCCTCCGCTTCCCTTCCCGTCACGGCGAACAGAATATCTGAGGAGGGGTTACTCCTGGTAAACTCCTCGGCCAGGGCGATTCCCGGCGAGAGATGGCCGCCGGTGCCGCCCCCTGCAAACAGTATTTTCATTTCTGTTTTTCTCAAAGCGTTTTTGCAAAAGGATGACAGTCACCAATCTACGCCCCGACTTTCGCATTATTTTTATATGAATGTCGGGGCCGTAATTGGTGACAGTCACCTTTTGCGTTGTAATTAGAACAGTTCCGGGCTGGTGCGGAGCCCCTACCTGTGCGCGAAGTTCTTTGCCGTAATCTTTTTTCGGCGCGACGTAACGCTTCGCGCGACGACTCGCCGCTTTTTCACGTTCCGGCCTTGAGCCGACGCGCGCGCGATACTCATCACAATCCCGACGGACGCCAGCGCCATCATCATCGCCGACCCGCCCCTGCTTATGAACGGCAGCGCGATTCCCGTGGTCGGGACGACCGCCGACACAACGGCGATGTGTATCGCCGCCTGGAGTCCTATGCCCGCCGTCAGCCCGAAGCAGAGCAGTGCCGGAAACCGCTCCGGCGTCCTGAACGCGATATTCAACCCGCTCAGCACAAACAGCGCGAACAATGCAATCACGCCCAAAGTGCCCAGGAAGCCGGCGTCCTGTCCGATAATCGCGAATATGAAGTCGCTGTCCGCCATAGGGAGGTACCCAAGTTGCAGCAGTCCTCCGCCGGGGCCTACGCCGGTCGCCTTGCCGCTGGCCAGCGCGCTGAGCGACTGCTCCACCTGGTATTCGTCGGCGACCGTGATACGCGCGACGACGTATGCATACTGTTTCTTAATCGCCTCGCCTTTGCCCGCCAGGGCCGCGACGCCCACCAGCAGCAGGACGACCAGCAGCAGAGCGCCGTACGACATTGCAAGATGTTTAATGCGCACTCCGCCCACGGCGAGAATCAGCGAGCCGACGAGCACGATAAAGAACGCCGTGCTTTTGTCCGGTTCGCGTTCGATAAGCAGGGCCGTCAGAATCACGGCCGCAATGGGAATCGCCGCCGCGGGCCAGAACCGCGCCAGTTCCCTCCGCTTCTTCCCGGCCACCCGGCCCGCGAGGAAGACAAGGAGCGCGATTTTGGCGAACTCCGACGGCTGGAAACTCGTCCCGGCAAGGCTGAACCAGCGCCGCGAACCGTGGTACTCTTTCCCGATACCCGGAATCAGCACGGCGACGAGCATCAACTCGGCCGCGATGAGCACAATCGCTCCGGACTTGCGCAGCACACCCGGCGGCACGATGGCCAGACCGACCATAAGCACCAGGCCGAGGAGCAGTTCGTGAAGGTGCTTTCTGAGGAACAGCGTGTCGTCCTGGTAGCGCAGGTCGGCCCGCACGCCGCTGGCGCTGTATATCGCTATTGCGCCGACGACGAGCAGTGCGAAGACTGCGCCGAGAAGGATATTGCGCCACGCTGCCAGAGACAGGTTCATTTTTGTATGACGACCTTCGTTCCAAGTTTCACGAGCGAGTAGAGTTCTTCCATATCCTTGTTGTTCAGCGCGATGCAGCCGAGGGTGTTTTCGCGCGTTTCGGCGTCGCCGTGGATGAATATCTCGCCGCCGAGTTTTGTCTTCCACGGCGGTATGCCGCCCTTGTTTATCGCAACGACGATTTTATCGTGCTGCTCTTTTGTAATAACCCCGTCTTTCAGGCCGCGCTCTGCGTCCTCAATGTTCGGGTAACTGATTCCCATTGAGAGATGGTAGCGGCTGTTGGGATTTTTTACACAGATGTAAAACTCGCCTTCAGGGGTTTTCTGGTCGCCCTCGACCTCCTTGTCGCCCCCGACGGCGCCGAACCTGGCGGTGTACCGCTTGATTTCCTTCCCGTCCCTGAGGAGTATCAGCACGGCATCGGACTTGTCCGCAATGATTTCCAGCCCGTCAACGGTTCCTGCCGCGGGTGCTTCTTCTGCTGTCGTGCTATCGTCGGGAGAGTTGTCGGGTGCGGCAGAATATGATTCCGGTTCTTCGGGCTCGGGCATTTTGTACTCCTTGCCGTTCCACTTGATTTCGAACTCTGTTTCGGAGGATTCGGTGTTCGCGCCGGTGCCGGTTATCTCGATTCGGCGGGCGATAATGTCGGGCATTCCTTCCGCCGCTTTCCTGAAATTCAGAAGGGTGTGCCGCGACCTCTGCTTCTTGAAGAGGCCGTCCGGATTTTCGATGATTTCCTCGCCGAGCGTTTCCCGGAAGATTTCGACGTAGCGGTCTTTTTCCAGACGGTAGATTAGGACCGTCCAGATTTCTCCGCTTTCCCTTTTCCCCCCGATGAGGACTGCAAACTCGTCTGCCCCGTCGCCGTCCGCGTCAAAAACGAAGAAGTGCGCGTCACTTGATCTCCAGTTAACTTTCATCGAAGGGATTTCTTCAGACCAGAACAGAGAAGGTTCCCCGTTTTCGACTCTTTTCAGCACTCCCACTGTCGGACCGCCGTCTTCGACCGCCGCGGCGGCCAGAATCCTGTCGTCCGTCATATAAATCCTGTGAAAGCGCAGTTTTTCGATTCCGGATACGTCATCTATTTCGTCGGCCGCCGGCGTGTTCAGCAATTTCGTCAGAATCCGCGCCTCGGGCCTTTTCTCCAGAAGCGGTTCCGAGGAAAACGCGGTTTTGGCTCCTTCCTGCCGCCACCAGTACAGCCATTCTTTCAGCAGCGCTTTGCGCTTTGCGTCATCGACGCCGCCGGGTCCGCCTTCGATGAATCTCTTTTGCGTGACGGCGTAGAGCACGTCGCCGGCTTCGTCGCAGGTTTCGTCGTCGTCGATGAAATCAATCATCGCGCGCACGCCGTCGGAAACGCACGACTGCGCGAGAGTGCGCGCCGCGAACAGGCGCACCCATTTGTCTTCGTCCGAAAGAACGGCCTTGAAGGCGGGCAGCAGCGTTCTGTTCATCCTTTGCCGGGAGAGGCAAAGAAGAATTTCCGTGCGCAGTGCGGCCTCGCCGCCCTCAAGCGCGTCCACCAGAACGGCGTCGCGGCCGGGTCCGGGGATTTGCGTGAGTATGAAAAGGCACGAACGGCGGATGTTTTCGTCTGCGGAGTACGCGCCTCTTATCAGCGAAGGCATCGCAGCCCGGCCGGTTTTGAGGATTTTCCTGCATGTGTTGCTGAGGCGTTTGTCCCTGATATCCGCCTCAGGGTTGACCGGGTCCTTCGAGAGCGCATTGACAAGGGAGTCGGTTTTTTCGTCGGGGGCGGGCAGCGCCTCCCGGGGAGCGCCGTCGTAACCGGCATCGAAATCGACCGACACCGTCGCGGGAAACGGCATCGAAAGGTCGCGCGCGATTATGGAATCGACTTTCTCCTGCAACTCTTTCCTTTTCTTCCCGGCCTCCTGCAGGGTACTGAAGCCTTCCTCGCACGATATCGTCCATTTTTTCGGACCCGCCCGTGCCGGGAATGCCGCGATGCCTTCGCGAAGCAGATGCGTTCTTAGCCGGCCGGTCGCATAGGGTGACGTGAAATGAATCGCGTCGATTCGCAGCCAGTAAGAGGATTTCCTGAAGTCGGCGAGGGATATTTCGAGCGAGCCGCCTTCTTCCGTGACGGCAAACCTGACGGGTCGTCGCGTGCGGATATGGATTTCCGGAGCGGCGCCGTCCCGCCTGATTTCCATAGAGGCAATCAGCGGCGTGGAGAGCGGCGGTGCTTTCGCATTTGCCGCCGTCTTTTGCAGCGTGATGATGAGCCTCGAAGACAGTTCGAGGTAGAGGACCTTGTAGCGGGGCACCGTTTTCGTTTTCGAGGCGGTCCCTTCGCCTGTCTCGAAGGACAGTGTCAGGTCTTCCGTGAAGCCCTGGAAGTTATGCGTAACGGCAGTGAGGGAGCAGGGCGCGTCCGTTCCGCCTTCGGCCGTGTCGTCCGAATATTTCGGAACGGCAAGCGCGGTGGATGCGAAGCCCGTGAGCAGCAGTGATACGGTGACAATCACCAATCTGCGAATCGCGGTCGCGCCGCTTCCGCGATGATTCCGTTGACGACAGTCACCGTTGCGCGTCATTGTTTCCCTCGCTGGCGATTGGCAAGGTGACTCCGCCACCCCTACGGGTGGCCTGTAGGGGCCACAAACCGTCGGCGGACAAGTGTCACCAATCTACGAGCCGGCTTTCGCATTGCAAAAGGATGACAGTCACCAATCTACGCCCCGACTTTCGCATTATTTTAATATGACTGTCGGGGCCGTAATTGGTGACAGTCACCTTTTGCTCCGTAATTGGTGACAGTCGCCTTCCTATAGCCAGTTAATTTTCAATAAGACAGGGGCCCAAAGTTTCCGCAAGCGGAAGCCCTGTGACCCCTGCCCAAAAAGGAGATAAATGGAGATGGTGTTTCCTGAATCACTCTTTTCCACCCCCGGTGCGCGCTGCCTTCCGGGGGCTTCCCCTCTCTGAAAAGAGTGAGCGGCGAGCCGCCGCGGGCAAGCGAATTGTATTACCGCTCCCGCCGGCTGCCCGGCCGCGAAAGGGTCTCCCGACCTGATTCGGGACAGGTTCAGACCCTCCCTTCATTTTAATGGATTTTCAAAGTAGCCAGGCTCGCCAGCGCGAAGATGGCCGACAGCAGCCACATCCGCACCGTCACCTGCGTTTCCGTCCATCCCTTGAATATGAAATGATGATGTATCGGCGCGCACAGGAACACGCGCTTGCGCGTTCGCTTGTAATACGCCACCTGGATAACCACCGAAAGCGCCTCCAGGACGAACACGCCACCCGCAATGAACAGCACAATCTCGTGCTTGAGGACCACCGCCACGTAGCCGATGGCTCCCCCCAGCGTCAGCGCCCCGGTGTCGCCCATAAACACGTTCGCGGGATGACAGTTGAACCAGAGAAATCCCAGAACGGCGCCGACAATGCTCGCGCAGAATACCGTCAACTCTCCGCCGCCGGGCACGTGCGTCACGCCGAGGTACGCCGAGTAGTCCGTGCGTCCGACCAGGTACGCGAACGCCGTGAACGCCAGCGCGACCGTGAGCGTGCAGCCCGCCGCCAGGCCGTCCAGCCCGGCGGTCAGATTGACCGCGTTGGACGAGGCCGTAATCACGCCGGCCACGAGGAGGATGTACAGCGCACCCAGGTAAATCGACCCGGCTGCGAAGAACGGGATAATCAAATGGCCCGTCTTCTCGTAGCCGTGCAGTGCGGAGTGGCGCAGCAGAAAAATTCCAAGGAGCAATCCGAGCAGCAACTGCGGCAGTATCTTCGCCACTATCGTCATTCCCTTCTTGTTGCGCTCGGTCAGTTTAATCCAGTCGTCGATGAACCCGATCAGTCCCAGCACGAGCGTGGTCAGCAGCGCCATCACCACGTAGTAATAATCGAGTCTGCCCCACAGCGCGGTCGAGATTACAATCGCTCCGACCAGCAGGATACCGCCCATCGTGGGAACGTTCGCCTTGCTGCTGTTGTGTCCTTTCAATACGTCCGGGTTCTTGTCGACTTTTTCCTGTATTCCGTGGCTTTTCAGAAACCTTATCACCTTCGGGCCGAGCAGCAGGCACAGTATGAACGCCGTTGCGGCCGCGCCCGTCGAGCGGACCATCAGCTTGCCGAACCTGTCGAACAGGTCCAGTCCAAGCACTGTCTTACCGCGAAAAAGTTCATACAGTAGGGCATAAAGCATCTGCAACCCTGCTGGCCAGGCGGTCCCTGATTGCCGCTATAAGTCTTTCCAGTTGCGCTTCACGCGAGGCCTTGAAGAGGACGATGTCTCCTTCACGCGCGGCCTCGAGAAGAACGTCAAGCGCCTTGTCGATATTTTCGCAATACTGTGCGTGCAGTTTCTTGCCTCCGGCGCGCGCCGCTTCGTAGATGTATCGCGCGTCGCCTCCGACCGCGATTAGACGGTCCAACCCCGAAGCCAGGGCCGCCTTGCCGATGGAGCGATGTATCTCCCGGCTTTGCGCGCCCAGTTCCGCCATTTCCCCGATGACGAGTATTTTCTTTCCCGCGCACGGCGCGCCGTCCAGCACGCTTATTGCCGCGCCGACCGAGTGGGGGTTGGCGTTGTAGGCGTCGTTGATGAGCGTTACGGCCGCAACCTCTTCACGTTCGAGACGCATCGGCGGCAGACTGAAGGTCTCCAGTGCCCGGCGTATGCTCTCGACCCCGACGCCCATTCGCTGCGCTACGGCAATCGCCGCGAGCGCATTGGAAACGTTGTGCCTGCCGGGACAGCCCAGCGTTATGCGCTCCAGGCCGTTCAGGTAAAACGTCGTGGTGTCCCCGTTCTGGCAGATTTCGTCGGCGGTAAAAGCCGCCTCTCCTTCCAGGCCGTACGAGATGTGCGGACAGGGCGCAGTTTCGGCGAGGCTCTCGAACCAGCGGTCGTCCGCGTTCAGCACGGCCAGGCCGTCCCCGCTCAATGAGCGAAGGAGTTGCGATTTTTCCTCCGCCACGCCGTTGATGTCCTTCAGTCCGGCCAGGTGGGTCAGCCCGATATTGGTAATGACGCCGATATGGGGGAGAACCATCTCGGAGAGATATGCGATTTCTCCGGGCGCGTTCGTGCCGAGTTCCACCACCGCCGCCCGTGTTTGCGGCGTGACGCCGAGCAGGGAGAGCGGCACGCCGATGAAGTTGTTGTAACTCTTCGGCGATTTTACCGCATCCATGGTTTCGGCGAGGATGTGGTGAGTCATATCTTTCACCGTGGTCTTGCCGTTGCTGCCGGTAACGGCGATGAACACGGCCGGAGAGAGCGTTCGGCAGTGGTGCGCCAGCCGCCCCAGCGCGCCGATCGCATCATTTACGCGCAGCCCGTACGGACTCACCGGATTTTTTGTGCGTATTGGCTTTCCTGCTTCAACAACCGCGGCGCACGCCCCTCTGTCAAGGGCCTCGGTCACGAAGTCGTGTCCGTCGAACCGGTCGCCCCTGACCGCAAAGAACAGGTCCCCCCTCTCAAGCGTGCGTGAATCGATGGATACACTGGTTACCGTGAAATCCCGTACGGGCCGGCGCTGTGCTCCGATGATTCCGACGATTTCCTGTAGTTTCAGAGGTATCATTTCTGCCCGTTTGAAGTTTTTCTGTTATCCGCGGATTTTCAGACCTTGATTGTGCGAAGCCCGAGGGCTTCCTCCGCGCTCGTTTCCGGTTTTTTTTCTTCCAGTACCCGTAATGCTACGGCTCTGTCGTCGAAAGGAATTTCTCCGTCTGCGAATTTCTGCACCGTTTCGTGTCCCTTTCCCGCGATGAGAACAAGGTCGCCCGGCTGCGCCGTTTGCAGCGCCGCTTCAATCGCCGCGGCGCGGTCCGGTTCAATCACGTAGTCCGCCGAGGACGAAAATCCCGCCCTTATCTCTTCGATAATCGCCGGCGGGTCTTCCGAACGCGGATTGTCGGAGGTCAGGACGACGCGGTCGGACCAGCGCTCCGCAGCGGCGGCCATCGGCGCGCGTTTGCTGCGGTCCCTGTCTCCGCCGCAGCCGAAGACCGTAATCAGCCTGCCGCGAACCAGCGGCCGCACGCCGGCAAGCACCGTATTCAGCGCGTCCTCGGTATGCGCGTAGTCAACGAACACGTCGAAGGGCTGCCCCGCCTCGACCCGCTCCAGTCGTCCGGGAACCGCCCGGACCGCCTCGATGCCGTCCCTGATGTCTCCGGCGTCGATTCCCAGCCGCAGGCATACCGCCGCCGCGGCCAGTGCATTAAGGATGTTGTGTCTGCCCGGCAGCGGCGAAGAGACGGGAATCGCCCTGTCGTCGAGGAGCAGGGTGTAATCCGAGCCGGTCATACCGACCCCGCGTATCCGCGCGGAGACCGGAGCGCTGTGCTCCAGGCCGTACTGCGTGACCGCGGCCCGCGTCTGTGCGGCGAGGCGCGCCGCGCGCGGGTCGTCGGCGTTGATTATCCCGTGGGCTTCGGGTTTCAGCATGCGGAAGAGTTCCGCCTTCGCGTCGAAATAGTTTTCGATGTCCCCGTGGTAATCGAGGTGCTCGGCGGAGAAATTCGTGAAAACGCCCGCGTCGAAATCCACGTCGCGCACCCGGCCCTGGGCGAGCGCGTGAGACGACACTTCCATAACGGCATGCGTCAGGCCGCAGGCGGCCATCTGTGCCAGGTATCGCTGTATGTCGGACGACTCCGGCGTGGTAATCGGCGCCGGCAGGGCGTAAAGGCCCGTGTCGTACGAGATGGTGCCCAGCAGGCCCGCCTCGATTCCGGCGGCTTTGAGGATTGAACGGATGAGCAGGCTCACGCTCGTCTTTCCGTTGGTGCCGGTTATCCCGATGATTTCGAGTTTGGTGGACGGGTGGTCGTGTGCCGCGGCGGACAGGCCGGAGAGAGCGATGCGCGCATCGTCCACAACGATGAGCGGCATTCCGTTGATTCCCTCGACCGGGCCCTCGGCGACGACGGCCACAGCGCCCCGGGCTGCGGCGTCGGAGGCGTATTTTGCGCCGTCTTCCCTTATGCCCCGTATCGCGACAAAGACGTCGCCGGGGTGCACGTGACGGGAATCGTTGACGACGTCGCCAATCTCAATGTCGCGAAAGTCGGCTATGCCGAGGTAACGAATGTGTTTTAGTAGGTCTTTCAGTCTCATAATTTGCTGTTCAGTTCGTTTCTATTCTGCGTCTGAGTCTCGCAATGCAAAAGGGTGACAGTCACTAATCTACGAATCTCCCCCGACAAAGTCGGGGTCGATTCCGTAATTAGTGACAGTCACCTTTTGCGTCGTCTTTTGCATTAAGCGCAGTGAGCGGCGGAAGATTTCGCCCACGCCGGGCGCGGCGACTGTTCCGCCGAATGTGCCGCCTTTGGGGTCGTTGACGCAAATGAGCACGCACAGGCGCGGACTCTCGAGCGGGCCGATGCCCGCGAAGAACGAGGTATGCCGCGAGCGCGAGTAAACTCCGTTGATTACCTTCTCGGCGGTGCCGGTCTTGCCGCCGATTTCATATTCGGGGATTCGGGCCGCCTTGCCGGTGCCCTCCCTGACGACGTCGCCGAGTATGTCGAGCATTACGCGGGCCACTCCGGCGTCGAGAACGGTCACCGGGTCGTCTCGCTCCACTTCAGTCCTTTTCCCGTCGGGCCCGATTATTGCGCTGACGAGCCGGGGATGAACGAGTTTTCCGCCGTTCGCGATTACGCAGTAGGCGCGGATGAGTTGGAGCGGGGAAACGGCGATTTCGTGTCCGAAGCCGACGCTTCCCGCCGTGGATTTGCTCCAGTGCGCGCCCGGCGTAACGGCGCCCGCCCGCTCGCCCGGGAAGTCGATGCCCGTGAATTCGCCGAAGCCGAAACGCCTGATCCCGGGCTGCAGTTTGCCGCACCTGTTAAGCAGGAGCGCCAACCGCGCGGCCCCTCGATTGGAGGACTTTACAATGACCTCCCGCAGGGTAAGCCAGCCGGAACAGTGGTCGCCGATTGCCCGTCCTTCGACCAGTCCGTAGCATTTGAACGAAGTCTCGGGCGTGGCAAGTCCTTCTTCCAGCACGAAGGAGGCGATAAACGGCTTGAAAGTGGAGCCGGGTTCGTAGGTGTCGGTGACGGCGCGGTTGCGGCGCTCGTCGGGCATAAAAGCCCCGTAATGATTCGGGTCGTAGTCCGGCACATTTGCCATTGCAAGGATGTCGCCGGTGTGCGGGTCCATCACGATGGCCGTGGCGCTCTCCGGCAGCCACTTCTCGAATATGTCGGCCAGGACCTCTTCGGCGATTTGCTGAATATCGGCGTCAATCGTCAGAATAATGCTGCCGCCCTTTCTTGAGGGCGTACTTCGCTCTTTCAGGAGTGTAATTTTTTTTCTGCCCGCGTCGGCGGCGTAAACCTTCAGCCCGCCTTCTCCTCGGAGGACCTCGTTGTACTGCCTTTCAAGCCCTTCCAGTCCGCGGTTCTGGAAGCCGTCTTCGCCCCGGCCCGCAAATCCCAGAACGGTGGAGAGCAGCCTCGCCCGGGGATATACGCGCACCGGGCGGTCGGTCAGGTGAAGCGCGCCGCACTTGAGCGCGCGTATCAGGCTCACCTGGTGCTGTGTCAGGCGCTCGGCGATATTCACGTGGTAGTTCGGTCTTCCGTCCGGCTGATAGATTTTGCTGAGCAGGACGAGCAACTCGTCGCGGTCGCGGTCGAGGATTTGCGCGAGTTGCGCCGCGATATTTTCCTTGTCCCCGACGGTCCTCGGGTTGGCGGTCAGCGCGGGCATATGGACGGTGGTGCCAAGGAGGACCGGAAGGCCGTTTCGCAGGCAGATGATATCCCCGCGCGCGGGCGGCTCCATTATCCTGGTTTCGAACTGGCGCCGGTGGGCGGCGATGATTTCATCGGACGCGATTATCTGGACGTAATAAAGCCGACCGATGAGCAGCATCATAACCGCGACAATGGTCATCCCGACGAGGGCGGCGCGCGATTTTATTTTTCGGTCGATATTCATTGAGTGGGTTTTCTCAAAGTTTCATTTTTCGGTGACAGTCACCATCTACGAGCTGGCCCCCCGATAAATCGGGGGTCTGCGCTCCGTAATGGTGACAGTCACCGGATTCTGTGCTTCCCGGGGACCCTCTCCCACGGGGCCGGTTACGGGAGAGGGAGTGACTGTGTTGTTCGTAGAAACCAGGCCTGGGCCCGGTGTCTTTCGACCCCTTCCGCCGAACATCGAACCGGTCGGGAAGGGCCTTGAGAGCCGCGTCCGCGCTATCGGACGCCTGGAGACGTTGTAAACCCGTTAATCCGGCCCCCGGGCCGGTCGCTCCGTTCGAACAGCGGGGGCGACCGGCTTCACATTCCCCGGTTATTTGCCTGCGGCGGGGACGATGTAAACTTCGACCCTGCGGTTTTTCGCTTTCGCTTCTTTGGTGTTCCCTTCGGCGACCGGCACCGTGTAGGCGAAGGAAGTGACATACATATTGTATGCGCTCCAGCCGCCGAGTTCCGTCATATATTTGCGCACGGTGTTGGCGCGCGCGGCTCCGAGCAGCCAGTTGTCTCCGAAGCCGGAGTGCTTAATCGGGTCGGTGTCGGTGTGCCCGTCGATACGGATGTAGTCGATGCCGACCCCGTGCTGTTCAAGTACCTTGTTGACCGACTCCTGCAGGTTTTGAAGCGGGAGTTTCCCCGCATTTTTCAGATTTGCCTTGCCGGAGTCGAACAGGATGTCGCCCTGGATGGGCACCCTGAGCCCGCCCGCGAAGACCGTCCACTTCCTGCCGGTCAGTTGCTCAAGGGCCACGCGCATCTCTTCGAGTTTCCTGTCGCGTTCTGCGAGTTGCGCCTCGAGTTTCTTTACCTGCACCGTCAGGGCGTTACGGGAGGCTTCGAGTCCCTTTACTTCCTCGTGCATCGGGCCGAGGCGCTCGATTTCTTTGTTCAGTGCTTCTATGACGGAGTGCAGGTTTGCGATTCGTTCGTCCAGGCGCTGGTTTTCGTCAAGCAGCCGGGCGTGTTTTGCGCGCACCTCGTCGTACCTCTGTATGCCAACCGTATCGGTGCTTGCGCAGCCCTGCGCGAAAAGAATCAGGCCGAGAACGGCCAACGCGGTTTTCCAGCCGAGGAATTTCTTCATTGTTCCCCTCCCTCATTAGATGGGTTAGTTGAGAGTTAGTATTTCACGCTGCGCATTCACGGATTTAATTGGCCAAAGATACACTTGGCAAGGTGACAGTCACCAATCTACGAGTCTCGGTCGCAGCGCTCCCTCGACTCCGTAATTGGTGACAGTCACCTTTACTACCTTTACTTCAGTCCGAGCACAATCTGTTGATTCCTTTTCAAGTCATTCGGGTCACTCATCAGGCCCAGTTTTTTGTTGAGTTCGAACAGTTCCTTCCATTTCCGCGTCGAGCCCAGTTTCACGTGGGCTATCCTCTCCAGGCTGTCTCCGGGCTGTGCCATATAGATGCGGTACGCGCTCAAATCCGGTCCGCTGGTGCGCACGGTTGCGGGCTGCACGGGCGCTGTCCGCGCGTTCCCGCCCCCGAGGCGTGCCGAGAGTTCCGGCGTAAGAGCGGGTATTGTCACTGTAGAATGCGGTTGCAGGTTCCTGGCGTTCTTGTCCGGGTTCGCCCGTTCGATATGTTTTGCGAACAGGTGGGTGTCCCTTCCGCTGCATCCGTAGTATTTTTCTGCAAGTTTCGTGTAGGTGTCTCCGTCGTCGATGATGTGGCGCGCGAGAACCGCGCCTTCCGCAGCGGGAAGGCGCGCGACATCCCGGTTCGGCGGCAGGGGGGGATTCACGTGAGAGGTTTCCTGTTCATCATCCGTGCCGCCGGGGCTGATTGTCAGACCGGGGGAGCGGTGCGCGGTTTCGGCGGGAGGCTGTGCCGGAGTTTCGACGGGCCGCTCGTTCGGCGTCGTCTCTTCCTTTTTCGTCGTCGCGCTGAGTGGCGATGCGGGTTGGCTGAAGTTCATGAGTACGCTGACAACGACGATAATAACGAGCAGGGCGAATATTGCGATATAAGCGGAGGTCTTCATATCGTTCTCCTGTGCCGGTCGTTGTGCCGGAGGCACGTAAGTTCCGCACCAGGTCCCAGCCCT
This sequence comes from Planctomycetota bacterium, assembly GCA_043816375.1. Taxonomy (GTDB): domain Bacteria; phylum Planctomycetota; class B129-G9; order B129-G9; family B129-G9; genus JBDRIB01. Next base: position 546 of record JBDRIB010000084.1, on the reverse strand, counting down.
GCGGCGTCTCACGGGCGTTCTGTTTTGCCCGTTCGGGGCCGGGGGCCGTCTGTCAAGGCGGTTGTATTGCCAGATTGTTATCCTGTGCTTTTTGCTTCAGGTACTCGCGGTTTCGCAGTTGCTCGAGTTCAACGTCGAGGCGCTTGCTTTCCTTTTCTATTTCATTGATTTTATCGACGGCTTCGTTGGTCCTGAGGCCCGTGGAGTTAACCCGCACGTTCTGCCAGGCGCTCAGGATTCCCGCCGCGCCCGCCAGGACCAGGACGACGATAAAGTGGCGGAGTTTCATTTTCTGTTTTTTCGTTTCAGGGTGACAGTCACTAATCTACGAATCTCGCTCGGCAGGCTCGCTCGATTCCGCCCGTTCCGGGTCCTCGCCCTGAGGACCCGTCAGGGTCCGAATGGGTAATTAGTGACAGTCACCACGATGCCGAGTCACAGTCGTTCTGCCGCGCGAAGTTTTGCGCTACGGCTTCTGGGATTATCTCTTGTCTCGTCGTCCGAAGGCCTCAGTGGCTTCTTGAATATGAGTTTCAGTGTCCCGGC
>JBDRIB010000083.1:0-9257 GCA_043816375.1 Planctomycetota bacterium | reverse complement strand
GTACACACCGACGACGAGTTCGCGACGATAATCGGCGACCGCGTGACAGTGGGCCACGGCGCAATAGTGCACGGAGCGACAATAGGCAGCGACGTGCTCGTCGGTATGGGCTCGATAGTCCTGAGCGGCGCAGTCGTCGGCGAAAAGTGCATCATCGGCGCGGGCGCGGTGGTTCTCGAAAAGACGGAAATACCGCCCAACTCAATCGTCCTGGGCATACCCGGCAAAGTCGTGGGCAAGGTGGACGACAGGCGCGTCGAGCAGATACGCTCGTTCAAAGATGATTATCTGAAATTATCCGCGCGCCACAAGCGGGGCGATTTCTGACCCCGAATCCGTTCTGCAAATGATACCGGAGACCATACAACTCGAACTGGACAAGTGCGCGCGCTGCGGCAAGTGCCGCGCGGAATGCCCGGTGTTCTACGAAACGCTGAGCGAGTTGAGCGTCGCGCGCGGGCGAATCGCACTGCTCGAGGCGTATCTCAAAAACGAGATACCGTTCAGCCTCAAGGTCAAAGAAAGTATGATGACCTGCCTGCGGTGCCTGCGCTGCGCGGAGACCTGCCCGTCCGGCGTGCGCTTCGATGAACTCATCAACTACGCGCGCGAGAAGATGGCGCAGGAACTGGGCGTGCCGCGTCTCGCAAGATTCATCTTTCGCGTGCTGCTTCGCAAAAGATGGCTCTTCAACGCGGCCATTCGCCTTGCATCCCGGTTTCAGTTCCTGCTCCCGCGCGACAGGGATGTCCCGCAACTCAGACACCTGCCTCTCTTCTTCAGCGGACGCCGCCGCGTGCCGTCGCTGGCGCGGAAGCCGGTGCTGAAGGCGCTGCCCGAAACCTCGCCGGCGGCCGGAAAGAGCATCAGGACCGTCGCCTTTTTTGTCGGCTGTCTTACGAACTATTCCTCCCCGGGCATCGCCGAATCGATGGTCGAACTGCTGACGCGCAACGGCGTGACGGTCGTCATTCCGAAGAAGCAGTTGTGCTGCGGCCAGCCGGTTATCGGCTACGGCGACGTCGAGGCGGCAAAGTGGCTCGCGCGGCGCAACGTTGCGGTATTCAACGAGACCGGGTGCGACGCCATTGTCACGGGCTGCGCCAGTTGCGGCAGGATGCTCAAAAAGGAATACGGACCGCTGCTCGGCGAGGGCGAGGGCTTCGCGGCGCCGGTTTACGACATCTGCGAATTTCTCGTCAACGAACTCGATTTGAAATTCAACCGCAGCGAGGAAAGCGTAACGTACCACGACCCCTGTCACCTTAACTGGGGACAGGGCATAAGCGAGGAGCCGCGCCGCCTGATACGCGCCGCGGGAAGGCTTGAAGAAATGGCCGACGCAATGCGATGCTGCGGCGGCGGCGGGACGTTCAGCCTGTTCCACTACGACCTTGCGTCGAAAATCGCCTCGCACAAGGTTCGCGCCATAAAAGAGTGCCCCGCCGATACGGTTCTGACCGACTGTCCGGGATGCATCCTCCAGATACAGGACCGCCTCGGCGCGGAAGGCGTGAAGAAGCGCGTGCGCCACGTAATCGAATTCCTTGCAACAAAGGTGACAAGCAAAAGGTGACTGTCATCCTTTTGCAGTGCGAAGGTCGGGGCGTAGATTGGTGAAAGTCACCTTTTCTGCAATAATGAGGACACTATGCAATCATTCAACATCGGCGACATCAAGGTTACCGTCATCACCGACGGCAGGTTCTGGATAGACGGCGGCGCGATATTCGGCATCGTGCCGAAGGTAATGTGGGAGCGGCTGATTCCGCCGGACGAGAAGAACCGCATACCGCTCGCGCTTAACCTCGCCGTCATCGAGGCGGGCGGCCGCAGGGTCCTCGTCGACGCGGGCGTCGGCACGAAACTGACCGAAAAGCAGAGCAGAATCTACAAGCCGCAGGACGTGAAGGGCGTCGAGGCGCGTCTGGCCGAGGCCGACATAGATTCGAAAAGCATCGACACGGTGATATTTACGCATCTTCACTTTGACCATATGGGCGGCGCGACCGCGCCCGACGGCGGCGAAGTTGAAGCGGTGCTGCCCAACGCGCGGTTTGTCGTTCAGGAAAAGGAATGGCACGACGCGCAGAATTGCGATGAAGTGACGAGGGGCGGCTACTTCGACACGTCATTTGCCGCGCTTGAAAAGTCGGGCAGGCTTGAGTTGATTGACGGCGATTACGAGGCCGCGCCCGGCGTTACCTGCCGCGTAACAGGCGGCCACACGCGCGCGCACCAGGTTGTGCTGCTGGAATCGAAAGGCGAGAGGGGGATACACTTCGCGGATTTGATACCGACGACTGCGCACCTTAAGCCGGCGTTCGTGATGGCGCTCGACCTCTTCCCGCAGGAGGTCCTCGCCGAAAAGAAGCGTTTCCTCGAACAGGCGCAGCGCGAGCACTGGCTCTGCATCTTCAACCACGACTGCAACGATCCGGTCAGGCGTTTATAAAACCGCAGAGCCGCAGAGAACGCAGAGAAGACTTGAAACCACAGATACACACAGATGAACACAGATAGATAACTTCTACACTTCTACACTTCTATACTTCTACACTTTTCCCGCGCGAGTCCTGCAATCACGGCCAGGACGGATGCGCTTCCAATCATCAGGAAAATGGTGGAAGGTTCGGGAATTACATTGATTTCGCCGTTGAGGACTGTACCACCGTTGTCGGTGTAGCAGAGCGTGTAAAGGTGATAACCGTTCAAATCCAGTGTTGAGCCGCTGTTAATAGTGAGGCTTCTCAGGTAGAGCGCCTCATCGTAGCCGGCGGGGCCGCTGCGGTTTCCGTTGTCGTTGTTCTCAACCAGTTGCACGTATCCAACGTCCACTCCGCCAAGCATCAATCCGCCGAGCGCAAAGTTATCCGAGAAGCCGATTCCATCCGTTCCGTAATCCATTCCCGCGATTTCAAACGTGTCGATATCTTCAATTCCGCCTTCAAAGATGAAGGTCGTTTTCCACAGGCCGCTCACCTCGGACGAAGATATGGACTGGTTGTCGAAAATTGAGCCTGTCATATGAATCGTCGTGCCTGGAACGGCGGAGAATTCCGCTCCATTTTCCAAGGTCATGCTCCCGCCCGTAGTAATGGAAGCCGCATTGTTCGTAACGTTAAAGGTTCCGTTTGAGCCGATGACAAGGTCACCCGTTTCCAGGAAACCGCCATTAATGTTGTATATGCCTGTACCTGAATATATTCCAATAGCCAAATTATCAACAACGTGGTTGGTCCCGCCTGTCTGGTTGAATTCGTTCGTGCTGCGCCCGCGACCGATATATTCGCTGGAACCGACAAAGAGTTCCCCCGTTCCGCCCAGGTTGTAAGTCCCGCTGGCGCTCAAACTGTCACCATAGCCAAAGTACAAAAACCCGCCGACCGTGTGAATCCCGCCGGTCTGGTTGAATTCGCCCGTGCCCCTGCTGTCGTAGCCGCCGATGTATTCATCGGCACCGACAGAGAGTTCCCCTGCACTCAAATTGTACTTACCGCTGGCGCCGGAATCGCATCCAAGAAACAGAGTAATGTTGACCGTGTGAGACCCGCCGGACTGGTTGAATTCTCCCGTGCCAGAGCTGCCGCCGCCGATGCCTACATCGCCACCGACGGAGAGTTCTCCCGCGCTCAAATTGTACGTTCCATTGCCCCAAGAGTGGCCAATATACAGAGAATATCCGACCGTGTGAATCCCGCCGTCCTGGCTAAAAGCGCCTGTGCCGCCTTCATAGCCGATCCTTTCGCGGAGGGAGGAAAGTACCCCCGCGCTCAAATTGTACGTCCCGCTGGAGCCGGATTCCTTGCCAATAAACAAATCACTGGCCGTGTTAGTCCCACCGTCCTGGTTAAATTCGCCCGTGCCATAGTAGCCGATGTATTCACTAGGGGCAACAATCTCCCCCCCGCTGGCGGCAATGGTTACAGTTGCGCCGTTGTCCACCCTAAAGTTGTAATTGCTGGAATCCAGTGTTCCTCCGTCGGAAATCGTCAGGCCTCCCCTGAAGTCGAGTGCCCCGCCACTGGCGACGATGTTCCCACGGTTCTGGACGTGATCGCCTATCCAGCCGCGGCCAGCAAAACCCTCGCCAGCGGATATGACCAGTGTGCTGCCCGCGATATGCACAAGACCCAACGGATTGTACGAGACGAATTGCGCGGTGTCGAAGCCCGTCGGGAAGATTGTCAGGGAATTTACTGCACTGGTGAAGGAGGCGGAACCCGCGCCGTCGATGACGGCGTCTTCGAAATTGGCCAGTCCGCCGTTGACATTCAGCGTCCAGGCGTCGTCTGTGAAGTGAAAAGAGCCGTAGACCTCGGCGTTGTCACCGATTGAGAGTGTTCCACCGCTGAGGGTGTAACTGCTGTTGTCCTTCACATAGAGGTATCCCACTGTGTGAGTCCCGCCGGTCTGGTTGAATTCGCCCATGCCATCGTATTGGCCGATGTATTCGCTGGAACCGACAGAGAGTTCCCCTGCGCTTAGATTGTAAGTCCCGCTGGAGCCGGACCAGTAGCCAAGGGTTATATAGTTGACCGTATGACTCCCGCCGGTCTGGTTGAATTCGCCGGTGCCATAACTACCGATGATTCCACTGGAACTGACAGAGAGTATCCCTGCGCTCAAATTGTACGTCCCGTTGGAACCGGATTCGTCACCAAGACGCAGAGAATTGCTGACCGTGTGAGTCCCGCCGGTCTGATTGTATGTCCCGCTGGAGCCGGATTTGTAACCAAGGTAAAGATAATTGCTGACCGTGTGAGTCCCGCCATCCTGATTGAATTCGCCCGTGCCGTAGTGCCCGATGTATTCACAATTGCCGACAGAGAGTTCCCCCGCGCTCAAATTGTACGTCCCGTTGGAGCCGGAATAGTAACCAAGGCGCAGATCATCGCTGACCGTGTGGATCCCGCCGTTCTGGTTAAATTCGCCCGTGCCATAGAGGCCGATGTATTCGCTGGGGGCGGAAAGTTCCCCCCCGCTGGCGGCAATGGTTACAGTTGCGCCGTTGTCTACCGTAAAGTTGTAACTGCTGGAATCCAGCGTTCCTCCGTCGGAAATCGTCAGGCCACCTCTGAAATCGAGTGACCCTCCGCTGGCGACGATATTCCCACTATTCTGGACGTGATCATCTATCCAACCGCGACCCGCAAAACCCTCGCCGGAGGATATGACCAGTGTGCTGCCCGCAGTATGCACAAGACCCAGTGCATTGTACGAGTCGAATTGTGCAGCGGCATCGAAGCCTGTCGGGAAGATTGTCAGGGAATCTGCCGCGCTGGTGAAAGAGGCAGAACCAGCGCCATCAATGACGGCGTCTGCGAAATTGGCCAGCCCGCCGTTGACATTCAGTGTCCAGTCGCCGTCTGTAAAGCCAAAAGAGCCATAGACTTCGGCGCTGTCGCTGATTGAAAGTGTCCCGCTGTTGAGGGTGTAACTGCTGTCGTCTTTCACATAGAGGTATTCCACCGTGTGAGTCCCGCCGGTCTGGTTGAATTCGCCCGTGCCATCGTAGCCGATATATTCGGACCCGACAGAGAGTTCCCCCGCGCTCAAATTGTACGTCCCGCTGGAGCCGGATTCGTAACCAAAGTACAGATAATCGCTGACCGTGTGAGTTCCGCCAGTCTGGTTGAATTCGCCCGTGCCAGTGTAGCCGATGTATTCGTAGGGACCAACAGAGAGTTCCCCCGCGCTCAAATTGTAAGTCCCGCTGGAGATAGAAGAGTCGCCAAGACGCAGATAATAGTCGACCGTGTGTGTTCCGCCGTCCTGGTTAAATTCGCCCATGCCATCGGCGCCGATGCTTTCTAAATGGGCAGAGAAATTTCCCGCGCTCAAATTATAAATCCCGCTGGAGCCAAAATAGCGACCAAGGTACAGATAAGCGCTGACCGTATTAATCCCGCCGGTCTGGTTGAATTCGCCCGTGCCGTAGTAACCGATGTATTCGGAACCGGCAGAGAGTTCCCCCGTTCCACCCAGGTTGTATGTCCCGCCGGAGCCGGAATGGTAACTAAGACGCAGATTACTGCTGATCGTGTGTATTCCGCCGGTCTGGTTGAATTCGCCTGTGCCCTTGCAGCCAATGTATACGTATGAACCGACAGAGAGTTCCCCCGCGCTCAAATTGTAAGTCCCGCTGGAGCCGCTTTCGGAGCCGAGACGTACTCCATTGTTACTATAGATACCAGCCGACTGTTCAATAACACCGGATGCCAGGTAGCCTGTGTAGAGACAATCGGACTCAGCATCCGCGGATATCTGCGCGGTGCCGCCGTTGTCGATGTAAGGATAATCATCCAAAGTCGGCACGCCATTATCCCAGTTGAGGGGGTCGTGCCAGGAGCCGGTGAGGCCTGTCCAGTTGGTGGAGTCGGCGGAGGCGGGGTTGGGCGCGGAAACGAGAAGAATAAATGCGAAAAACGCGGGAATGATTACCATATCTGCTATCTTCTTTTCCACGACTATACTCCCTTTGAAAGTTGTCGAGTTGCCGAGTTGTCAAGTTATCGAGAAAAATATAGAACCACGAATTCACACGAATAAATACAAATACTTCTGCCGGGAAAAGGTGACAGTCACCATCTACAATTTGCCTCGCTCCGCTCGCCAAATCCGTAATGGATGACAGTCACCCTTTTCCCCTATGCGCTTTGGGCGTGGAAGAGCGATATATTGACGAGGCCTTCTTTTTTGAGGCGCGTCATCAGCAGACGCTTGGCCTCGTACGCGAGCAGTTTTACCGTCCGCAGGGAAAGGTCGAGGAATGATGCAATGTCGGCGTAGCGCAGGTCCTCAAGATATTTCAGCACGATGACGGTTCGGTAGCGCTCGGGCAATGCGCAGATGTGGCGGCGCACTATGTCGCTCTGTTCGCGGGCGGATATGACCGCCGCCGGCTCGGTCCCCGGCTCGGTGCTTTCGGGTTTCCTGTCGGCCAGCGCATGAAGCCTGTTGCTGCGGCGGCTGTTCGAACGCAGGAGGTTCCTGGAAAGGCCGACTGCAATGCGCCTGAGCCACAGGGAGTATTTCTCCGGCTCGCGCAGGTCGGACAGTATCTCGTACGCTTTTACGAACGCGTCCTGCGTTATGTCGGCCGCATCTTCACGGTTGCCGAGTATGCTGAGGCAAGTGCTGAATACGAGGCTGGAATACTTTTCTACTAATTTTCCGTAGGCACGACGATTCCCTTTTTCTACAATGCTCCTGATGATTGTGGCGTCGTCGTTCACGGGACATCTCCTGATAAATGGATTTTTTATTTGAAAGTACTTTTCTCGATTTTTTCCCTCCTTCTGTTCGGACCAAGCGCTGAATCAAATCGCCTTCCAGGGGATTAACACCTTCCTCTATTGGTATAGACACATCTCGATGGAAATAATCTCGAAAAAAATCGGGAAAAATGGCCGAAAACCGAAAAAAACTTTTTCCGGGTATGAAAAGCCGGGACAAACCCAATTTATTCACGCCAATCCAGCCCGGTTTAAGAACCGTTCTTAAAATGAGATTTGCGTAATACCGCCAAATACAATGAGATAAAGAATTCACGGCCTGAAATTTTAAGAACGGTTCTTAAAATTTGGAGCCCTTGAAGGGATATTGTATTATGGAATCAGCAGTTATGAGAAAAGCGTTTTAAGAACGGTTCTTAAAAGGGTGAGGGGCTTTCCGGGAAGGGTGGCTGGGAAGCGCGATGCGCGACTGGTGGAGCGACGTAACATCCTGAAACAAATAGCGCCAAGGGAGCTACAGATCAAGGCGGTCTAACAGGGCAGGCAGGTCCTCGCTGCTAACCCTGTATGGAGACAGCGATTGTTTCAGAAGAGATACCAGTTCTCGCATCTCAATGAACTCTTTGTAGCACTGGCTACAGCACAAAATGTGTTCTTCGACTGTTTGCTTCTCAATATCGCTGAGTTCGTCGTCGAAGTACTCAGAAATAAGTATTTTGATTTCTGTACAGCCCATAATTGGCCTCTACGTTAAACTTGCGGAATTGTTTTCACACACACCTCCGAATAAAACCCGTAGATATGCCGTAGCCAACATACGCTCACTATACTAGACACATAAGTCGAGAAAAAATCGCGGAAAATCTTGGAAAAAATTCGCATTTTCTGTATGGTGCAGATTCACCACCTTGCGATGGAGTCAATAGTATGAAACTTGCATTCAGCACAAACGCCTTTCGCGGGCGAAATGTTATTGATGCAATAGCCGCCATCGCGGGCGCAGGCTATTCGGGCGTGGAAATAATGGCCGATGTTCCCCATGCATTTCCCCGCGACCTGGACGAGGCCGACATCGCCGCGATACGCTCTGCGCTTGCGAGGCACTCGATGGCGGTCTCGAACGTCAACGCGTTTATGATGTGCGCGGTGGGCGATTTCTGGCATCCGTCCTGGGTGGAGTGCGACGAAGGGGAGCGGCGCACCCGTATCGAGCACACGGTCGGATGCATCGGCCTTGCGGCGGCACTGGGCGCAAGGACGATATCGACGGAACCGGGCGGGCCTGTGCAGGGAATGACGGAGAAAGAAGCGATGGACCTCTTCGAGCGCGGCCTGCGCGAGGTCATCCCCACGGCCTCGGAGAGGGGAGTAAAAATCCTGATTGAGCCGGAGCCGGAGTTGCTTATCGAGACGGCGGAGGAAGCGGAGGCATTCCTCCGGCGCATCAATTCCGAGCACGTGGGAATCAATTTCGACGCGGGGCATTTCTATTGCGTGGGGGAGGAACCCGCGGAGGCATTCAAACGGCTCGCTCCTTATGTGGAACATATTCACCTTGAAGATATCGCGGACGACAGGCGGCACTATCATCTTGTCCCGGGTGAGGGGGCGATAGATTTCGAGGCGTTTTTCAGGGCGACGGAGGAAGCGGGGTATGACGGCTGGATGACGGTGGAATTGTACACATACAAGGAAGCGCCGGAACGCGCCGCGCGCGAGGCGCTGGACTTTCTGAAACGCTTCGGGTCATAGCGCGAATTTCCAACTACTCAAGTTGACTGACTTTTTTGAGACAACGAACGAGGATTGGCCGTATTGCTTTTCTTACGGTGACAGTCACTAATCTACGAATCTCGCTCGGCAGGCTCGCTCGATTCCGTAATTAGTGACAGTCACCACGATGCCGAGTCACAGTCGTTCTGCCGCGCGAAGTTTTGCGCTACGGCTTCTGGGATTATCTCTTGTCTCGTCGTCCGAAGGCCTCAGTGGCTTCTTGAATATGAGTTTCAGTGTCCCGGC
>JBDRIB010000082.1:0-5221 GCA_043816375.1 Planctomycetota bacterium | reverse complement strand
CCGCCGAAACTCCCGGGGCCGACCCGGCTCATAGTTTCCAGCGGCGCGACGCCGATGATTACACTACCGGATGATTGTTCACACCCTACTTGCGAACTACTGAAAAACCACGTGGCCCGGGACGGGTCCAGTTTTACCAGGATATCAGCGGATATCTTCTCGTCGGGGAGAAGATTCTCCTCATCAACAAGAATGTTCCCGCTGGAGGACACCAGGTGTATGTGACCGGTTTCCCCAAAATGTATTTCCCTGAGGGTATTCAGGAAGTAGCCCGCATTCACCACAACCTTCAGCACGCCGATGGCACGCTTCCCTTTTTCATCCATTACCGGCGCGCAGATGTCCAGAGATACAACGCCGGCGCTTTCGTCATAATTAAGCGGGCTTACAGATACAGTGCCGTTGCCATCGTTGAATGCATTCTGCCACCACTCTTCGTCGGCCTGGTAGTAGTCGGAAGTCTTTCCGGTTGCGCCGATGAGCGCTCCCTGATTATCCGTGAGCAAAATCTCCGCAATTTTCTCCGGTTCGAATGAAAGGTGAGAGTTGAGCCTGGAAGATGCCTTGCTCTCAAGGCATTGCCGGATGAGGTCATCGTCGTCCTGGGCTTGAGTCCACCGCTTGTCAAGCCGTTTCATCTCCTCGAGGATTTCAGGTTCGCTCTTGCCCGCATACCGTGCATTGGCCTTCTCTACTTCCTGTCGCAGGACGAGGGCCGTGCGTCCCAGGCGAGAGGCGTCTGCGATTTCACGGCGCAGGATTAAGTCGGTCTTATCGCGCGTCTGCGCAGCGATTTCCTGAAAGTTGGTGCCGATGGATTCTTTCAGTGCAGTGGTAATATGCAGAGTGCCGGCAATCGACGCTACAAGCAGGGGCGTTAATCCCGTAACAAGCAGTATGGCCACCAGTTTCCTGCGTATGTTTCGCTTTGGTTTGCTTCGGGCTTTCTTCTCGGTACTCATAATTTGGTTCCTCTTCGGGTTCTGGTAAGTGGGGAATGTGCGTCTTGCCGGATACGCAAATGAATGGTATGGGCGAAATCAGTTAGATTGATGGTTATTGCAGATAAACGGGAAGTGAACGCCCGAATTTTGGCTAATCCACGGTGGGGGCACGGGATCGGATCGAGATGTTTTATCGGCAAATGCGGGTTGTTTCTTTCACTAATCTCCGGCGGGGTTCCGTTCGATTGAGCGGGAAAAAAGAAGGGTCGCCCGGGGTCGGGCGACCCTTGAGAACGGTGACTGTCACCATTACGGAGCGAGGGGCGCGAAGCGACCAAGCTCGTAGATGGTGACTGTCACCGTTCGCTTGCTCCTCAGCGTCTGACCCCCTCGCATGGCATTTTGTCAGACGCTCTTAGTTTTCGGGCTTGTCGGGTTTCTCTTCCTTCACTATCTCTTTCTCTATGCGCTTTGCATAGTCCTTGAAGTCATTGACCGATGCCGGATTGACGCCCATCTTCTTCAGCACTTCGTAGATGGCGCGTTGCAGTTCCGTGTCTTCCTGCAGGTTGCAGACATCGGGTTTGCCTGCCTCGAGGGAGATGACGCGGCGAATGTAATTGCGCAGCACGCGCCGCACGTCCTGTCTGTCAAGTTCGGTCTTCAGGGATTTGTAGAACTTGTCGAAGCCGGGATATTTCTTCTCGTTGAACTCGTCGCCGGCGGCAAGGCCTTTGAAGAGTTCCTCGTTTTTCTTGAAGTGTTCTTCCACGTATCCGTTCAGTACTTCATCGGTTATCTTGCTCAATTCTTCGGTTTTCCATTCCGGAATTTCCTCGACATCGAGCGGTATATCCGGCTCGATGCCGGTGCCGTCGATGCATTCGTCGTTGGGCAGGTAGTACTTGAAGACGGTAAGTTTCAGGAACCGCTCTCCCTCCGAAGAGTAGAGGGGGAAGATTGTCTGGCCGCGGCCCTTGCCGAAGGTCTTCTGGCCGACGACAATCGCGCGCCCGTTGTCCTTCATTGCACCGGTCAAGAGCTCCGAGCCGCTGGCCGAAGCCCCGTTCACGAGGATTGCTATGGGATAGTCGGGCTGTTTTGGCGTGCTAAGGGTCGCGCGCCACAACTGGCCCTGCCACGGGGTGCCTTCCCGGCCCTTCATTGAAGCCAGCGTCTTGCCCGCCTTGATGAACATATCCGATATGACCAGCGTCTGCTGCAGGCCGCCGCCGGGGTTGTTGCGCAGGTCAATTACCAGGCCCTTCATATTCTGCCCGTTCAACTCCGCCAGCGCCTTTGCAAATTCCTGGTGAGAATCCATCGAAAACTGCAGCAGCCGCAGGTAGCCCACATTGCCCGGCATCATTTTGAGCAGCGCGACCGGAAGGGTGATGACGGCGCGGACTATCGGGAACTCCTTCGGCTCCTTCCAGCCCTTGCGCAAAATGCCGATTCGAACGACCGTGTTTTCCTCTCCGGTAATTTGCATGCGCAAATCTTCCATTTCAAGACCCTTGACGGGCTTGCCGTCAACGGTGGCTATGACATCGCGCGGCTTGAAACCCGCATTGTACGCGGGACTGCCGAAGATGGGGCTGACGATGATGAAATTGCCCTCGTCGTCCCGCTCGATGGTCACCCCTATCCCGACAAAACTGGAATTAATGTGCCGGTCCCAGCGCTCTTTACTCTCGCGGTCGAAGACGTCCGAATATCTGTCAAGATGTTCGCTGATGCCCTTCATCGCGGCATCGAACAGTTTCTCCGTATCGACGTCATCCTTTTCGGAGTAATACATCCGCACCTTGCCGATGAGTTCGTACAGCACGACAAGTCCCTTGCGCATCTCCTCGTCTGTCGCATCCAGTCCCGGCACCTCCGGCGGGGCACAGGCGCTCATCTTTTCAAAAGCGACCTTCAGGTCTTCAATCTGCTTTTTCAACTGCTCCTGGGTTCCCGACTGCCTGGCAAGCAGGCCTATCACGGTTTGGTATGCGCGGGCAAATTCCTTGCGATACTCGGCGAGGCTTTCCGCGTTTTCCTCGCCATAGAGATACATCGCATAAGAGGCGCAGCGCTTTGTCCAGCCTTCGCTGTTCTTGTAGGCGTTTTCAAGGGCATTGAACGCATCGACCGAATCCCTGCGCGCAAGTTCCGTCATTGCGCTCATCTGCACGTTCCGGTCGTTCACCTCGTTTAACAGTGTTATCAGCGCCTGCGTCGACGTGGGCGCTTCATTTACGGGTTTCGCGGGGGGCTGGAATTCGAGCGCTGACAACTTCTGCGCAAAATCGCCCGCGACCCTCTGCAACGCAGGAGGAATCGGGACGTAAACAAGGTTCCCGCTCACCGTGACAGCCTTCTCGCGGGCAGAGCGCATTTCGGGCATCTCATTTATCGCCTTTGCGACGGCAGCCGACATCGCCTTGTCCTCGTTCTTCATCACGATGTACAACTCCCTTTCACCCGTCATCCGGGGATACACTTTCTCGAAGAGAACGTATCCCGTATTGGCTGTCGTCATTGTGGGGCGGTCGTCCGGCTTCGCATTGTTGTTGCCGCAGGTCCAGCAAACCGCGGCAAAAACCACAATCAATCCGAAAATTCCGGCACTCAATTTGTGTTTCATGGCATAACCTTTCTGGTAGTTATTGATAATCTGAAGACAGGACTTCCCTTGGCGAGGTGTCCCCGAAAAATAAAGGGGGCATATTACCCCTGCCCTCTCTGTGTGTCAAACGCTTTCGTCGCCCACTTTTACGCATATGACAGCACCCTGTTTGAAGCAAAAGGCCGGTCCCTCATTGCTCACTGTCATGCAAATGGAACACGAAAGGTGACTGTCACCATTACGGAGCGCAGGCCCCCCGATTTATCGGGGGGACCAGCTCGTAGATGGTGACTGTCATCCTTTCGCAACAAGCGTTTCTTTGACAATGCAAGGAACAATGATTGCGCACCTTTTGACTTGAAAGGGAAAAGCGTATAGTATCTGTACCTATGGCAAAAACATACATAGTCGGGGCGGGTCCCGGCGGCCCTGGCCTGATGACGCTCAGGGCCGTACGATGCCTCGCCGCGGCCGATGTGGTGCTCTATGACCGCCTTGTCGACGAGCGTGTGCTGCGCCTTGCTCGCAAGGGCGCGGAACTCATCTTCGTCGGCAAGAGCTCATCCAGCCACTCGATGGAGCAGGACGAAATCAACGCGCTGATGATAGAAAAAGCGCGAGAGGACAAGTGCGTCGTGCGCCTGAAGGGCGGAGACCCATACGTTTTTGGACGGGGCGGCGAAGAGGCGATTGCGCTCCGGGATGCAGGCATTGACTTCGAGGTCGTTCCCGGCATAACCGCCGCCGGAGCCCTGGGCGCGTATGCGGGCATTCCGCTGACACACCGGGCCCTTGCTGCGTCCGTCGCGCTTGCCACCGGACACGAAGACCCGGCCAAAGGCGAACCCCAGGTTGACTGGCAGACGCTCGCACGCGCCGCGGACACCATTGGAATATATATGGGCGTCAAACGCCTCGGGAAAATCGTCGAGAAACTGCTCTCTGCGGGTCTCGCCCCCGAAACGCCGGCCGCTATCGTCCAGAACTGCGCCGCGCCTTCGCAGAGGACCGTAGTCGCGACCCTGGGCGAAATCGCTGATATCGCCGAACGCGAACAGATACACCCGCCTGCGGTAACAATTATCGGCAAAGTCGTGTCGCTGCGGGACAAACTGAACTGGTTCGAGCGATTACCTCTGTTCGGGCGGAAGGTTCTTGTTACCCGCGCGAAAGACCGGGCCGCAGAGTTGAGCGATATCCTGGAGGAACTCGGCGCGTATGCCCTGGAAGTTCCAATGATACGAATCGAGTCGCCGGAAGATACGCACCCGCTTGACGAGGCCGTCGAAAACCTGCGGCGCTACGACTGGCTGGTCTTCACAAGCGTCAACGGCGTTGACGCCTTTGTCGACAAAATGCGCGCGCTGAACCGTGACGCCCGCGCGCTCTACCGAATCCGGATATGCTGCATCGGCCCGGCAACCGCGGCGAGGGTCGAACAACATTTCCTGATGGTCGATTGCATTCCGGAGCATTTTGTCTCGGAGGAAATTCCGAAAGCGATGCTCAAATGCGGCACGTTGCGTGAAAAGGATATCCTGATGCCGCGCGCCGACATTGCGTCGCCGGACCTGGCGGAGCGACTGCGTGCTTTGGGCGCGTGTGTTACTGATGTCGTTGCGTATCGTACGCTGCCCGCGGAGTTCGACGCGGATGGTCTTTT
>JBDRIB010000081.1:0-3459 GCA_043816375.1 Planctomycetota bacterium | reverse complement strand
TTTAATGTTTCTAACAGTGACACTGCCTCTCTGGCGGAGTCACCAATCTACGAATCTCGCTCGGCAGGCTCGCTCGATTCCGTAATTAGTGACAGTCACCGTTCGCTGGTCACCGTTCGCTATGGATGCTCCGGCCCGGCGCTTTCCGTCTCGCTTCCCGCAAATGTGATGGGCTTGCCCGTTTTTTCAAACGCAACCATACAGTAGGGACTTGACAACGCTTGCGCCACATCCGACCCCGGCTGCGGATAATGTCTGGCGATATACACCACGACCTCTTTCTCTTTCTCGACCACCTTTTCGATATCAATGCCGTAGCCGCCGGTGGGAAACTCTCCCATAAACGCGGCCACGATGACGTTTTTTTCTAAATCGACATCCGGCAAGTCCGGCCGCGGCACGACAAAGGAATTTATCACCTTCCACAGTTTCTCGAAATCATCCCTGTTCTCAATGATTTCGTTGCCGGCGTCCTTTCTGCCGTTATAAGGCCCCTGCCATCGCCGCTGGATATTCAGTTGCCTTTCGACAAACACCGGCGGAAGGCGCCTTATCGACTTTATCACAACGTTGCCGCCTTTGGTCACTGTTGCGGTCGCCCGGAGCCTGTCGCCGGGCTTCGCCCCGAGGCCCCCGCCTTTCTCGGGCCAGGCTCTTTGCTGTCCCAGCGTCTCCTCCAGTCCTTCCGAACAGGCGGTTACTTTGACCACAAGCATACGCACGCCGCCGATATCCTTTATCGAGACGAGTTCTCCCTCCATCCAGCCACTCGCGGGTTCGGGTTCCTCCGGGCGGAACCGCATGCAGCCGTTCGAGAAGAGCGTTAATACCAGCAGCCCGGCAACACACGCATTCGTTATTTTCGGTAGCATAGGTTTTTTCTCGCTGTTTCCAGGTTGGATAAGGCGGTCACATTGCCGTCGTTACATTCGGATATTCTAACACCTTTGCGCGACCGGTCAACTCATCGAGTCAACCACAAATATTTGAACAGTTGCTTTTGCGCAAATTCCTTTGCGCCGCGCCGCGCGTAAGGTATAATGCGGCGAAGAGAAATTTTGTCTTAAGGTTAAACGTCTCATTTCCGATAACAGTAGTGTTTGGCGGGATGGAATGTAGCCGTCCCGGGAGGGGAGAGCAATTTCTGGCGTTTTTGAGGGTACACGTTGATGGAAATTCAGGGTCCCGGCAATATCAACAAGGCTCACGGAATCGAGCCGACCAGGTCCGTTAATCGTGCTGAAAAGACAGAACAGAGCACCCCGGTATCACGCGAGGACGCAGTGGAACTTACCGAGATTTCAAGACTGCTCAGCAGGCTGTCATCCACGCCCGAGATTCGGCACGAACGGGTAGAGGCTATCCGCCAGGAAATCGAGCACGGCGAGTATCTTACCGACGACAAACTGAACTCCGCCGTAAACCGCCTCATCGACCTGCTGGAATAGCCCGGCAGACGGCTGCAACACATACTCGTTTGAAAAAGACGAGGCCGCCCGTACGGGCAGGCCTCTTTTTTTTTGGTGACTGTCGCCAGGAACGAACTGTGATAAGGAAGACCCCACGATGATTACATACGACCAATTCAAACAACTGGACATCCGCACCGCAAAAATCGTTTCCGTCGAAGAGCATCCCAATGCCGACAGGCTCTACGTGCTGAAAGTCGACATAGGCGGCGAAGAACGCACCTCCGTGGCGGGGATAAGGCCCTGGTACAAGCCGGAAGAACTGGTCGGGAGGAATATTGTCTTTCTGACGAACCTCGAACCGGCGAAAGTGCGGGGCGTTGACAGCAACGGAATGGTCCTCGCGGCCAGCATGCCCGACCACAGTCAGGTGGTTTTTCTGACTCCCGAAAAAGACATAGCCCCCGGCTGCCCGGTCTCGTAGGGAGAAAGGCGGGGGACCATTTCCGGCGGATGAACAGGCCCTTCAAAAAGGCACAGTCACCTTTTATACTTCTACCAGTTCGTATTTCGTCGAGCCCAGGCCGATTTTCTCGGCGTGGGTTACCTGCGACATATATTCGAGGTCCGGGTACAGTTCCCTGAAGAGTTCCTTTCCGGCGGCCTTGTTCAGCAAATCGATTGTCGCCTTCTCCACGGCGACGATGTCACACCCGGCTACTATCCCCAGGTCCGGCAGAAGCGCCTTCTGCTTCTTGCCCATACAGTCGCACTCTTTGGTCAGATTGATGATGAAGTTGAAAAACGCCGCCCTGCCGTTTTTGTGCTTCAGCGCGCCGAAGGCATGCTCGGCCATTCTCTCGTTCAACTCCACGCTGCGGTGCCCCCAGGTGTGCTTTATCGCGCCGGAGGGACAGACGGCGTAACACTGGCCGCATGAGATACATTTCTCCTCGTCAATGACGGCCTTTTTGTTTCTGCCCAGAGTTATGGCCTTCGTCGGGCACCACTTGACGCAGTTCCCGTCGCCGGTGCATTTCTCTTCGATGACTTCCGGCATAATATTCGAGTGCTGGTCCAGTTTGCCGCCGCGCGACGAGCAGCCCATCCCGACGTTCTTTATGGCGCCGCCGTATCCCGCGGCGAGATGCCCGGTCACGTGCGTCAGCACCACGAGCGCGTCCGCGGCGACGATGTCCGACGCGATGCGTGCCTGCTTGTAGCGCACCCCCTCCGGGACGTCCACGAGTACCTGGTTCTGCCCGCGCAGGCCGTCGGCTATGACCACGGGCGCGCCGACCTCCTCAAACGTGAAGCCGTGCTCGCGGGCGGTAAGCAGGTGGTCGTAAGTGTTGGCGCGTTTGCCCGAGTACAGCGTGTTGGTGTCGGTAAGGAACGGGTATGCGCCGCATTTTTTCACTTTGTCCACGACGGCCCTGACCAGCGGCGGGTGGATATAGCCTTCGTTGCCGCGCTCGCCGAAGTGCAGTTTGATCGCTGCCAGATATCCTTTTTCGAAAATTGACGAAAAGCGGGCCGCATCGAAAACCGCTTCGACCTTTTCAGGATAAACCGACGGGTCGTCATTCGGAGTTATCGGGACGAAATACACCTTGTTCATTTCTGCGTTCCTTGGAGAATTTATTGCTTTTTATTGGATAAAGAAATACCTGGCAAGGTGACAGTCACCAATCTACGCCCCGACTTTCGCATTGCAAAAGGATGACAGTCACCAATCTACGAATCTCACTCGCTGGGCTCGTTCGATTCCGTAATTGGTGACAGTCACCTTTTGCGTTGTTTCCCGCTACCTGAAACTTGAAACCTGAAACCTGAAACTTCTCTTACGGTGACAGTCACCTTTTGCGGGGTCCGCCGTAATTAGTGACAGTCACCTTTTGTCACCTCGTCCTGTGGAAAGCCCACCATTCGGCAAGCATCACCAGGACGGCGGCCGCCGCCAGAAAAGGCCACACATCAAGGTTTGAGCGCGGAACTTTCAGCGCTTTAATTTCTTCGTCTTCGCCCAGGTTCAGGCCGTCGAGAGGGG
>JBDRIB010000080.1:0-2264 GCA_043816375.1 Planctomycetota bacterium | reverse complement strand
AGAAATCACAGAACATCGGCGCCCGCAGGCTTCACACGGTGATGGAATCCCTCCTGGAAGAGATATCCTTCGACGCGCCCGACACCTCGCGCAAAACGCTTCGAATTGACGAGAAATACGTCCGCGACAAACTCAGCGCCATCGCCGAAGATGAGGACCTCTCGAAATACATCCTGTAAGTACTCAATGTGCTGGTGACTGTCACCACAAGATACCCGGTATGCCCGTTTGTCATTCAATACTATGAAACTTCCATATGCTGCAATAATAGGCCGCCCGAATGTCGGCAAGAGTTCGCTCTTTAACTACCTCGCCGGCAGGCGGCTGGCCATTGTCGAGAAGACACCCGGCGTGACGCTCGACCGAATCGGGACGATTATCGAGCACGACGAATGCCGGTTCGAACTCGTCGATACCGGCGGACTGGGAATGGAGAAAAAGAATTTACTCGCGAATTTGATGGCGAAGCAGATTGAAAAGGCCGTGGACGAGGCCGATGTACTCGTAATGGTCGTTGACGCGCAGGACGGCCTTACGACGCTGGACAGGGGAATCGCGGAAATCCTTCGCAAAAAACGCCTGAAGCCGGTGCTCGTTGCGAACAAGGTTGACAACGACAGGCTCGAGTTGCTCGCGACGGAGTTTCTTTCGCTCGGCTTCGGACCTCCCGTTCTGACATCCACGACTACCGGCCTCGGAAAAGAATCTCTGCTGGAAGCGATATCCGAAGCAATCCCGCCGAGTATGCGCAAGGTGGACGCACTGCCGGAGGGTATCAAACTCGCCATCGTCGGCAAGCGCAACGTTGGCAAATCAACGCTCGTTAACGCGCTGGTCAGACAGGAACGAATGATTGTCAGCGACATTCCCGGCACCACGCGCGATTCGGTCGATGTCCGCTTCGAACTCGACGGGAAGGCCTTCGTCGCTATCGACACGGCCGGCGTGCGGCGTCGCGGACAATTGCACGACAGCATCGAATTCTTCGGTTCCCACCGCGCCCTCAGAAGCATACGACGCTGTGACGTGGTAATTTTCCTTATGGATGCCGCCACGCACATCAGCGCCGTAGACAAGAAACTGACGAACTACATAATCGAGGAATGCAAGCCGTGCGTGCTCGTCGTCAACAAATGGGACCTCGCAGAGGAAGTACACGCGAAAGCGTTTCAGGAATATCTGGAGGAGAGGCTCCCCGCGCTTCATTTCGCTCCGGTCATCTACGCCTCTGCTCTCGAACGGAGGAACCTGTGGCCCATTGTGGAAACCGCCGAAAGTCTTTACAAACAGGCGAACTCGGAGATGACCACAGGCGTGCTGAACAGGGTCATCAAAAGCGCGATGAGAATCCGGTCCCCAAAGCCCGTGAAGGGCAAGGAAGGAAAAATCTTCTACGCGACACAAACCCGCACCGCACCGCCGACCATAACTCTTTTCGTCAATGACAAATTACTGTTCAAACAAAACTACCTCAGGCATATCGTCAACTCCATCCGCGCGGCGTCCCCATTCGACGAAATACCGTTGCGCCTTGTTCTGCGGACGCGACGTTCCGAATCGAAAACGCCGTAGCGAATACCGGGACAAAGGAGCAGGTCGTGAAAAGTCTCGACGAGGAGATTGAGATTCATACCGGGGAAAAACAGGAAATAGTAAACATCACGCCCCGCCTCAAGGATATCGTGACCCGCAGCGGAGTGCGCGAGGGACTTGCCCTCGTTTTCCCCCTGCACACAAGCAGCGCCGTTTACATAAGCGACTCCGATTTTTCGCTGACGGAGGATTTCAGGGACCTGGCGGCGAAACTTGTGCCCGCCGCCGCCGGGTATCGTCACGACGAAGCGGACTACAAGTAAAATGCCGACGCGCATCTCAAGGCAATACTCGCCGGCCATCACGTCACCCTGCCCGTCAGCGGCGGACAATTACGCCTGGGCACGTATCAGACGATTTACTACGCGGAATTCGACGGGGGCCGCAAGAAAGAAATCCTGGTAAAAATCATCGGCGAATAGCAGCAGCGCGCTCATCCTGGTCGGCGGAATAACCGATAAATAATTAGGTTGACGGTTTACAGTTTATAAAGTACACTAATGCCCCGGTGTGATGCCGCGAAAGGTGACTGTCAGCAATTACGGAGCGCAGCCCCCCTGATTCATCAGGGGGCCAGCTCGTAGATTGGTGACTGTCACCGTTCCATCCAATCAAAAAGCAACAAAGCGGCTACGCGTTGGCGCAAGTGAAAAAAGAAAATGAAAGGACGC
>JBDRIB010000079.1:0-4203 GCA_043816375.1 Planctomycetota bacterium | reverse complement strand
TCCGGCGAAGATTACCTTGCGAATCGTCTTGCCTTCCAGGTTGCGCTTCACTCCCCCGTCTTCCAGCGCGCGGGCCCTGACGGTCTCCTCGTCGGCATCGGCGGGGACGGTGATGCGGCCGCGCAGTTTGCCGTTTATCTGGACGGGGATTTCCACTTCTTCCTCTTTCACCAGTTCCCTGTCGTACGAAGGCCAGGGCTGCGCGTGCACCGAGTCGTTACGGCCCAGGACCGCGTGCCATGTCTCTTCCGCAAAATGCGGCGCAAAGGGAGCCGTTGCGCGCATAAAGATTTCGCAGCACCCGCGGTCCATCTCCCGTATCTCGCCGTTGACGGTGACCGCGTTCAGGTATTCCATAAACGCGCTGATGGACGTATTGAACTTAAAGCCTTCCATTCGCTCGCTGACTTTTTTGACCATTTTATGAGTTTCGCGAAGGACGGCCTCCGACGGTCTTTCGGGGAACCGCTCCACGGCGTTCAGCGCGTCCCACGCGCGCTTCAGAAAGCGGTAGCAGCCTTCGATTCCGGCCTCGCTCCATACCGTATCGGCCTCGGGCGGGCCCATAAACATCTCGTACAGGCGCAGACTGTCCGTGCCGTATTTGTTTATCATTTCGTCGGGCGAGACGACGTTGTCCTTCGACTTGCTCATCTTGTGCGATTTGAAGAGGTCGCGGACGAGTTCGGCGGTTTCTTCATACTGTTCTGAAACCTGTTTCAGTTTCTTCGCATCGCGCAAGGCGGCGAAGACGCCTTCCGCATCGTTGGCGTTTGCGCGAAGTTTCGCGATGGCCGAACGCAGAATCCCGGTCTCGTCGGGCGACATCGATTTTTCGTGCGTCCTGACTACCTGTTCCACTCTGTCGATGGCGCCGGTCGAGCGGTCCGGCTCCTTGACGACCATTCCCTGCGCGAAGAGCCGCCTGAACGGCTCGTCGCACGACGTCGCGTCGATGTCGAAGAGGAACTTTTGCCAGAAGCGGGCGTAAAGCAGGTGCAGTATCGCGTGCTCTATGCCGCCGATGTACATATCCACCGGCAGCCACTTATCAATTGTTTTGCGCGAGGCGAATTCCCTGTCGTTCCTGTTGTCCAGGTAGTGCAGCCAGTACCAGCACGAGCCGGCCCAGTTGGGCATCGTGTTCGTCTCGCGCTTTGCGGGTTTGCCGCACTTCGGGCAGGCGGTGTTTACCCAGCCGGTTAACCGGGCCAGCGGGCTTTCGCCTGTGCCGGTCGGCCGGAAGTCGTCGAGTTCGGGCAGCAACAACGGCAGTTCCTCTTCGGGCAGAGGCACCTCGCCGCACTCCTCGCAAAGGACTATAGGAATCGGCTCGCCCCAGTAGCGCTGGCGCGAGAAGACCCAGTCGCGCATCTTGTAGTTTACCGTCTCTTTTGCCAGGCCCTTTTCGCCGAGCCATTCGACGACTTTTTTCTTGAACTCCTCCGATGACATTCCGTCGAAGCGGCCGGAATTCATCATCGTGCCTTCGCCGACGAATGCCTCGACGAGGCTGCCGTCCTTGTCCTTTTTCGCTTCCGGGTTCGAGATGACTTCGGTGATTGGTATGTTGTATTTTTTCGCGAAAGCGAAGTCCCGCTCGTCGTGCGCGGGCACCGCCATAATCACGCCTGTGCCGTAGGTCATCAGTACGTAGTCGGCGATCCAGACGGGGATTTTCCCGCCGCTGACCGGATTGATTGCGTATGCGCCGGTGTCCACGCCGGTCTTCTCGATTGCCGCGGTGCGGTCGATTTCCTTCTCGAGTTTCGCCCACTCGATATACTTTTCCAGTTCCGCCCTTTTGTCGGGGTGCGCGATTTCCATAACAAGCGGATGCTCGGGCGCAATCACCATAAAAGTCGCACCGAAGAGCGTGTCGGGCCGCGTGGTGAATATCGTCTGGGCGGTTTCCTTCTTTCCGTCCCAGGAGCAGATTTTGAAGGTGACGTCCGCGCCCTCGCTGCGGCCTATCCAGTTGCGCTGCTGCGTCTTGATTTTTTCGTCCCAGTCGAGTTTATCCAGGTCGTAGAGCAGCCTGTCGGCGTATTTCGTTATTCGCAGCATCCACTGCATAACGTCCTTTTTTCCGGCGACGGTCCCGCAGCGTTCGCAACAGCCGGCGACGACCTCTTCATTGGCCAGGACTATCTTGCATCCGGGGCACCAGTTCATCGGCATATGCTGCCTGTAGGCGAGGCCGTGCCTGAACATCTGGAGGAAAATCCACTGCGTCCATTTGTAGTAGTCCGGGTCGGTGGTGTTTACTTCCTTCGACCAGTCGTACATCGCGCCCATTTCCAGCATCTGGCGCTTCATATTTTCGATGTTTTTCGGCGTGTTTACCTTCGGGTGAATGCCTTTCTTCACGGCGTCCTGTTCCGTGGGCAGTCCGAACGCATCCCATCCGGTCGGGTGAAGAACCTCGCAGCCCTGCATTTTCTTGTAGCGCGACCAGAGGTCGCTGATGACATAAGGCTTCCAGTGCCCGACGTGCAGCGCGCTGCCGCTGGGGTAGGGGAACATATCGAGGCAGTAATACTTCGGCCTGTCGGAATCGACGTCGCAGCGATACACCCCGCTTTCTTTCCAGACCTTGCGCCACTTCGGCTCGTATTTCTTGAAATCAAAATCTCGTCTCATGTTTTCTCCGCGAATCGGCCGGTCAGGTCGTTCCCTCCACGCGGGAGGGATGCGCTTCAAAGCGCTATTTTTATCTCATTTTCCCCCGCCTTTCAATACAAAAGCGCCGAAGCGCCCGCTGCGCGGGCGCGTTTCAAGTTTCCCTGGCCGTAAAGACCGAGCCTTTACGGCTCGGGCGGGCAAGTATCAGGTTTCAGGTAACGCCGGCAGTTCAAACCCACCTGAAACCTGAAACCGGTCCGCCGGAAGACCCGGCGCGTCATGCAAATTCATTTGACACGCTGAACGCTCCGCAATAGAATTGACGCCGTTGAGCGGGTGTAACTCAGCGGTAGAGTGCGACCTTCCCAAGGTCGAAGTCGAGGGTTCGAATCCCTTCACCCGCTCCATCTTTTTAGTGCCGAAGTTCCGTGGAGCCGTAGTGCCGTAGTTGGGAAGGACAATCCTTTTAATCCTGCTTATCTCTGTTTTGTCCCCTCCGGTCCGATTCGAGTCCCTGTTAAATTGGTTTCAGGTTTTCCCGATGAATCGGGACTCCGCTACGCTCCGCAGGTTTCAGGTGTTTTTGTCTTCGGTCTCGACAACTCGACAACTTGCCCGCCCATCCCCAAATCCCCGGATAAGCAAAAATCTTTTTAACGCCTAATCCCTATCTCCGCAAGTTTTTACCTCAAAACAGGGCGGAATGCCCCGAATTTTCCCCGATTTTTTCTGCGAGTTTTTCGGGAGTTGTGTGTCTTGTTTATAGATGAACCTCCTATTGAGGCCCAATCCAGGTAAAAGGTGAAAGGCTTGCCCGCCAATGTGTGTGGCGGGTCAATGGTCAAAGAAAAACACCTTACGGTGACAGTCACCGATGCCAGCGCAAAATCAGTCAACTTGAGTAAGTTACTCAGACATGTTTTATTTCAGGGAGTGTTTTATGAAGCGACTCGGAATTGCTATCACGGCAACGTTCCTTTTTTCATTTCTCGCGGCATCGCAGGCCGACGCCACCAACTGGACAGGCACAACCGGCTCCTGGCACAACCCCGCCAACTGGGACGGCGGCGTCCCGACTTCATCACATTACGCTCTCATCAATAACGGCGGCACCGCGCAGATATCCGCGGGCGCCGAATCGTTTCATTTGTATGCCGGCTACTCCGGTTCAGGCGCGGTTGAGCAGACCGCCGGGACGAACACGGTCAGCAGTGACCTGTGGCTTGGCTACCAATCCGGCACCAGCGGGACTTACAGTTTGAGCGCGGGGGCACTCTCCGTCGGTTACAGCGAATACATCGGCAGTTACGGCACGGGCGAATTCAACCAGACCGGCGGGACTCACACGGTCAGCAATAATCTGCTCCTTGGCCGCTCTTCCAGCGGGACTTTCAACTTGAGCGCGGGGGACCTCTCCGCCGGTTCCGAATACATCGGCTACTACTACGGCACCGGCGAATTCAACCAGACCGGCGGGACCAACACGGTGGGATACCTTTTTGTGAAAAATGGCAGCAGTTACAACTTCAGCGGCGGGACACTTTCTATCGGCGACAGCGCCGAAATCAACGGCTCTTT
>JBDRIB010000078.1:0-3637 GCA_043816375.1 Planctomycetota bacterium | reverse complement strand
CGACCTTCTCGCGGCCGACCCGCGACGCGCACTGGGCAGAAAGTCATATAATAATGAGGAAGGCGTCGGTGTCCTGTGCAAGTTTCTCGACTCGGCGGTGCGCCTGCCGATACAGTGCCACCCGGACCGCGCCTTCGCCCGCAAACATTACAACAGCGAGCACGGCAAGGCCGAGTCCTGGATAGTGCTTGACACGCGGGAGATTGACGGCGAGCAGCCCTACCTCCTGCTTGGATTCAAGCCGGACGTAAATCCATCCGCATTCAAGAAAGCGGCGCTTAATCAGGATGTCTCCGTTATGGTAAACTCCCTGCATCGCATTCCGGTTTCGCCCGGCGACATTTACTTCATCCCCGGCCGCGTGCCGCACGCAATCGGCCCCGGCGTCTTCCTGCTTGAAGTGCAGGAGCCGACCGACTGGGTCGTGCAGCCCGAGCGCTTCATCGGCGGCACGAAACTCAGCGACCTTGAGATGTGGGGTCCGCTTACTCCGGCAATCGGCCTGGAGTGCTTTGACTACGGGGGGGCGGACTCGCAGGAAAACATCACGGAAAGACTCCGGCTTGAACCGAAGACAACCCGGCAGAACGAAGAAGGGCAAATAGAAACAATCATCGGCCAAGAAACCACGCCCTGTTTTCGTGTTGACAGGCTGACCGTCAGGAAAAGTATGGAATTCTCATACAATGTGCCCTGGCACATAGCAATAGTCACCGAAGGCCGCGGCGAAGTCGCCTGTGATGAGGGTGTTGACACAATTCGCCCGGGCGATTACTTCTTTGTCTCGAACGAAATTGAAGCACTGCACTACAAGGCCACGGACGGGCCGCTTATCGTATATCTCGTATCAAAGGACTGACTGAAGGGGCACCCGATGAAACCGATTGAAAGGCAGCGCATCAGAAAACTCCGCCTTTACCTTTCACTGATTTCGCGCAGGGTGTTACGCGGCACCACCGGCGTCGACTCGCTGCAGGCACTGGAGTCGGCCGGGGCGCGCTACGACGCGCCGCCGGACGAAGGCAACTGGCAAACGATAGCACCCGGCGACAAATGGGGAGACAAGGATGCGTGGACATATTTCAGGGCCTCGGCATCCGTGCCGTCGGATTGGAGCGGCGGCGCGATTGAACTTCATCTGCATCACCGCCCGGTATATCTCAGGAGCATCTGGGAAGACGAACTCGAGGCGGCCGGCCCCGAAGGGCAGGTCTTTATCAACGGCGCGCGCGTCGGCGCAATTGACCACAAACATCACACGATACGTTATCCCTTCAGGCCCGGAAAGACATACGACATACGGGCGGTTTTCTTCGCGGGACAATTCCCATGCAATCACTCTGTCAGGGAGTTTTGCCTGGCCCGGATTGACACGGCGACCGAAAAACTTTACCACGACCTGCGCGTGACGCTCGATATAGTTGACCGGCTGGATGCGGATTCTCCCGCGCGAAACGGGCTTGTCGAGGCCCTGGACGCGGCGATGCACGCCATCGACACAAGAGAGGAAGTCCTCGCGGGGTTCCCGGAAAAGTTGAAGCGCGACCCCCCAAGCGAACTCTTCTACGCATCCGTGACGGCGGCGCAAAAGGCCTTCGACAGGGCGCGCGCCGTAGTCCCCTCCGGCAGTGCCCCGGAAATACTGGCCGTCGGCCACGCGCACATCGACCTCGCCTGGCTGTGGCCTATTGCACAGACGCACCACAAGTGCGTGCGGACGTTCGCAACGCAGTGCCGCCTTTTGGAACAATACGGACAGTGGATTTTCAACCAGTCGAGTCCCCAGGCCTACGCGTGGGTCGAGCGGGACGCGCCGGACCTGTTCGAAAAGATAAAAGAACATATCGCCGCCGGACGCTGGGAGGCGGACGGCGCGATGTGGTGCGAAGCCGACACGAACGTGCCGAGCGGCGAGTCGCTGGTGCGGCAACTGCTTTACGGCAAGCGCTACTTCCGCGAAAAATTCGGCGTGGACAGCAGAATGCTGTGGATGCCGGATGTCTTCGGCTACTCCGGCGCCCTGCCGCAACTTATGAGGCTTGCCGGAGTGGACGGCTTCGTCACCAGCAAGATGAGTTGGAACGAGTTTAACGTTTTCCCGCACGACACCTTCCGCTGGCGCGGGCTGGACGGGACGGAGGTGGCCACGCACTTCATCACCACGCCCGCCCCCAACTCCAGGATAATGACGTACAACGCAAAGGGTGATGTCGCGGATATCAAGGGCACCTGGGACGTTTACAAGCAGAAGTCCACCGGCTTCGAACCGCTGATGACGTTCGGCTGGGGCGACGGAGGCGGCGGCCCGACCGAAGAGATGATAGAGACAGTGCTGCGAGCGGCGAATATGCCGGCCGTTCCGGGAATGGCGAAAGTAAAACTCGAAAAGGCGGGCGACTTGCTGAAGCGAATCGCCGCAAACCCGGAACGCCTGCCGGTATGGAACGGAGAACTCTACCTCGAATTTCACCGCGGAACATACACCACCCAGGCCTGGCTGAAACGCGCCAACCGCAAGAACGAGATTCGCCTGCACAACCTCGAATGGCTCGCCTGCCTGCCGGGCGCTGAAGCGATTGATGCAACCGCGATGCGGGAGATGTGGCAGGACCTGCTGCTCTGCCAGTTTCACGACATACTGCCCGGCTCGTCCATCGGCGCGGTTTACGACGAAACGCGCGCGCTGGAAAAGGGCATCGAAGAGCGGGCGGATTCTATGATTTCCGAGGCGGCTCACGCGCTGTGCGGCAGGATTGACACCACCGGCCCCGCCAGTCCGGTCGTGCTGTTCAACACGCTGTCGTGGGACAGGCGCGACCCCGTGCGGATGCCCGGCGGCGCGTGGCGCGACGACATAGTTATCCCGGCCGGCGGCTGGGCGGTCATAGACGCGAACGACACTCCAAAGCCGGACCCCGATGCGGGACTCTCCGTAAGCAACGACGGCACCGGGATGGAAAACCGTTTTTGGAAAATACGCTTCGACAAACCGGGCCGGATAACGGAACTCTACGACAAACGCGCCGGGCGTTATGTGCTGCCCGACGGCGCCACCGCCAACGAGTGGCAGGTCTTCGAAGACAGGCCGGTAAGCAACGATGCCTGGGACATAAACCTGCACTACGAGCAGCATCCGCTGCCCGGGCCGGAATTCGTCTCCGCGAAGGCGGTCGAGCGGGACGGCGCGCGCGTCGCGGTCGAGTTGCAGTGGCGGATGCCGCTTCTCGGCAAGGGGCCGCAGAGCACGATAACTCAGCGTGTTGCGCTTTATGCCAATCATTCGCGAATCGATTTTGAAACCGTGATTGACTGGCACGAGCACCACCAGTTGCTCAAGGTCGCCTTCCCGGTAAACGTGCGAGCGGTCGAGGCGACGCACGAAATCCAGTTCGGCCACCTGCGCCGCCCGACGCACCGCAACACGTCGTGGGACACGGCGCGGTTCGAGACGTGCGCGCACAGATTCGTCGATATTTCCGAGCACGGTTACGGCATCTCGCTGCTCAACGACTGCAAGTACGGCCACGACGTGCACGAAAACGTAATCCGGCTGACCTGCATCAAAAGCCCCCAGCACCCCGACCCCCTCGCCGACCAGGGAATGCACGAATTCGTCTATTCGCTTCTGCCGCACTCC
>JBDRIB010000077.1:0-4064 GCA_043816375.1 Planctomycetota bacterium | reverse complement strand
TTGAATTTGGCGGCGTTTTGTGAGCACGTAAAGGTAAATGAGTGGGCCGGGACGCCGCCGAGTTTCGTGTCGGATTCCGAGAGAAGCGTGAAATTTGGCAGCATAACAGGGTAAGCCTCGCGAACCTGTTTCAAGGCGTCTTCAAGGCTGTTCACCCCTATTGCAGGGATTTCTATTATGTTTATGCTGCCGGTTTCGAATTTTTTGCTGTGGGCCGTCAGAGATATTCCGGAGTCGCCGGGCTGACTGGTGATTTCCCACTCGTCTTCGGGCAGCGTTATCTGATATTTTCCGGTCTTGCCTGTGACGGTATTTCCCGTGACGGTTACGGGGGCGAGTCTGGCCTCGAGTTTTGCGAGGAAGGCTTTTTCGGCTGCGCGGGTTGTATCATTGTCCCCTTTGCCCTGTTCCCTGTCCTTATTGTGGAAACGTATTCTTGCCTTTGAGAGTCTTTTTTCCACTTTCTCGAGGGCGGCGGCGGGTATGTTCAGCGCGGCATAGACTGTCTGTTTGTCGCGCCGGGCGAAGAATGTGCGGTCGCGAGTGGTCCACCGGAATGAAATGCCGCCTTTTTCGTCAAGTGCAGCGCCATTCCCGGCGGCGAGCGCATCTTTCCATCTTTTCGTGATGTGGGCCTTGAGAAATTCGAGGAACTCTTTTGCGTCCTCTTCGCTGTCCCAGGCGGTCACCGCGACCGCGGCGCGGGATTTGTCTTCTTTGTTGCGATAGAAAGTCCACCTGTCGCCGTCCCAGCCTATCACGGCCCGCCAGGATGCGGCGTTATCTTTCTGGTTTTCACCGAGGAGAAGCAGCATATCGTACTCCCCTACCGTGGTTGAGTCCATCATTTCCCAGCCCTTGCCGAGGCTTGAAGCGCCCAGCGAGAAAGAGACCTCGACCGGGTAGTCCATTCCGGTGATGAACTTCTGTTCGTGAAGTATTTGCTCCGTGGTTTCAGGCGGGTTTTTGTAAAGGTCTGCGGTTTTTTTCCAGCCGTTTACTTTCAGGTATCGCTGGTAGAAGGTCGAGCCGTAAACGTATGGAAACATAATCATTTCCCGGATGACGGGGCCTTCGAACGGGATGTTGTCCTCAATCGAGGATTCAAAGAGGTCGCCGATTTCTTCTTCCATATCGATAATCCCTTTTCCATACGTCTGAAAACCATATTCCAACCCCACGCAAGTGGCCTCGCCCTCCATAAGCGCTTTTCGGGCACCCTGCCTGTCGAGGTTGTTGCGGGCCTTCTCGATGAAGGTTGTCAGGTTTATATGCTGGTCCTGCAGGGCGTGTGTCAGTTCGTGTACGGCGACCTCTCCCTGCGCCTCCGGGGTCAGTGTCTCGAGGTAGTAATATTTATCCTTACGGGGTATATAGAGACCCGCCGTCGATTTGGACATAATATCGAGGATATCCGATACCTTGACGCTGTCAATTTCAGGCGCGAAAAAGCCAATAATCTCGAGTGCCGTTTTTATGTCTTTTTCGGATTTTGTGTACCTGATTTCCTTCTCCATCACCTTTTTCATACCGGCTTCGTCAACCGCCTCGGAGGCGACCGGCTTTTTGAACTTCATACCCTTTATTTCTTCAACCGTTTTTTGCCATTCGCGTGTCTTTTCCTCTGCGGTCTTCTCCTTTTCTTCCGTCGCCAGAGCGGTGTTCAGGAGCAGTGCCGCCGCCAGCAGCAGAAGAGCGACAGGCAGAATCACCCTTGTTTTCATTGGATTTTCTCCGTCAGTTTGTCCGGTTTTGAATGTGTTTTCATTTTGAGGATGGTAAGGGGCATGGTGTTTTTCACTTCTATTATCCTTATGACGTGTGTCAGCGGTCTATGCCGCTTGCGAAAGGGTGACACTTATCCGCCAATATGTGTGGCGGAGTCACTAATCTACGAATCTCGGCGCAGGGGACTGTCCCCTGCGTCTGCCTCAGGCGGAAGGAACTGTTCTGAATCTACGTCAAAACCAGTCCCGTCGGGACGGAGTGAGAAACGGTTCTATTCTATGCCCGGACTTTCGCAATGCAAAAGGATGACAGTCACTAATCTACGCCCCGACTTTCGCATTGTTTTAATATGAATGTCGGGGCCGCCCGTTCCCCGTACGGGTCAGGGTCCGAATGGGTAATTAGTGACAGTCACCTTTTGCGTCACCTTTTGCGTCACCTTTTGCGTTGTAAATAGAACCGGTCCGCCGTAGTCGGTGACAGTCGCCGGGCCTGTTTATTCGTCGGTGCTGTTGGCTTTATACCAGGCTTCGATTTCGGCCTTCGTGCGCTCCTTGTCATACGGCCACAGTCCCAGGTAATCCGCGCCGCTTATCTTGATAATCGCCATCCGCGCGGCTTCGGAAATCGTCTGCGGTATATGCGGGGCGATTCGCTCCTCGTAAACGACGGTTTCGTCGTCGAGGTACTTTATCAGCCCGGGGATGTGCGTCTTGATTCTTATGTTTCCTATTTCATCGATAATCTGCATCTTCTTGATGCCGTCTTTTTCGTTTTTGAGGCTTTCGAAGAGTTGTTTCTCGACATCCTTGTCCCCCATCAGAATCAGCGTCCGCTTGACGGTGTAGTCGAAATCGGCGGGATAGCGGTTTCGCTGTGCATTCGTATAGGCATTCTTGAGGGCGGCCCTGATTTTTTCGTCTGTGGTGCCGGTTTTTTCGATGCCCTGAGCGGCGTAATAGACGTAGTATGCCTCGGGCTTGCCTTCGATGAGTTTGAGGATTGCGGGGATGTCGTCTTCGGAGGCGATTTTTGCGAGGATGTCGGCGCCCCACTCGCGTATTTCTTCACTGTCGCCGGCGAGCCAGGAGTTCAGGATGCTTTTGTCGCCGAGCATTGCCATTGCCTGGACATAGTCTTTTGCATCGGCGGAGTCGCCCTTCTTCAGGGCGAGCGCTTCGATTTTCTTGAGACAGGTTTTATCGTCCAGTTTTCCGAGGCAGATTGCGGCGGCCCGGGCGGTCTTCTCGTCGTCGAGCAGATTGGCCACGGCTGTTGCGCTCTTTTTGTATCCTATGCAGCCCAGGCACCATGCGGCGCTGTTGCGGATGTGTAAATCGGGGTCTTTAAGCAGTTCGGCGATGACCTCGCCGTCCTCTTCCTTGCCGTATTTAGCCAGCAGGGAGAGCATATAATACTTCGACATTGTGTCCACCGGCTCGTCGCTGTCGAGCAGCGCCGTGTAGTACGGCACGAGTTCCGGAGTGTCGTAGAGGTTCAGCCTTTTTATGTTCTCGGTCAGGTTCTTTAATTCACTATCTGCGATTGCCTGTTTAAAAATGTGGTCCATCTTCCCAGCGGCCATTACACCCATGTACTCGCGCATTACCTGGCGGATTTTCGGCCCCATCTTGAGGAGTTCGCCATATGCCTTATCATGGAGCTTCGCATTCCCAATTACTTGCGCTGCAAACAGAGCCGAGGTGTGACTGTAAATTTCCCCTTTGTCTTTTTCGGACACCGGACGCACGTCGATTTGAACTGCCAGAAAATGCATCGTCTTTTTGTCTTTCAGCACTTCCAGCACGTCGTAGGAAGGAAGATAAATAAAATGGCTTTTGCTGGACCAGGCCTTGAAAAAGGCCATATTCAGTTGTTCGAGTTTAAACCTGAGCAATGCGCGCCTGAACGTTTCGTTGTTTTCCTCATAGGCGACTCCGTGGCCGCCGTATTTGTCCCACAACTCGATAATTCCTATGTAGTCGCCTTCCTCGACGAGACCGTCGATCTGTTCGGCGATTTCCGGCGGTAGTTGCTTCATCTCTTTGACGGGCTTCTCAACAGGCTCTCCGCCCAGCGCCACGCCCAGGGAAAGCATGAAAATGCATGCAAACACCGCGGAGATGGTGACTTTTTTCATCGCAGCCTCCGTTGATAAAAAAATGATATGGTCCTGCAGGATTCGCATCGCTGCTTTAAGGTGCGGCCGGCTCGCGTCTGAACACCAGGAGCCCGTTGCCGAATTCGCCCAGGGACAGATATATCAACCCTTTCTCGTCAATCCATCCGTCCGAGACCAGGAAGACATTGTTCAGTTCGCGCGGCAGGTCCAGGAA
>JBDRIB010000076.1:0-2157 GCA_043816375.1 Planctomycetota bacterium | reverse complement strand
TGGTGGCGGCTCATCTCTGTTTTCAGGAAAGACTGAACCGGATGCAGGACTCTCCCCAATACAAGCGAATACTCGTCAGGGCGCCGAACTGGCTCGGCGATGTGATTATGCTGACTCCGTGCATCCGCGCATTGCGCGATGCCTTTCCCGATGCGCACGTCGGCGTGCTCGTGAAGAAGAACTTCGCGGATGTCTTCCGCCAAAACCCCGCGGTGAACGAAATAATCCCGTTTGACTCCGACCGCGGACTGCGGAAGATATTCGCGCTCAGGCGCCTCGTGAAAAAAGGCGGCTTTGATTTGGCGATAGTCTTTCCCCGCTCGTTCAGGAGCGCCCTGCCGGTTTCCCTCGCGCGGGTCCCGCGTCGAATCGGATACGGAACCGAGGGGCGCGGGTTTCTTCTAACCGACGCAGTTCCCCGCGAGAAGGAACTGCTCAAAACGCACCGCGTCAATTATTATGCGCACCTGCTGCGGCCGCTCGGCGTCGAAAAGGTTCCCGACCGGACGGAAATTTTCCCGTCGGAGGACGACTTCTCTTGGGCGGACAGGTTTCTGGCAAACGCCGGAAGCGCAAAGGAGACGCCGCTGATTGCCCTGCACTGCGGCGCCGCCTACGGCACGGCGAAGCAGTGGCCGCACGAGAGATTCGCCAGACTCGCCGGGCTCCTGCACAAGGAATACAACGCGCGAATAATAATTGTCGGCGGACCGGGCGAGAAAAAACCCGCCGAAAAAATCGCCGCCGACGCCGGCTGCGACTGCAAGATTTCCGCGGGCAAGACAACCGTGCTTCAACTCGCCGCGCTTCTTAAACGGTGTGATTTGCTCGTTACAAACGACACGGGCCCGATGCACGTGGCGGACGCCGCGGGCACCAGGATACTTGCCGTCTTCGGCCCCACCGACCCGGTTACCACGGCGCCTTACGGCCGGTTTCACCGCATCGTGACGGTGAATGCCGGGTGCGCGCCGTGCCTGCTGAGAGAGTGCCCGACCGACCACCGCTGTATGACCGGCGTAACCGTCGAGATGGTGCTGAAGGAAACAGGCCGGATGCTCGCAACAAAAACCGAACGCGAGACAAAACCAGAATGAAAGTTGCCCTCGTCATATTCAACTTTGCCAACGCAAAGGGCGGTGTGGAAAGATACTGCGTCCGCTTCGCGCGAATGCTCAGGAAGGATAATCACGAGGTGCACGTCTTCAGCGCGCACAGGGAGGATTTTCCGGAGGACGGCTTCACTTTCCACGATGTCCCGGTAACAAAGGGCTGGTCGCCGCTCACCATAAAGTCATTCGCCGACAACTCGGCGCGGATGCTGTCCGGCGAAAAGTTCGACATCATTCACGGTTTCTCGCGCACATACCGTCAGGACATCTACCGCATCGGCGGAGGCAGCCATCGCACGTACCTCGCCCAAACGCACCCGTGGACAAAAACCGCCCCCGGCAGACTGTGGCTGGCCATAAACCCGCGCCATCGAATGATATTCAAACTTGAAGAACTGCGCTACCGCCGCGAAAACTACAGGCGCCTGGTTGCAATAAGCAGGGTGGCGCGGGACGAAGTCGTACGCGACTTCGGCGTGCCGCCCGAAGACATCGCGGTCATTCACAACGCGGTTGACGCCGAAAGATTCTCCGAAGAAAGACTATCGCCGCTGCGCGAACCGGCCCGGCGCGAGGCGGGCGTCGGCGGCGACGAGATTCTCTTCCTCTTCCTCGGTACCGGCTGGCAGAGAAAGGGGCTCGACCGCCTGCTCCAGGCATTCGCCTCGATGAAGGAAAGAACCGAGGCGAAACTTCTGGTCGCAGGCGAAGGCCCGGTGAACAGGTACGCGGCGCTCTGCGAAAGATACGGCATCGCCGAAAGAGTGATGTTCTCGGGACCCGGGGAGCCGGAAAAATTCTTCGCCGCAGCTGACGCTTTTGTCTTCCCCAGCCTGCACGACGCTTTCGGCACCGTGGCGCTCGAGGCGATGGCCGCGGGCCTTCCGGTGATGTGCAGCGCGATGGCGGGTTCGTCGGAAGTCATTGAAGACGGCAGGGACGGCATTATCGTCTCGGACCCGACGGAGACGGATGAAATTACAGCCGCGCTGGGAAAACTCCTCGACGGCGATACCCGCTCCCGCATCGGCCGCGCCGCGCGGGA
>JBDRIB010000075.1:0-35819 GCA_043816375.1 Planctomycetota bacterium | reverse complement strand
TCGCGTTTCTGTACGGTTGCATACACAGTGAGCGCGAATCAGATTTGCCTCGGACAGTTCCAATCCGCAATTCCTCTGAAATTCCGCAACAACGTATTTTGCGCAATTTCTATTTCTCACACCCTGCTTAACCCCGCAACCAGGCTCCTTACTGCTGTACCCTCCCTTCAGCCATCAGATTACGCGCAAGAATAGTGCCGTATAAATGCAAAAGCCATAACAAGTCATACGACAGCGGGTTGAGAAATTGGCGCGTCAACCGACTGCATAAAAAATTGGGGTGCAACCGCCCGATGAGAAATTTCTTTCACCACCGGGTTGGATTTATGATATATACTGGACGGGCGGAATATGGCATTAAAAACACAGGCGGTGGCCCGCACTAACGGACCGTCGCCTGCCATGTCTGGAGGTTGGATCAACCATCGGTTTCCTGCTGCACACGCAGCAGGTGCTCAATCTCGGCAATGCGCTTTTTCGCTTCCGGATTGTCGGGCTTCTGTTGTATGGAGATGGCGTAATATTTTTGGGCTTTGTCGTACATTCTGACGTCCTGATATATCTCGCCGATGTATAGAGAAACAAGATAGTTTTTCTCGTACTGCGGGACGGCATTGTGTATTTGAATAAGCATCTGGAACGGCGCTTTGCGATATCCCTTTGCCATCAGAGACTGGGCCATTTCGAAGTAGTTGTCAACGGCCGACCTGTCATTCGGGGTGGGGTTCATCGCCATGTGAACCGGGAGTTGTCCCGCGTCGTCAGCCACCGGCTGTGCAAACGGAACCGGAACCAGCCTGGTGAAGGGATGGAATACCATCTGCACAATCGCCATCATAAAGAGCAGGCACGCAGCGCCCGCCAGGAACGGCCGCCAGAATTCCACCGTTCGCAGGGCGGAAACCCTTTTGCCGCGCGACCCGCGGGCGGAGGCGCTCTCCCGCGCGGCGGAGAGGACTTTTTCGACGGTCCCGTTGGAGGGCACCTTCACCTCGATATGGCTGAAGGCCCGGCGCGTGAACTGGATTTCTTCCAGTTTCCTTGCGCATTCCGGGCAATCCCTGACATGCCGCTCGAACTCCAGCACCTTGCGGGCCGGCAACTCTTCGTACACGTAGTCCAGAACAATTTTTTGCACTTTAGAGCAGTTCATTTTGGAGCACCTCGTCGGTAATCTTCTCCTGAGAAAGGAACTTCCTGAGCGCAGCCAGCGCATAGCGCATCCGGCTCTTCGCCGTATTCACGGAAGTCCCGGTAATTTTAGCGATTTCATTAAACCGCAGCCCTTCGTACTCGCGGAGCAGGAACACCTCGCGCTGTTCCACGGGAAGAGACCCTATCTGACGGGTCAGAACCTTCTTCAAATCCTTTCTCAGCATCTCACGGTTTGCGCCGACGTCGTCGGACTTGAGCATATCGCCCAGCGGGGCCGAGTCTTCGTCGGCGGAGCCGTGGTTCCGTTCCAGGGACAGGTGCCTTCGATACTTTTGCTTCCGCAGGTGGTCGATGCACAGGTTGCGCGCTATCGTGTAGAGCAGCGTGATGAACTTCGCGCTCGGCCTGTATTTATAGGCGTCTCTCACGATGCGCAGGAATGTGTCCTGAAAGACGTCCTCCGCCACGTGCGTGTCGCCGACGAAGCGATAGGCGAAACTCATCAACGAGTGCCGGTATCGCATCATCAGCGCGCGGAAGGCCTCGGTGTCGCCTTCCTGGAAACGCAGCATCAATACTTTGTCTGAGTCTTCTCTAAACATTCTCAAAGTCCACGGTATTAAGGTTTCCCTCATTCACTTAAACGGAAACTCGGGCGGAAAGTTTTAGCGATTTCCGAATTTTTTTTTCACACAATCCCTTGTCGCCATAACCTTATTTACCAAAAACAAGATAAATTACCCCAGGGGTAATTTATCGTGATGTGTGTTAAGGGGATAGGGTTGAGATGGAGCGACGTAAGTGGATAATGCGAAAAGCGAGTTACGGAAAAGTGAACCTTTTCGCCCCGGAACGGTTAATCGTAAGGGGCGGGACGAGAACCCCTGAGGGACGGAGCGCGGCCCCCGACCCGGCGGAAGCCCGGTCTGTTTTGGCTAGCCCTTTGAGTTGCCGCCTGACTTCCCGGACTTCCCGGGCGGCTCACTTTCAGGGGTTTTGGGTTCGGGCGGTTCAGAGAGGGGACGGGTGTTCCACCAGTCGTTCTGCTCTTCAACTACTCTCCGTTCAGGCGACCGCATCTCGCGCCGACCGGTCGTGTCGGTAATGAACACCGACGGCGCTTTTAGTCTCAATGTCGTTTTGCCGCGGGAGTAGTCAACAATGCCTCGAGAGACCGTCACGGTCAGGCGCGTAATTTCCTTGTCGGCGGCCTCTGGCGCTTCATTTTCCTCTGCGGGGGCGGCGAGCAAATACGCAGGTTCGGAAGGATGTTTCTCGGCGCCGGAGTCATAATTATAGGAGGGCGGAGTTTCGGTCGAAACGTAGGTGTCGATTTTCACGTCAAAGGTCGCGTCCTGTGCTTCCAGCGTACCGAGTCCGGTCGTCACGAGCACGCCGGGTGCATCCTTCGCGGGTTTGCAATCGACGTATAACTGGCCTTTGTTGAGAACAAAGTTTACATTGTCTTCGGCCAGTGTGTCGTTGTTGAAAGTAGTATCGCGATTAGCGCGGATTCTCTGCTCTCTGACGGTGAATTGCGCTCTGCCCGCATTGGTGTAAATGTTCGAGTTCGCGCTAATCACGTTCGCACCGTAATTAAGTGTTTCTTTTTTGCCGTCGGGAGTAACGACCAGTACGGGGCCTTCTAAGTCGTCAACGCGGACGAGCAGCGGCTTCGCAATGAGTTCGTCGGTTCGCGGCAATGTTTCATCTGCCGTGTCGGCAATCTGTTTTTCAGGTTCTTCCACGGGGCGGCGCAGGATTTCGGGGACAAAGAGTATTGCCAGAGTCGCAATGGCGGCAGCGGCGGCTGACGCCAGAATCCAGCGCAGTCTGCGCGATTTGGTTTTCTTTTTGGCGGGGCGGACTTCGCGGCTGATGCGGAACATAACGTTCGCCAGCAGAGCGTCGTCCGGCTCGAGCGAATCGACCGCATCGCCGACCATCCGCGATGTCTGTTCGAGTTCTTTCAGTTCCCCGGCGGCTTCTTCGTCGCGGGCGACGAGTTCGAGCGCGTATTTACTCTCGTCCTCGGAGGTCTCGCCGTCGAGGTATCTTGAGAGAAGCAGTCCCGTATTGTTGTG
The DNA here is from genome assembly GCA_043816375.1 of Planctomycetota bacterium. Taxonomy (GTDB): domain Bacteria; phylum Planctomycetota; class B129-G9; order B129-G9; family B129-G9; genus JBDRIB01. The sequence goes on along the minus strand of JBDRIB010000075.1, from coordinate 32,580 downwards.
AGTCATAGTACTCAGCATCCCGGGAACAGTTTTATCTTACGGTGACATTTATTCGCCTCTCTGGCTGCCCGTGAGGCCGGGGGCGGGCAGGCGGAGTCACCGATGTTGGCGAAAAGTCGGCCAACTTGAGTAAGTAAAACTGTTCCGACGTAATTCAGAACTGTTCCAACAGGGGGAACAGCGGGCGGAGTTTTTCCTTCAGAGCCTGTCTTGCCCGGAAAAGTTTCGTCTCCACCGCCGAGTGCGACAGTTTGAGCATTTTTTCAATATCCGCGTAAGAATGACCGCGTATGTGTTTCAGGAGCATTATCTCGCGGTACGCGGTCGGCAAAGAGTTTATTTTTTCGAGCACCATCCTGCGCAAGGCGTGCCGGTCGAGCCTTGCGGGGGGCGACTCGCTTGTGGAGAGGGAAGGATCCTTCAGTCGCTCTCCGTGTTTTGACGCGGCCGGCGGGTCGGGCAGGTTTTCGAGAGAGACCACAGCCGGTCGCCGCCGCCGCGTCGGGTTGGAACCGCGGCCTTTTGTCTTCCTGATCCAGTCGATACAAACCGATTTTACGATTCCGTGAAACCAGGTTCCAAAATATTCCGGATTTCGGAGCCGCCTGAGAGAGCGGAACGCCTTGAGAAATGCCTCCTGTGCCAGGTCGTTCGCCAGATGCTCGTCCCGAACGCAGCCGTATGCCGAGACACAAGCGGCTTTCTGGTGTCGCTTGACAATCGCGGCGAATGCTTCGGTTGCGCCGGAGAGGCATTGTCGTATGCACTCGGCGTCCGTTGGTTCCATTTTTGCCCTTACTTCGGCCGGCTGAAAGTGCCGGAGGTCTCTCTACGTTCTGTATATATAGACGTCCGGCGCGCGGAAAACTTTCGGGAAAAACAAGTCTTGTTCAACAGGTTCGGCTGCGTTTGTAATGAGGGATGGCGGGCAGGCGTATATGAGGGATATTGCAGGTACAGGGCGACGGGCGTATCTCACGCGGGTTAAGGTTCCTCCACTTCTTCCGGTTCCCATTTCTCGTCGGGGAATCTGGTGTGCACTGTCCAGAACACGCGGTCGAAGTAAAAGGCCGGGCCGCCGCCGTAGTCGCGGAGGACAAGGATAACGCGGATGGCGCGCGGCGAGCTTTCGTTGTTTGGGTGAAGGGTAATCGGGCTGTTCCAGATTTCCGGGTCTCTGAAGTTCAGGATTGTGTTGCCAGGCTGTGCCTCATCCTCTTCGGGTGTGGGTTTGAAGCAGTCCGGCATCCATCTGTCGGTTTCCGGGTTTCGCATCACGGCCAGGTACTGTATCTCGAATTTTTCGACAGCGCCGCAAAGGGTGTAGGAGTTTGCATCCGTGACCTCCGGCATCAGCCCGTCGGTGTTGTCGGGGTCGGCGTACATATCGTACAGTTCCTGGCGCTTGAGGACATGGCGGAACGTGTTCGGGTCCCAGTCCACGAAGTATCGGACGTTTTTTGTGCTTACCCTGCCTTCGGTGCCGCGGGCATAGGTGGTACTGAACCAGAGTTCGTCATATTTGTCGGGCTCGCCCGCCTTGCCGTGGTTAACTATCAGGAAGGCGTAACCCGGCTCGACGAGGTTTTCGTGGTCGTTGCGCGGGGGGATGGATGCCGTTATGTCGCTTTCCAGCAGTCCAAAGGCCTGCCAGGCGCTGTCCACCATCATAGAATTTTGCGTCGTGCTTGTAACGGTCTTCTGCGTTGTGGTCAGGGTCAGGAACAGCGTAGTAGTGATGACGCCCATCATACCCACGGCGATCATGAGTTCGGTGAGGGTGAAGCCGCCGCATTTTGATGCGCGTCGGCGGTGTTTTTTGTTCTGAGCCATAACTGTCCTACCGGGAAGCATGCACGTTAAATCTGTAAGATCGCACGAGGGTGGCGTTGGCGGCGTTTTGCTCCTTTTCCCGTTCGTTCAGCGGTCTCCAGCCCCTGTAGATGTTGATGGTAAACTCGTAGGTCTCGGGGACCAGTTCGTATATGCGCACCGCGGAGCCGGCGAATTCCTCCCCGGTGCTACGGCGGGGCCTGCGCTCTCTGACTGCCTGTCGCACTTCTATATCGAAAGAGTAAGAGCGGATTTCGTCGTCTTTGTTGTAGTAATCACTCTCCTTGTCGAGCAGATTCTGGGCCAGTTTGAAGACCTTTTCCTCTCCTTCCTCGTCGGGGTATCGTACGGGCTCGTTGTTTTTGTACAGAAGATAGAATGTGGGAGCCGTGGGGTCATCGGGATCGATGAGGGTTTCTTCATCGAAGTCCTCTATCGGTTCCGCCCCGGTGGGCAGTTCGATGAAAAGTTCCCCCTCCGTCAGCTCCTTTGTGTAATAGTTTTCGCCGAACAGGCCGTCGTGCAATATCTTAATCGCACGAGGACTGTCGAGATCCTTCGTCGCGAGGAAGGAGGATTTCATTGCCGTTACGATGGCGTCTTTCAGCGATTTAAGGACAAGGGCGGCGCGCTGGTCGCTGGTGCTCCGTCTGTTTCTTCTGGTGGCCGGCGGGAACATGGTTATTACGAAAACAAGCGAGGAGAGGACGAATATCGAGAAAAGCAGTTCAATCAGCGTGGTGCCTTTCTGTTGTATGCGTTGTTTCGTCATTGGCGTTCAGCCTTCGAAAACGGGTCCGTATTTCAGCCGCCGGGCGGTTCTTCAGGTTCGATCTCTTCGACTTTGAGGGCATTCACCTTTACGTACACTCTTCCGGTAAGCGGCCTGATGTCAATCAGCACTCTCTTGCGCTCATTGTATTTGGCGACAATGATGTCGGCATTTATGGATTTAATCCACTTCGTTTCCGGCACGTCGAAAATGTTGCCAGTAGTTTCTTCCTCTTCTTCATCCTCGTCTTCCTCCCCGGTATTTTCGGGCACTTTGCCCGTTCCGGGGACAAGCAGCTGCATTTCGATATAGCGGTTGGGGTGCAGCAGCAGGGTGCCGGTTGTATAATTCTGGTTGGGGTCGTACAGGTCTTCGTCGAGGTCGGTCAGCGGTCTGCTATAAGGACCTTCAAATTCCTCGTGGGTCATTATGGCGCGCTCGAAGTACATTGAGCGCGGGAGAAAGTGTTCTTCTTCCATAAAGTCGTCTTCATAGGCTTCGAGGTCGTCCTCTGTACCGAATCTGCGATCAGGGCCGGCCGAGAAGATGCGCATAGAGCCCCTTCCGAAATCGAAGATTATCCTGTGCGGGATGCGCTTTGTGCGGGCCTTGCTGGCGTAAAGGCGTATTATGTCTGCTATTTGCTGGCCCTCGGTGAGCAGTTCGTCTTCGCGGATGATAATAAATATTACGCTGTAGGAAATACCGGACAGAAACATCAGTATCCCGAGCACGGTAATGATTTCTATCAGCGTGAATCCGTTTCGATTTTGTCTGTTGCGTTTCATCATACTTGCCTGCCTAAAACCCGGCGATACTAGCGGCTCATCGAATCGCTCCTGATGTTGTCCTTGCCCTTTTCTCTTTCGACATCGCTTGCGGGGTCGTTCTCTCCTGCGCCGAATTCGCCGTCGGGTCCGGCGGATTCGATTACGTATCTTCGCAGGTTGTCATACACGATATACCTGTAGGGATTTCCCCAGGGATCTTTCAGCCAGGTGGTCTTTCCGGTGTAGCCGGTTTCGCCGGTCTCGCCGGTTTCGCCGGTTTCGCCGGTCTCGCCGAGGTCCACCTGTATTTCGCGGTCCTTCAACAGGGAGGGGGCGGCCACATGGTCATTTGTAAGACTGTCGATTTCCAGAAACGGCCCGTGTCCGCCGAGCCTTTTCTTGCCCACAATCTGCGGGTCCTCGCCGGTCTTGCATAAAAACTGTCTCGTCAGGAAATAGAACAAGGCCGCGGAAGTCTTCATTTCCCACACCATTTCTTCATCTTCAGCTATGCTCGGCAGGACAGTCACCTCCGGGGGAAGTTCGTTGGTCGGGTAAGCACCGCCGTTTGCGTCGGCATAGTCCTCCAATGCCAGCATCAGCAGGCGTATGTCCGCCTTGGTGCGCCCCACCTTGCTGTCGGCAAGACTCGGGGCGACGACCAGTATCATCCCCATAAGCGTGACAATCGCACCCATTACTATTAATAGTTCAATGAGCGTGAAACCCGCCTCGGAGCGATTCTTGTTGTATTTTCGCGTGGACATCTGTCTTGCTTCCTGTTCCGTCGGTGACAGGGTATCCCCTCCTCACGGCTACCTCATCTTGTTGCCGCACTTGGATAAATTGTCGTTTGTGTCCTCAGCATCTGTCGACGAGCCCAGCGACCAGACGACGAAATCCCACCGCAACTTCTCTATTTCCTCAGGGCTCAACTCTAAAGTGGGGAACTCTTCGGCAATCGGGTTCTGGGGAAGACTGCGGTTGATATCCGGCTCACCGTCCTCGTCCTTCAGATTGTCATAGTAAATATCATTGCCCCACCCGTCCTTCAGCATCTTCTCCTCAATTTCAAGTTCTTTAATCAGGTGAGCGTTGTCTGCCACGTTGCCTTCGTATTTCGTGTCCTCAGGCAAGAACACTTCCTTGTAATTGGTCAGTGCCTGCGTCAGCAGTTGCAGATTATTTTCCGTCTGGGTTTTTTTGAGCATTTCGTTTATCAGCGGCGCCACAACCACAACGAGCCCCATAAGGGTAACGATAACGCCTATAACTATCATCATCTCCACAAGCGTAAAGCCGCCATTGCGTGCGCTCTTTCGGTCCATTGATTGCTCCATGAAAAAGGTGATATTCCTGCTTATGATAGCCAATTTTGTCAATTTCGTCAAGCAATGCGGGAATGCCCCAAGTTACAGTCGCAATTAGCGTTCCCGCCCCGGCCTGCCGGACCCTTCCATAGTTGAGGTTCTAATGCCTAAAAGCGGTGTGAGTTACGCCAGCCACGCCAAATCGGTCAATACTCTTTATTTCCCCACTCCTCAAAATGTGGAAATAGTGTACGTTTCCGGTGTAGAAAAATTCAACAGCGCCCCGACGGAACGGAAATTCCCGCCTAAGGTCGTCGGAGCCCTTCAGGCAGGGATTTTGCCGCAACTATGACCGCGCCGGTTCCGTCGGGACGCGGCTCGATATGGATTTCCGTCCCGAGGAACATCCTTATTATCTCCGCGTTTGTCGTCAGGTGCGAAGTGATTCGCGGTGTGATAAATTCGCTTCGCCCCCCGCACAAGGCCAGCGGCAGCAGCAACTGGTCCGCCAGGTGCTCGTCCACCGTTGCCGAAGACTTGTGGAAGGAAATGAAGTCTCCCAGCATCTCCTCGGCGATTTTTTCCGCTTTCCTGCCCGCTCTTCCCAGTCCGAAGTAACAGCAGGCGCTGTTTTCGTATTCCGCAAGTATAAGCACGTAAGTCCCCTCGGCGGGACCGGGCGGTTCCAGTATCTCCGTCTCGTATCTCTTTATGCGCCGGGAGCGGAGTTCCACCTCCACGCGCCGGACAAAGCGCTCCGCTATTGTGCGCGGCAGCCTTGTGACCGCCGCCCGCACCAGTAATTGTTTCAGGCTTCCGCGTTCGGTGATTTTTATTGCGTCCCTCCGCGCCGACTGCGATATGCGCGCTTCGATTTCCCCGCCGCCCTTCGGATAATAGCCGGCCGAGTTGAGAGAAATTGCGACATCGAAGCCCAGGCGCCGCATAAAAGGCGCCCACAGCAGGTCGAGATAGTCGTATATTGGACAAAAACCGTTGTGTGTGCCGCCGCGGATTACAAGATGTGACTCCCCGCCCGCAAAGGAGAGCGGCAGAAAGACCGTATGCATAACAAGCGTCGTGGAACCCGCCGTGCCGATGTCAATCTCGTGTCGTCCCGCAACGATGCCGCCGGGCGAGAAAAGCAGTCTGCGCGAGGCCTTTTCCGCACCTTCAACCTCCGCCGAACAGATTGCCTTTGCCGCCATAACGCACTGAACATGCTGATTGCGGAGGCCCGGGACGGGGCGATTGGCGCGGACATTCGTTATCTCGAAAGGCCTTCCCGTAAGCGCCGAGAGCGCCAGCGCGGTCCGGACAATCTGCCCGCCGCCCTCGCCAAAAGAACCGTCAATCCTGAGCATCCGTCCACACCCTCCGTGCGACCATTGGCATAACAGAAGGCAAAGAGTCTACACTCAGTCGTTCGCCGCGACAACCGAAAACTCGCGGCGGGGGCAACTACAGGCAAGGAGAGCGAAAATTCACCGTGGCCGCACGGCGCGCCGGAACAACCCGCGTGCCTGTTCCTTCCTTTATCTTCTGACCTCAAGTGGGGGCATTCGCGCTCACTGCGGTGGGCAAATTAGTTCCCGGCCGGGCAGGAGAATCGCCGGCGGATATCGTCACGTCGCGGGGCGGGTTGCCTAAACGTCCTGAATCTAATGTCTTAGGCGGCGCGCCCCGCGACTGCATACAACCGCCCATCGCGCTCAAACCGGCGGCATAGTGTTTGCTTTTATAGCAGCGTGATTAGAGAGATAAGCGGAGATGGCGCCCGCCGGGCGTGGTGCGCGGCGCGGCTATACGGGCTCTATTCGGTCTAAATCTGTTGAGGAACAATACTGTGGAAAATGAAAAAAACAATGAGAAGAAAAATCAGCACGACCTGGAACGCATCAGGCAGATTCTCAGAGACATCGCCGAGAAACTCTCAAAGGCGAACAGTTCCCTCAAGCGCTCCAACCCCGACATATCGAAAGAGCACAGCAAAAAGGCCGAAGAGGCCGCGGAGAAACTTCGCCGCGCACTCAACGAACTGAAAAAACGCCGCAAGGAAGTCCATCTCCAAAAACCCGACTCCGAACTGTCCCCGTCCGATGCACAAACCGAATACGAAAGCACAAAACCCGCACAGAAATCCGACGGCTCCATACGTGAAGAGGGTCTGCCCGTTTACAAGGGAGACTTTGCAAGCGCCAACGAATACGAACGGCTGACCAATCTGCCCCCGATTACCCGCGACGAAATCGAGAATACCAACTGGGACGGACTGTGGAAATTCATCGACTAATGCTGTACACGTGAAGCGTGATGCAAGGGGGCTCGCCCCCTTGCGTCACATTGTTGAATCTGCAGTTCGCAACCGTGACCCCTCATCGGGTTCCGACTCCTTCCCCCTCAACCCATCCTTGCGATTGCCACGGCCGCCTTTCAAATCGCTCTGCTCCTCCGCTGCTGCCGGACTTTGACGCGGCGTGCGGAAAATGGTAAGATGTTTCCGGTCAAAATATAAAAAGGAGATTCCTGTGAACAGACTATTTGCAACAGCGCTTATTGTGCTGGCCGCCCTGGCTGCGTCCCAGTCACTCCTGTTCGGCGCGGATCCCGACGAAGAGCAAGGGAATCTGACCGAACTGAAGGTCAGGATGCGCAGCAAAGACACCAAGGAAGCCATCGCCGCGGTAACCGACCTCAGAGGCAGGCAGACCGATGCCGCATTAAACGTGCTGATTGACGGGCTCAGACTTAATGTCGACGACAGAGTCAAAATCGCCGTGATTGACGGTATCGTGACATACCAGAGCGACAAGGCGCTAAAGGGCCTTATCGACGGATACAGGTCCTGCAACAACGACTGTAAAGAACACTTGATAGAGGTGGCAAACAAGTTCGATATCCCCGGGTGGGATGAACTTATCCTGCTGGGGCTAAACGACCACGCGCAGGAGGTACAAGTAAAGGCGGCGCAAATAGCGAAGAAGAAGCGGACCAAAAAAGTGCTGGAACTGATGCTGAGGCTGATGGGCCCGAAAAACGACAGGCAGCTTAGGAAGGAAATCATCGCAAGTACGTGGGTCATCGACCCTTCTGAAGAGGACATAACAATAGTCAAGATGGGGCTGAAGGATAAAGAATACGAAGTGAGAAAGGCGGCTCTGGAAAAACTTGCGTTATTCAAAGGTCCGTCGAACGAAGAGAAGGCGGCCTATGCCAGGCAGATCGCCTTCGATCCGGACTGCCGCGTGAGAATCGCCGTTGCCAAGGCCCTGGGCAAGATGGTCTGCGACGACTCTTTCAAGTTGCTCGTCGATATGCTCCACCGGTCCAGCGACGATACCGAAATTGAAACAATCGGCAGTGAACTGAAGAAGTACCAGGGACCCGAGGTCGTCGAACTGGTCGGCCCTTTCGTCGCCCACAATAACACCACAATTCGTGAGGTGGCGGTCAGGGTACTGGCCGCTCAGGAGATTGAAGAAGCCAAGCCGTTCCTCGTCCGGGCGATCCGGGACAAGGAAAACCACATACTCATCATCGCGCTCGAAGGCCTCAAGAAATACAAGGATCCCGGGATTATCGAGGAAGTGATGAGACTCGGCAAAGGCAGCAATGATAAAGAGGTAAGGGGAAAAATCGTTGACATCCTTCTCGAAATGCCTGCCGCGGACATAAAGGAGGAGATACCGCAGTGCCTCGGCTGGGTCACGGGCCGACCGCTCTACGCGCTGGTGGAATTGCTGGGTCGTGTGGGGGACAAAGACTCGGCCCAGGCCATATACAAAGTGCTGGATCAATCCAGAGACAAAAACAGGATCACGGACCCGTTTCTCGCAATCAGCGCGGCCAGGGCGTTCCGGCTGCTGGGAGGCACTTCGGCGGAAAACGGCCTTATGCTTTTATGCGACAGCGACAGCGAAGAGGCGAAACTCATCTCCATTAAGGGACTGGTTGAATCCCAGAGCACCAGGTCTCTCAACGTTGTTGTCAGTTATCTGTCAGACAAGAGCCCGGCAATTCGAGAAGAGGCGGTGCATATGCTCGGAATGGTGCCCAGGGCGAATGTTGCCAATAACATTGTCAAGGCTATGGATGACAAAAACAAAGACGTACGTATTGCCGCAATCCGCGCCCTCGGATATATGGGCGATCCCAAACTGATGCGGAATCTCATCGCGCCTGAAAGGCTTGAAAAAATAAAGGGGAAGAGCGAGGAATTCGTCGCCGTTATCGAGGCCGTAAGTCAAATCGGCGGGCCGACCGCCGTAAACTTCCTGCTCGAGAGACTGGAAGACGACGACACCAAGATTGTGTATGCGGCCCTGGAAGGGCTTCGCTCCGAAAGCATTCGCGGCAACAAAGAAGCGGAATCCCTGTTACTCAAGATTGCGGAATCCAACGCCAAAGAAGATCTGCGCAGCGCCGCCATCAGCGCCCTGGGCTATGTGGGCGGGAAAGATGTCTTCGATAAACTCCTCGTTTATGCCGTGGACCGGAAATTCCAACTGACCGTCGCCGCCGCAGAAGCCATCGCCGTCAGCGGAGACCCCCGCGCCACAAAAGAACTTCTCGCCCTGCTGGGCAAATCACACCGCAGCTCCAGGGAGGGGGTCGTCAGTGCCCTTGTCCTGATGGGCGACAAGAAAGCGATTGAACCCCTGGCTGATTTCATCCGCAAGAGCAAACAGCCATACAGGGCGGTCTATCTCCGCACAATTGCGCATCTGCAGGATCCGAAGGTCACATCACTGCTTGTCGAAGATCTTTCACACTCCTCCGAAAAAGTCGTTCTCGAGGCCGTGCACGGGCTGTTGAGATGGCACGATAATGAAGGAACGCGAAAGGCGGTGCTGGCGCTGCTCCAGAAAGAGAATGCGCTGCCGTCGGACGATGTCATTAGAATGTATGCAGCCGCGCGCCGGAAAGAATATGTCCCCGCGCTTATCGGTATGCTGGGCCGCCTGGACGGGAGAAGGTATGAGAAAGAACGACAGGAGACGCTCTATGCACTGCGCTGCATTACAAACAACGACAGGGGAGACGACGCCGAGGCCTGGAGCAAATGGTGGCAGGGGGCGGCGGAGAAGTCGCTGGATGAAATAGTGCTGGACGGGTTTGCGCTCCAGGCCGGCAAGATAGGGCCGGAAGACACCGTCGAGAGCCTGCTCCACTGTGCCCTGGGTCTGTATTCAGACCGGCACCATATTCGCCTCAACGCACTGCGTCGTCTTACCTCGGCGGCCGGCGAAGAAATCGGCTACGTTGACGCAAAACTGTGGAACGAGCAGATTGCCGAGAAATGGTACCGCTGGTGGGTCACGAACAAGCCGGAACTGTCCAAAGCCGGGGAGTAAGAACAGAGGCAAATGGCCGAAGAGAAATACCCGCTGGCCAGGGATGAACTGGCATTGCATTACCACCTGTTTGAGGCAATGACAGGCACGCCTGCCGAGCCCGCCATTGAGAAGTTCTTCATTTCCGACGCGCTGTCCCGGATACAGCGGCAACTCAAGGTAAGCCCCTTCTCGCGCCCGCGCGTACGGCAGGCCCTGCGATATATGGCCGGCGAAGGACTCGTGGCAAGGCACCGCCAGGGCCGGCGGATATACTACTGCATTACCGACTCGGGCCGCCGCGCGTATGACAGATACAAGGAAGTGATGGTGCTCTGGCGGCTTGAAAAAAGGTTCGGGGAAAAAGCGATTCTCAAAACAATCACGCAGATAAGCCTGAAAAAGAAGGGAGAGGATAAACTCCATATGCCGTCGATATGCTTTCTTCATATGCCGCTGGCATACAGGCCGGTTGAGCATCGTTTTGAGGGCGACAGGGAAATACGCGTATTTGAAGCCACTCTGCGGAGACAAAAACAATGAAGCAAGACAGAAAATCGGTGTGGACTGCGGGCGTGTCTGTCGCGCTGGCAGTCGCGATGGCGGCCCTGGCCGCGCTTTATGCGACCGGGGTGATACCTTCAGGGGGCGGCGCGAAATCCGATTCCAGGACCGCCCGGGCCGAAGAGGGACAGCCCGAACCGGACTCAACACAAGGGCTGGAACCCGAAAAAGCCGGGAACGGCGTCCCGGCGAACATCCCGGCAATGGCGGTGGTGGACCTTGAAAGCATCAGGAAAAACTATCGCAAATTCAACGACCGCGACGCGGCAATCACCGGCCGGGAAAAGGAGTTGCGGGGACACCTCGACGACCTCCGAAAAAAAGCCGATGAAATCAAACGCAAACGCGACGCCTGCCGCGAGAAAAGCGAACAGTGGTACGGTTACGACACAAATTTGAGAAGCGCCCTTGCAGAGATGGAGAGCGCCGTCAACAAGGCCGACGACGAAATCAAACGCCTGGACCTGAAACTGATGGAAGAAACAGTCGGCGACATCACCGATGCAATCGAAAGATACTGCAAGAAGAACGGCGTCAAGATAGTGTTCTGGAAAAAGGAGGTGCTGCTCAACCAGCCCACCCTCGGCCAGAGATTAGCCGGCCTGGAACTAATCAACGTCCTTTACGCCGACGCAAGCCTCGACATAACCGCCCCGATAATCCAGATGCTCAACAGCGCCTACCAGAAAAACTGAAAAACCACCCCTGGGGTGGTTTTTCTTGGCGGCAAGGGCTTTTGTTGCAAGGGGTTGCATCAAAACAAAACTACCCCTGGGGTAGTTTTTGAGGGGGTTGATTTTTTAGGAGAAAGAGATGCCCTCACCAAAGAGAATAGTAATCGCCGGAATGCCTCATCATATCGTCCAGCGCGGCAACAACAAATCGACCCTGTTCCCGACGACCGGAGATTACGACACTTATCTCGCCCTCCTCTGCAAATTCTTGCAGGAGAGCGGGTGCCATCTTCTCGCCTATGCGCTAATGACAAACCACGTTCACCTTCTGCTGCGTCCGCCTGACAAAGATGCGCTGTCGAAACTGATGCTCAAACTGAACGTCACGTACGTTAAATATTTCCAGGAGAAGCACAGGGTAACGGGGCACATATTCGAGTCGCGCTTCAAGTCTTATCCCGTAGAGGATGATGAGTATCTGTGGCAGGTGGTCAGGTATATCGATCAAAATCCGCTACGGGCGGGCCTGGTGGACAAGCCGCACGAGTACAGGTTTTCGAGTGCCGCCGCGCACATCTCCGGGACAACAGACGGAATAATCACTCAACTCCCATTTGACCCGGGTGATTCCGGGGCATTTGCCGAATACGTCGCTCAACCGGGCAGCAAAGACGAGTTGACGCGAATTCAGGAAAGCATTCGCCGCAACAAGCCTTTGGGCGGCAAGAGATTCGTGAGTCGGCTGGCTGATATTTTCGGCATAAAATTCGCAAGGCCCGGCCGCCCCCGGAAACCCTGAAAAACCACCCCAGGGTTAGTTTTTCCGCGACGTTTCTCCTGTATTCAACAATAGTTATGAGTCTAAAAAACCACCCCTGGGGTAGTTTTTTGGGTTTTTTTTGCGGAAGTGACGAGGATTGTCAAGAGGCAGGGAATAACCGTTCCCAAAAGCGCATTTTGCGAAATTTTTCTTCCGTTCGGCCGGTTATCAACTTGACAAGTCCGCGAGATGGGATAGACTTCGGTCGTAGCAAACGGTCCATCTGACGACTCATCTAAACCGGCAATAGCAAACCGCCGTAATTATCCCTGTTCATCTACATAACCCCGGCTTGTACCGACAAAGGCAAACTGTTCGAAAGGGCAGGACGCAAAGCAACAGGGCCTAACCCCGAAAGGGAATGGCAGCCTGCTACCGAAGCGACAGCCGTCTGCGAAAAAAACGACCGCGCTTCGATAGAGATGCGCGGTTTTTTGTTTCTCTAATCGACAATGCCAGCAGCCCCCAAACGGCTTAAACCAAACGGTCCGAAAAGGTATTCCTTATGAAGCACCCGAAAAAGAAAAGCGAGGGAGGCATCTCCCTCATCGAGGTCACATTCGCGGTGGCTATCATCAGCGTCGGCGTATCGGTGCTGATGTCGCAACTGGAATGTTCCTACAAGGTGACCAGCGTAAACCGCGAAACCAACAAGGCGATGGCCCATCTGGAGGCCGCGCTTGAAAAGGTTACCAACACGCCTTTTTCCAGAATCACCTCGGATTTCCCCGACGGCAGCGGCGTTTATCTGGGAGAGATAGACAACGCTGACCTTCTCAGGAGCGAATATATCACGGTCAATTACCTGGACCCGGACGCGGACCCGCTCCAGGTCTCGGTGACAATACAGTGGACTTCTTTCGGCGGCAGGCAGCGCACGCGAAGCCTCGCCACCCTGGTCACAAGGTGAATATCATGAGACAGACAACACATAACAGGATGCGCGGACAGGCGGGCCTGACCCTGGTCGAGATGGTGGCGATGACGGGACTGCTGAGTTTCCTTATAATCGCGCTGTTCACCCTCTTTTCCGCGGCCAACCACCTTTTCCGCGCGGGCGACGCCTCCGCCGACATCGAAGAGCAGGCGCGCCTCGCTATAACACAGATAGCATCCGACCTGAAACAGTCCGGTTATTACATTGACCCGGACTCCGGCAGGGCCTACCCGTATATCTTCGCAGGCGCGACAGCCGACGGGTTATTCATCGAATACACGCACAGTCCCGCCCAGCACGAGGCGGAAGAAGGCACCCCGGCCTATGGCCCGACGAAGGAGGTCGTATTCCGCCTGGCCGAAGACGTTGACGGAGACGGATACAAGACCGATTCCACCACCGGCAAGATTGAATGGGGCCCCAACGAAATTTCCTATCAACTCCGCACCGGACCGGACGGCATTAGCCAGCTTGAAAGAAGGGTCAACAACTCAGCGCCGGAAGTGGTGGCGCGTTTCGTCGAGCGCGTCACCTTCGACGACGTTTACTCCGACCCCACGATTCCGTATGCGCAAGTGCGCGTGGTCGTTCATCTGCGCAGAAAGACCACCGACGGCAGAATCGTCAAGGCCGGTCACTCCACGATGGTTAAGATGCGAAACTTTGAACGGGAGGACTGAACAATGTTTACGCCGGCAGGGAAAACAAGAGACACGGTCGGCAACGAACGCGGCTTCGCGATGATTATCGCGCTTCTGCTCATTGTCGTCGTCACGGGATACCTGTTTACGCTGCACCACGTATCCGCCGGAGGAATGAGGTCATCCGAGTTCAATGCCAGGAAGATAAGGGCCAACTACCTTGCGGAAGGCGGCTGTGAGGCCGTGCAGAAAATGCTCCAGCGCGCCCTCGCAAACTACACTACCCCGCCGGGCGAAGGCGCGGTCACGGTGGACGGCATAGCCGTTTACTACACTGTGCAGCAGATCGGCCTGCAGCGAATCCACGAGGACGAAGTCGGCGTCAGGACTATCGTCCAGCCGTATATGATAACCACCTCGGTGGTTTTCGAGGGCACGGTATCCTCGGTCGAGAGAGTAGTTGACGCGGGACTCACGCCCATCTTTCAGTACGCCGTGTTCTATACGGAAGACCTCGAGATGTTGCCCGGGCCCAACCTGACGCTGACCGGCCGCGTGCACTCCAACAACGACATCTACATCGGTTCGCACAGCACGCTGACCATAGATTCGAACTATCTGCGCGCCGTCGGTTCATTATATCTGCGGCGCAAGAACGACGGTACCCTGATGAACGGAACGGTGCGAGTCAAGGTCAAGGGGACGGAAAGTTACTTCGACTTCGAGCAGCGGTCCGACCTGGATGCAATGGGAGTGCCGTCCGTCAGCGGCTTCGACAGCGATTTCCGCGGCTATGACATCAACGGCGACGGCGATTTTCTCGACGAGGGCGAGATGAATCCCTGGGTCACGCGTTCGCAGGAATTATGGAGCGGAACGACAAAGACGGGCGAGCACGGCCTGAAAGAAATCGTGCCTCCGTCGGTGCAGACGCTGAAGGCTTACGTCGAAGGCGGTTCAGGCAAGGGCTTCTTTCACGAAAATGCGGGTCTGGCAATCCGCGACAATCAGGCGTTCCTCGGAGAAATCAACGTGACCTCGTCCCTCCCGTCGGGCACGATAACGGAAAAAATGATGTACGACGGCCGGGAAAACAAGTACATAACCGTCACGGAAATCGATATGGAGAAACTCGGCTCAAGCGGTTACTTCCCGTCGAACGGCCTGCTCTACGCCTATCGCAGCGACGCCGACGCCGAGCATCCAAACGGCATCCGCCTGAAAAACGCGGAGGAACTGGCCGCGCCCCTCACTATGGTCTCGGAAAACCCGGTGTACACCCTGGGCGACTACAACAAGACCAACAAGAAACCGGCGTCGATTATCACCGATGCTATGAATATTCTCTCCAACAACTGGAACGACACCAAGTTCCCCGGCTATCTGCCGAACGCATCGGAGACGACGATTAACGCCGCGTTTATTACAGGCAATCTTGATACGCAATGGGGCGCATACAACGGCGGTCTGGAAAACCTGCCTCGCTTCCACGAGAGATGGAGCGGCGTGCCCTGCAACATCCGCGGCTCATTCGTCAATACATTCATAAGCGACGTCGGCCAGGGACAGTGGGTCTACGGCGGCGACAACTACGAGGCCCCGGTACGAAACTGGGACTACGACACCGACTTCAACGACTTCAACAAACTGCCTCCGTTTACCCCGTATGTCGTCGTCATCACCAGAGTGGTCCAGACAAACAAATGACCCATAAAACAATCGGTGGCTGTCACAAAAATTGGTGATAAATTGGTGACAGTCACCGTTTTTTCCGATTATTGGACTGTAACATATTGGAATTTGGGGTGTTAGGATTTTGAGTGTCCCTGTTTTTCAGATAAGAGGGGAAACGCGAAATGACATCCTTCTTTGCGTCCACCCCGTCGATGGGTTGATTACCTTGGGCCGACGGCGAGAGCCAAGTTACGCTTGTGTTCCGGCACAAAATGTTTACATCCTTGTCGTCGGCCTGACGGGGTGCTCCCGGACAGAAAATTGGTGACAGTCACCAATTTTATTCCTTGTAACAGCAGGGGTTACAGAATAAAAATTAGTGACTGTCACCAATTTTTTTTATCTGGTTTCTGTATTTTTCGCGGACCGCCTTGAAGAACCTGTGATAGGTTTCGCCCTTGTAATCGGGGAACGTCCAGGGCAGTGCGCGGAACCCGCCGTGCACATATTGCAGCGTCACCTCCGCCCAGATTCCTTTCTGAAGATATATCCGGTGTGAGAAGTTTTTTGTCGAGGCGAGCACTATCTTCGACGACTCGAGATAACCGGGGTCGATGTTTACCCGGCGGTTTCCGGGGCCGGATGCAAATTCGGCCTCGATGGAGTTGGTGTGTATTTTTATCCCGGCAATATCGGCAGGGTCTATCAGCCGCTCGAATGACAGGAAGCGCCGCCTGAGGTCCCCGCCCATCTCGTCCCGGTAATAGTCGGTGAAATCAAAATCGAAGATATCGCTTTCAATATCAACCGGGCCGCAAAATTCGACCAGTCTCCGGCGGCACTCGTCGAACGGCCCATCCTCGCGCGCGATCATCCCGGCGAACGGTTTCACCGGTTCGGGTCTGACTATATCGCCCACGGTTTTCTCCGATACTGTTTCTTACGGTGACAGTCACTAATCTACGAATCGCGCTCGCGTTGCTCTCGCGATTCCGTAATTAGTGACAGTAACCGATGTTTGACGGCAGTCGCCGCTAAGCGGGGGATTGGCCCTCTTCGAGGGCCTGTGAAAGGGTGTCGATTTCTTCGAGGATGCGCGCAGTGCCCCGGGCAACGACGGTCATCGGATTGTCGGCGATGTGCGCGGGGATGCCGGTGGCTTCCATTATGGCCCTGTCGATACCCCTGAGCAGCGCGCCGCCGCACAGCATCATTCCGTCGTTGCGGAGTTCGCGCGCCGCTTCCGGGGGGCACGCTTCGACGGCGGTTTTTATTGCGTCCACGATGGCGCCGACCGGGGCGCTCAGCGCTTCATACACCTCGGCGGCGTTTATGACCACGCGGCGCGGCAGGCCTGCGGTGGCATCTACTCCTTTTATCTCAAGGCTCATCTCTTCGGACGGTTCGTATGCGGAGCCTATTTCAATTTTGACCTTTTCCGCGCTGCCTTCGCCGATGAGCAGGTTGTATCGTTCTCTGACGTATTTTCTGATTGCTTCGTCCATCTGGTCGCCGGCGACACGGAGCGTCCGCGAGACCATAATACCCTGGCGGGAAAGTATCGCGACCTGCGTTGTGCCGCCGCCGATGTTGACCGTCATTTTTGCGCCTTCTTTTCCGAGGTCCATTCCCATACCGATTGCGGCGGCTATGGGTTCTTCGATGAGATATACTTTTCCGGCGCCGGCGTGTTCGGCCGCTACGGTAATGGCGCGTTTTTCCACGGCGCTTATCTCGCAGGGTACGGCGAAAACGACGCGGGGCCTCGCGGCCCACTTACGGCTGTGTGCCTTGCGCAGGAAATAGCCGAGCATCGCCTCGGTGATTTCGAAATCGGTGATTACGCCGTCTTTGAGCGGCCAGACGGCAACGGCGTCGTCGGGGGCTTTGGCCATTATTTCTCTGGCGACCGTTCCGACGGCGTTGCCGTTGAGGAGTACCTGGTTGGTGCCTTTTTTGACTGCGACTACGGAGGGTTCGCTGAGGACGATTCCTCTGCCTTTGACGCACACAAGCGTGTTTGTCGTGCCCAGGTCAACCCCCATATCCAGGGAGATAAGCCCGAGCAGTTTACCGAACAGCATGCTTCCCCTCTCAATGTGCGTTTGCGGCGCGGCTTTTAGTCGGCGCCGAATTGCGCAACAAGCATCAGAATCGTCGCTACCCCCACGAACGCGAGTGAGATTATGAGCATAAGCCTGGTAAGCCAGGCTCCTGCGTTCGCGCGGGGCTCCTCGTCAGCGATGCGAAAGAGTTGTCGTTCCGGTGTTTCCATTTCTGGCTCGAACGGAATCTGTTTTGTTTCTTCCCGGCCGGCGGGACATTGAAACGCTGCTAGTCTGTTTACCAGGTCTTTACTGCGGCCTTATCGTTTGCGGCTATCTTCTTGCCGACGCCTTCTTTTTCTATTGTTGCAAAGCACCTGTCTTCGCCTTCCATCTTGTACACTTTGATTAAGCCCTTGTAGCTTTCTACGGCGTTGTAAACGAACAGTACGTGCCCCACTCTGAGCCCGTCCTTACTGCCCTTGTTGAGCAGAACCATAGTCGTATCGCCGTTACGCACGACGTTGAGAATCTCGCATTCGACATCGGGAGGCAGCGGAAGTGGCCCGTCCGGGCCGTCCGGGCCGGGACCGGTATTTAAGTCCGTGAGCCGCTTAATCTCCTTATCCTTTTCGCTCAGCTCCTCTTGGTGTCTTTCTTTGCTCTTTGCGATGTTGTCTTTGAGCTCTAAGTTCGTGCTTTCCAGGTCGTTGATCTGCTTGGTCTGCTCAAGAATCTTTTCGTTTATTACGTCCAGTTGCTCGGTGAGGGCACGAATGGTTGCACTGTGCGCTGCAATAATGCCGTCCAGCGTTTTAATGTAGGTGCCCAGGTCGCCGATTCTCTTTTCCGCGGATTTATCTGTCTCGTTCACCTTGTCGTCGACGCTCTTGAGCCTGGTATCAACCTTATTCAGTCCGGTCGCAACATCGGACAAACCCTTTATTGTCTCCTCAAGCCTGATATAGGCTCCTGCCTCTCCCGCTGCCTCAAGCGTCGCAATCTTGCCGTCCTTCTCCTCTATCTGGTTCAGCAAAGCCTCATTTTCCTCGCGTCCCTTTTGCCCGCCTCCGAACACCGAAACTGCGGTGTAGAGAAACACACAACTGAGAACCAGAATAACAACTACCAGAATTTTGTCTGCACCGGCCATTGAAGCCCTCCTGGCCCATATGTGGGCCACAATTGCAAATTCTCCCCGCGCAAAACATACATTCTATTTCAAAAACAGAAACCTGTCAAGCCGCTTCCTCTCTTTTTTCTCGGGCAGATTTTGGCCGCCGTCGCGAGACGGCGACACTTGTCCGCCTCGGGCGGAGTCGCCGTTCGGGGTTCCTCTTCGGCGCGCTTTCTCCCGATTTCTGTTGCATTCCGGGAATTTTCTGCTATCATCTTCTCTCAGGAAGTTCCACTCCTGAAAAAAGCCTTTCTCCAGACAACATTCCGCGAGAGGGGGCCAAACAAGCAATGTGCGGTTTCATCGGAATCACCGACAGGGAGTCCGACAACGTCGCCCGCAAGATATATGACGGGCTCCTCACCATCCAGCACCGTGGCCAGGACGCGGCCGGCATTATCACGTACGACGGCAGGAAATTTCACCTGGTGAAAAGCGGGGGCCTGGTGCGCGACATTTTCGACGAAGAGAACACCCGCCTGCTCAGCGGCAATATGGGCCTTGGTCACGTACGCTACCCGACAATCGGCGGGGGGACCGAAGAAGACGCGCAGCCCTTCTTCGTAAACGTTCCCTGGGGCATTGCGATGGCCCATAACGGCAACATTATCAACTACGAATCACTCCGCGAGGAGTTGTTCAACCAGAACCGCCGCCACCTCAACTCCTCCTGCGATGCAGAAGTCCTGCTCAACGTTTTCGCCGACGAACTGGGCGCGCAGGACGGCCACAGCATAACGCCCGAGGCCATCTTTCGCGCCGTCGAGGGCGTCCACCGCCGGGTCAAGGGCAGTTACTCCGCGGTGGCTCTCATTGTGAGCGGGGGGCTGGTCGCCTTCAGGGACCCGCACGGCATCAAGCCGATAATTATGGGCGAACGCCGCTCGGCCGGAGGCGAAAAGTCGTACTGCATCACCTCCGAGAGCGTCGCGCTTGACCTGCTTGACTACCACAACACGCGCAACATCCGCCCCGGAGAAGTGGTTTTCATCGATATGCAGCGCAACGTTCATTGCAGGCAACTGACGGACGAGGGACATCGTCCCTGTATCTTCGAATGGATTTATTTCGCCCGGCCCGATTCCTTCATCGACAAGATAAGCGTTTACAAGACACGACTGCGGCTGGGTGAATACCTGGCCGAAGAATGGGAAAAGACGGGCCTGAGCGCAGATGTCGTAATACCGGTGCCCGAATCCGCAAGGCCCGCCGCTATCTCCATGGCAAGGGCGCTGGGCATCAAATGCCGCGAGGGCCTCGTAAAAAATCGATACATCGGCCGCACCTTCATTATGCCCGGCAACTCCGACCGCCACCGCTTCGTCAGGCACAAACTCAACCCGATTCAGGTGGAATTCGAGGGCAAGGACGTCCTCATCGTGGACGATTCCATAGTCCGCGGCACCACCGTAAGGGGAATAATCCAGACGGCGCGACTGGCCGGCGCGCGGAAGGTCTATTTCGCATCATACTCCTCTCCCCTCAGGTTTCCCTGTGTTTACGGCATTGACATGATGACCCGGCGCGAGTTCATCGCGCGCGAAAGGGATGTCGAGTCGATTCGCGAACTCATCGGCGCCGATTACCTGCTCTACCAGCCGCTCGAATCAATGCTCAAGGCCGCCCGCGAAGGCAATCCGGAGATACAGGAGTTCTGCACGGCCTGCTTCACCGGGGAATATCCCACCGGCGAACTGCCCGCCGAACTCCTGGAATCGCTCGAGCGCGAGCGGCTGAGCATCCAGCAAGAGTTTGCCTTCACGCCAGCAGACAAATAGCCGATAAAGAAGTAACTATCACATCGGTGACCGTCGCCAGTTAAGACCCCGCCGTCGTTTTGGATTATGCAATAACCGGGGCACAAACCGGCGGCCGTCGCCGGAAAAACGGCGGCTTCCCGACAATGCACCAATATTCATACAGACCCAGAATGCGCTTCTACTTCGGCGGCAAGATGACCCCCGTCGTCCGTGCGCTGCTTATCGCCAACGGCGCCATTTTCCTGCTGCAACTGCTCTTCACCGTGGTCGGACCGCTCAGGGGCATCGCGGCGCATCTCCCCGGGGGAAGGCTTGAAACGGCCCTCGGCCTTAACATACCTCATTTCCGTCCGTGGCAAGTCGTTACGTATATGTTTCTGCACGACCCCTCGGGCTCCTTACCCGTCCATCTCCTGTTCAATATGCTCGCGCTGTGGATGCTCGGCAAGGAGGTGGAGCGAAGCCTGCGTTCCCGGCCCTTCCTTGTGCTGTATATCACATCAGGCATTTTCGCCGGTCTCTGCCACCTGGCGCTGGCCGCGGCGCTCAAATCCGTAGCGCCGGTCATCGGGGCGTCCGGGGCGGTGTTCGGCGTGCTCGTAGCCTATGCCATATTCTTTCCCGACAACAGAATATGGTTCATAAAGGCGCGCTACTTTGTCCCGGGACTTATTGCGTTCGAAACGCTGATGCTTGTGATTGGCGGAGGGACCGGCCAGGTCGCGCATCTGGCACACATCGGCGGCGCGGGCTGGGGCCTTCTCTTCCTCAAGGGACGCCCGTTATTGCGGCGGTTGAGAGAAAAGGCCAGCCGTCAGAGAAAGACTCGCGCCGCGAACGAGGAAGTGAAAGTGCGCCGGCGCGTGGATGAACTTCTGGACAAGATAAACAGAGAAGGGATTTCATCCCTCACCAAAGAAGAGAAAGACTTCCTTACAAAAGCAAGCCGAAGACACAAACGCGGAACGAAGGGCTCCGGCTCCTTTACTTCGCATTTGTGACGCTCAAGGAGTTCGAGCGGGATGCCGATGAAATCGTATGAGAGGGGGTGCAAGAGGTACGCTGCCAAATGCTCGAAGTTGTGGCATATTTCTGTTTCATCATTACGCCTGTCATTGCGGTGTTCCTGCTGCTTGCCTCGCTGGCGGCCGAACGCGAACGCCTCGAGATATATACCGAAGACAAGTCCGAACTGGACGAGAAACTCACAAAATGGCGCGAGATGAAGCGCAAACTGTCGGAGTGGAAAGAAGAAGAGTGGCGCAAGATGGAAGAACGCCGCATCGCCAAAGACCAGGCCATTGCCTCGTCCATAAAGAAGATGATAGGCGGCCCGCAATAAGACGCGTCGGCAGTCACCTCACCGAAAGCACTTCACCTACAGCAGCCACTTCAGCAAAAGAAACAGCGCGGCGACGGCGACCGCCATTCCAAACGCAGGAAGCGCAAGGTAACGATACATCTTCATCAACCCCGCCTTGAAGTATTGCCGGCTCACAAGCAGGCACAAATGCGCCGGCGACAGCATCACCCCGATGAACCCGGAAGCGAACGCAACCACCAGATACGGCAGCGGATTGACGCCCGGGTCCAGCAGGTGCACTATAAGCGGAAATGCGGTGACCACGTATGCGATGGTTATGCCCGTGACAAGCCCGAGGATGAAAGGAAGCACCGAGATGACCGGCAGGACCAGCCCCGTTTCGCGGAAGAATTGCCCGGCTTCGCCGGCCACGTTCTCGCTGCCGACTGTCGCGCCGAACGCGACGATCCCGACCGCCATAAAGCCCATCGACGCGGCCCGGGGGCTTCGCATGACGGACTTCAACACATCCGGCCGGTTTCCGCCGGACTTCAGGACGACATAGGATATGCTTGCAAGCAGCCCGAGAATGAACGGAGCCCTGTTAAGCAGCGTCTCGATACCGCCGCCTTTCTCAACCGCGCCTCCCCCCGCCGCGCTGTATAGTGCGTGAATTGCCGGGCCCAGCCCGACGAAGCACGCCACGACAATGACAATGGGCACGGCCGGAACCACCGCCTCCGCAAGCCTTTGGCCCCCCCGCCCGACGGAGTGTTCGATATTTCTCGGGCCGAGTTTCCGAGGGAAGAGAAAGATAATGCCCACCAGCAACATCACCGGAGTCAGGACCGCCTGGAGAGGCAGTACACGACCGAGCGAGATATCCAACTTCGCAAGTTCGTTCGCATACGCGATAATCCCCGGATACAGGGGCCAGCAGAACTCCCACACGTGCCGGAACCAGAAATTGATTGCAGCCTTCCGGTGCCTGTCCAGCGGCAGGCCCTCGCCGGCCTTGCCGACCATCGGCGCGGAAAATATCGCCCCGCCGGGCATCGGCAACAGACCTATCATCGCCGGCAGAACCGTCAGCCTGAGCCGTCTGCTGGGCAGCACGCCCGCTATTCCTTCCACCATCCGCCGGAAATAACCCGCCGACTCCATCACCTGGCTCAGCATCACCACCAGAACAATGATAACGACAAACGTGACGGAGTTCGCGCCGATGAGTTCACCAAACAGGTTTGAGAAGAAATATTGCGGTGACATCCAGAACAGCACCGCGGTAAAAACCGTCGCGGCAAGCATCACAATTCCGAGGTGCAGCCGCTTCGTTCTAATCAGCACGACGATAAAGGCCAGCACCACAAGAAGCCTGATTAATGCAAGCAATTCAACCTCGCGAACACGGTAAGGCGGGCCGGATGAGCAACAGAGACGACATTATATTGAAAACACGTTTCACTACAAGAACGCCGTCTCCTGTCTAACTATAACGCAAAAGGTGACAACGCAAAAGGTGACTGTCACCAATTACGGCCCCGACATTCATATAAAAATAATGCGAGAGTCGGGGCGTAGATTGGTGACTGTCATCCTTTTGCAATGCGAAAGTCGAGGCGTAGATTCTACCCGCCCCCCAGATTGCCCAGCCCGCCCTTCCACAAGTTTTACCCGCTTCACCGAAGCGCGCGCCCCGGGACGTGAAACCACTTTGCCTTCTTGTTTCACCGCAACTGAAGTGTTATACTCCGCAAAACAATGCCGCCTTTGTCAGTGGGGAACTACCTATGAAAAGGACGATAAAATACGTTCTCGCCTTTCTGGCTGCCGCAGCAGTGACCGCCGCAATTGACGGCGCTCACGGGCAGGAGCCGTCCGGCGTCGGTGCGCTCATAATCAGGGCGAGCACGCATCGCGGGCCTGTACGCGGATTTGCCGAGATTATGCGGCTCGACGAAGAGACGGGAAAGCACGCCACGGTAACGAAGAAGGCCCTGTTCGCAGGCGCCGTCCGTATAGAAGGTCTCATTCCCGGTTCTTACAAGGCGGTAATCACCTCAAGCGAAGAAATAGAGCCGCAGATAAAACAAACAAACGGAATCGATATCAAGGTCGGCGAAACAGCCCGGAAGGAGGTGCGCTTCGAGCAGGCCACCGTTGAACTGGTCGCGGCGGACCACAACGAAGAACCGCTCGACGGACACTTCACCGTGGAACGCTGCTCTCCCGGAAAAAACATCTTTGTTCCGCTGCCGCACAAGGTGCTTGCCGTCTCGGGCAAGGCAACGTTCTATGCCGCGCCGGGCAAATACGTGGTTACTTTCGTGCCGGACGGGATAGTGGGGAGCAGGGGCGTTCCGTCGGAGGCCAGAACGCTGGCCGACGGGGAAACATGCACAGTCAGGCATTCGGTTGCGTTCGGGTGTCTTGTCGTACAGGCGAAAAACTTTTCGGGGCCGGTGCCCTCGCGGCTTACAATATATGCCAGCGGAGCGAGCGGCAGGAAACTGGAGCCGCTTTTCACGCGCGCATTTGACGGCGGGCCTATGGAAATCCGTGCGATGCCCGGCAAATACGCGGTCGAAGTCGCCTCCGAGCCGGGAACCATTCTGCCGCCGGCCGCAAAGATTTTTGAACCGGTCGGGATTAAGGAATCGAAGAAAGAACACGTCTCGGCCCACTTTGAATGCGCGCGGTTAAGCGTCAGGTGCGCCGCGCTGGGGCCGATTGATGCACGTCTCGAACTGCAAAAATGGGACGAGGAAGCCAAAGAGTATGCCGAAACCTACTCGATGTCCCTGAAAATAGGCGCGACCGAAATCTTTCTGCAGGCGGGGAGGTACCGCGCCGTCGCGGTGGACCAGAAAGTGGAGCCGCAGGAGCAATACGCCCTCGACGACATCGTGGCGGCCGACGGCGGAAAGGCCCTGCGGAGCGTGATACTGAAAGGCGGCGAAATCTGCATCGTAGCCCGCCTGGCGGAAGACGCGCCCGGCGGCACGGTCGCGCTCTACCGCATGAAAGATGAAATTGACCGCCGCGTGCTTACACGCCCGTTGAAAGAGGGCCGGATTGTGCTGCCCGTCGCCGAAGGCACGTATCGCGTCGTGACGACGGTCGGCGAAGAAGGAAACTCGAAGGAATACGCCGGCAGGTGGCTGCAGGTAACGGACCGCGCGCGGCTGATGGAGGTGCTTGACCTGGGCCGTGCGAGTTCCGGGTCGCTGCCGCCTCAGATAAACCTGTGGGGACCGTACGAGGTGGGCGACGGCGACGGCATTTTCGAGGTCGGCGAGCGCGCAAAGTTCACAACCGAAATCTCCGGCAAAAGCGGCGTGAAGACGCAAATCTATCTTATCGTTCCCGAAAAAGACGGCACGCGCGAGGTGGCGATTGCGACGTACGAAAAAAGCGTGACCGACAAGGACAGGGAATTTGTCCTCGAACACGCCGGCTCATACCTGATAAGGATAGTATCGAAAAACAGGGGCGCGCGGGGCGGAGAGGTTGTCGTCGAGAGAGAGTTGACCGTCGTGGAGAAGGATTGAGCGGGCTATGGCCGGGATTCGCCAGGCGACAAAAAAAGACATCAACGCCATATTGCCTATCTGGCGGCAACTGGTGATGTATCACGCCGACCTTGACCCTTCCTTCAAGCCCACTTCGGACGCGGTGGAGATATTCAGGGTATTCCTAAAGAAATTACTGAAGCGCAGGAACGCGGCGGTTCTGGTCGCGGAAGAAGAGGGGAAACCGGTCGGCTTCTGCACGGCTTATATCGAGAACCATCCGGAGTTCCGGTCCGGCCGATACGGAAAGATTGCCGACTTCGTCGTTGACGAGTCGTATCGCAGGCGCGGAATCGGCAACTCCCTCCTTGAGGCGGCGCAACGCTGGCTTCTGGACAACGGCGTCGGATACTGCCGGACCGAAGCCGCAATAATCAATCCTGCTTCTACCGGTTTCTGGCACAAGGCGGGCTTCAGGGAACGAACCGCGATACTGGAGAAAAATATTTCCGAAACGGAGTAAGCCGCCGGTGAAAACCTTTTTCCCCGACTTCCACGTGCACAGCCGTCACTCCCTCGATTCGGAAGCCGAAATGTCCGCGCACTGCGAGCGGGCGCTGCAAATCGGCCTGACGCATTTGACGTTCACCGACCACCTCGAACTCGACCCGCGCAACCCGATGTTCGGCTGTTTCGATTACGAAAGGGCGCGCGCGGATTTCGCGGAAGTCAGTGGTAAATACGGCGACAGAATTTCGCTCGCCTTCGGCGTGGAAATCACCTGCCAGGCCTCCCTGGCCGGAAAAATCAGGGACGCGGTGGCGGACAAGGAATATGACGTTGTTATGGGGAGCGTGCACTTCATAGAAGAGTTCGGACGCGACATATCCTCGCGAACGGGCACGCCCCTGGTATTCGAGCAGAACGACCCGGCGCTTGTTTACGAAAAGTACCTCGACGAGATTGAGGCGTCGATAGAAAGCAATCTCTTCGACGTTCTGGGTCACATCGGAATTGTGCACCGCCACGGCGCTCCGTATCTCGCCTCGCTGGATTTCGGCGCCTTCGAGCCGAGGTTCAGGCGCATCGCCGGGGCAATTGTGAAAAGCGGCGTTACCGTCGAGATAAGCGCGTCGGGCTTCAACGACCCGCCTAACACGACGTACCCCGACGAGAAGTTTCTGCAGACTCTCGTGGAAACGGGCTTCACAAACGTCACGGTCGGCAGCGACGCGCACAGGCCGGAAGAACTCGGCGCGCACATCGACAAAACACTGGACATAATTCACAGGTGCGGACTGGACGAAATCGTCTGCTTCAAAAACAGGAAGATGACGAAATGCAAAATTTCGTGAACGAAATCGCCCGAATGCTGGAAAAGGCCGGCGGACCGGCGGCGGAGGAGACCCTTTCGCTTCTCGAAACGCCTCCGCGAACCGAGATGGGCGACTATGCGCTCCCGTGCTTTATCCTTGCAGGGCGCGAAAAGAAGAATCCGGCGGCCATCGCCGCCGACCTGGCCGCCCGGCTCAAACCCGGCGACCTCATCGCGCGCATCGACAACAGGGGGCCCTACCTCAACTTTTTCGTCAACCATACCGCCTTCATCCGTGAGGCCCTCGCAGTAATCTTCAAGAGCGGCGAGCGCTTCGGCACGTCCGACGCGGGCGGGGGCAGGACAATCGTCATCGACTATTCCTCGCCGAACATCGCCAAGGAATTCCGCGTCTTTCACTTGCGCACCACCGTGCTCGGCCACGCGCTCTATAACCTTTACAATGCGCTCGGCTACAAGGTCATCGGCATCAACCACCTCGGCGACTGGGGCACGCAGTTCGGGGTGGTCATCGCGGCCTTCAGGGAAAGGGGCGACGAGCGAGCGCTCGGCGAACACCCGCTGAAGTACCTCACGTCGCTATACGTCGATTACAACAGCCGGATGGCGGAAGACGAATCGCTTCGCGTCGCCGCCCGCGAATGGCTGAAAAAACTCGAGGAAGGCGACCCCGAAGCGAAGCGGCTGTGGAAACTTTTCTGCGACCTGAGCATCAAAGATTTCAAGCGCGTGTATAAAAGGCTCGGCATCGAGTTCCAGCATTACCAGGGCGAGGCGTTCTACTTCAAACTCGCCGACTCCGTCATCGAGGCGGCAGAGAAGGCCGGCGCCGCCGAAGAAAGCCAGGGCGCGCTTGTCATCAAGATGCCCGACGAGAATATGCCTCCGGTCATCCTGCGCAAGAGCGACGGCGCGACCAGTTACCACACGCGCGACATCGCCGCCGCCATATACCGCCGGGACAATTTTCATTTTCACAAATTGCTCTACGTGGTCGGCGCCGAGCAAAAACTGCACTTCCAACAACTTGTCCACGCGCTGCGCAAAATGGGCTTCGACTGGGCCGACGGCCTGGTCCACGTGGCGCACGGGCTTTATCTCGAATCGCAGGAAGTTGACGGAGTGCAGGTGAAGACCAAGGCCGGTACGCGGACGGGCTTCAAGGTCGTGCTCGAGGACATCCTCGACGATGCGGTCGCCCGCGCCGAAGGGGTAATCGACGAAAACTATCCCGACGGCTTCCCCGGCGACAAGGCCGCCGCGGCCGCGGCCATAGGCATCGGTGCGATTGTGTTCGGCGATTTGAAGAACAGCCGCATCAAGGACGTTGTGTTCGACTGGGACGCGGCGATGAGTTTCAAGGGCGAGACCGGGCCGTATCTCCAGTATTCTCACGCGCGGCTGTGCAGCATCCTGCGGAAGTACGGCAGGCCGGTTGAGGGCAATGTGGATTTCGGCCTGTTGTCCGACCCGGAAGAGTACGAGATTGCGAAACTCGCCGCGCAGTATCCGGAAGTGCTGAAAAAGGCGGCCGAGGCCTACGAGCCTTCACTGCTTTCCACCTATCTGCTGTCGGTGGCTTCGGCCTTCAACAGATACTACACCGACCTCGCCCGGCACAAAGTCGTGGACTCCGCCAATCCCGAACTGACGCGGGCCCGCGTGCTCCTGACCGACTGCGTCAGGCTTGTCCTGGCCTCCGGCCTGAACATCCTCGGCATCATTCCCCTGTCCCAGATGTAGGAATTCCACTCCCAGGCAGACCTTGGCTTGGAATAGGGAGGAATAGGGACAGTCCCTATATAGGTTTGTTGATATATATGAAGTTACGTTTCCTCAATAGGGACAGTCCCTATTCTAACAGAATAGGGTCTGACCCGTTGCCGTTCGTAGATTGGTAACTGTCACCGAAGATGTACGGCGCTTCAGAAGTGTGAGTTCTGTACTGTTTGCAATTTGCTCATCTGAGAAACGGTTCTATTCTATGCTCCGACTTTCGCATTGCAAAAGGATGACAGTCACCAATCTACGCCCCGACTTTCGCATTATTTTTATATGAATGTCGGGGCCGTAATTGGTGACAGTCACCTTTTGCGTTGTGAATAGAACCGTTCTCCGCCTGCCCGCCCCCGTACGGGGTCTTTACGGCCAGGGAGGCGGACCTGTATGGGTCGCAAATTGCACTTTCCGTTGCCTGCGGAGCGAAGAGATCGGTGACTGTCACCGAAGATGTATTAGCGTTTCAGAAGTGTGGTGAGGAGGGTGAATCCCCAGGACAGGATGAGCAATAATGCCAGGCCATACAGGACTTTCAGCCCGAAGAACCGCTCCATAATGCGGCTGAAGGATGCCCCTGAAACAAGCGAAAAGGCGCCCAGAATTCCTATGAACACGACAACCGGGAAGCCTACGCAGCCGAACGGATTGGCGAAAAACGCCCTGCCGAACTGAAACCGCGCCATATACGCCATACTCGTGGTCAGACCGCAGGAAGGACAGGGCAGCCCCGTCGTCTCCCTGAACGCGCAGGGCGGAAGGTGCAGCCGGGTGTGCGTGCCGTAACCGTTGGGGGCGGGCGTCAGGCAGGCGGCAACGACGATGGTGCCCGCGCACAATATCAACACGGTAAACGCAATGACGCGGTCACCGGCGCTCTTCACCCCGGCCTTGCGGCTGATATGCGCTGTCTCAGCAAAACTCATTCAGAACCTCCGCGATGGTTCGGAATGAGCGGACTTTGATGGCCGAACGCCCGGAGAGGGCTTCGGCGTTTGACGGCGCGAGAACAATCTGCTTGAAGCCGAGTTTTTCCGCCTCCTTCAGCCGCATCTCGGCCATAGTTGCGCCGCGCAGTTCCCCGCCGAGGCCGATTTCCGCGGCGAAAACGCAATCCGCGGGCGCGGGCTTCTGCGCGATACTTGAGGCAACGGCGACGGCGACGCTCAAGTCGGCCGCAGGCTCGTCAACCTGGATTCCCCCGACGGCGCTGACGAAGATGTCGCTGGCGGAAGGACGCAGGGACGTATGCCTTTCGAGGATGGCGAGAATCATTGCCAGCCGGTTGAAGTCCACGCCGCCGGCCCGTCGCGTCGGCGCGGAAAAGGCGCTCCTCGATGCGAGCGCCTGCACCTCGACGAGCAGCGGCCTGCTGCCCTCGACGGTCGCGGCAATTGCGCTGCCCGGCTGCGAGGCGTCGCGCTCGGCCAGAAAGATTACGGACGGGTTGAGAACATCCTTCAGGCCGCCGCCGGTCATTTCGAAAACGCCGATTTCGTTCGTGGAGCCGTAGCGGTTCTTTATCGTTCGCAGAATCCTGTAAGAGTGGAAACGGTCGCCCTCGAAGTAGAGTACGCAGTCAACCATATGCTCGAGCACCTTCGGGCCTGCTATTGAACCTTCCTTCGTGATATGCCCGACGAGAAACAGGCCGCATCCGCGCCGTTTCACAAGGCAGACCAGGTCGACCGCGCACTGCCGCACCTGGGCCACCGTGCCGGGCGCGGAGGGGATGTCGCGGCGGTGAATCATTTGTATCGAATCCACGACGACCAAATCGGGGGAGAGGGTTTCGATATAGCCGGTGATGTTTTCAAGCGAGTTTTCGGCGGCGACGAAGATTTCGGCCGAGTCGGCGCCGAGGCGTCTTCCGCGCATTTTGGTCTGGCCGAGCGATTCTTCCCCGGTGGCATACAGGACGCGCCTGCCGGCGGAGGCGACGCGCTGGGCAGCCTGGAGCATCAGGGTGGACTTGCCGATACCCGGTTCGCCACCCAGGAGTATGGTCATTCCCGCGACGATTCCTCCTCCGAGCACGCGGTCCAGCTCTCCGATGCCTGCAGGGGTTCGCTCCAGGTCGTGTTCCGGAATCTCAGGCAGGGAAACCGGCGGCGAGACCGCAAGCGTGGCGTGGGCCGGACTGTCCGATGCGGGCGAGACTATCTCTTCTTCCATCGTTTTCCACAGGCCGCACTGGACGCAGCGGCCGCCCCATTTGGGCGACTGCGCGCCGCAGTTTGAGCAGACAAAGATAGTTTTTTGTTTTGCCATTTTCAGTGAAATTTATCCGGGATTTTGTCGATTACAGGTAAAGCAAGTCCCCATCAACAAATGAGTATATCATTATCCCGTCAATCCCGACAAGGCAAAACCGTTCTCTGCTCCCGCTGTATCATTTTGAGGAGAAATTACGTGGAAAAGAAAATTCTGGTCGTGGACGACAACAAAAGCATTCTCTCCATCGTCAAGCACTGGCTTTCCAGGGCAGGCTACGAAGTCGACGTGACCGAGCATCCCGGACAGGCGCTTGATTTGGCGTGTCAGACACCGTATGACCTGATTATACTCGACATAATGATGGATGAGATGAACGGTTTCGAGGTGCTCGAGAATCTTCGCGCGGAGGAGAAGACAAGGAATGCCCGCGTGATGATATTTACCGCCCAGTCGCTATACAGGAACATCACTCCGGCGGCGAAGGAGAAGTTCGACGACTTTCTCACAAAGCCCTTCGAGAAGGACGAACTTCTGGAGAAGGTTCGCAACGCGGTTATGGTGTCTCCCGCCTGCAGTCAGGCCGGGCAGTAAGTTTCACATACCATCACCCCCCGGCACGTGCGGCCGCCGGTGCATTATCACATCAACGCCTGAAGACGCGGGCGATGAAAGAGACGTGAAACCACAGGATGCGATATTTCGCCTGGACTTGCCTCATATCGACAATATAATAGACCGTGAATCCGGCCTCGGTTAAATCAGTAAAGTAAAAAGGAGCATAAAAATGAGCGAAGAATATCAGAGCGCGCAATCATATCAGCCTTCCCTTTTCCACTTCCCGCCCGCAGCGGTTCAAGATTCTGTTCGCTATTACAAGTTTACAAAGGAACTAAAGAGGTACGGAACAGGCTCAATCATATGGGGTGTTATCAACGTGATATTTGGGGCCAACTGGATGCTTTCTGAATACCCTCTGGACGTCGTTACGGTGTTGCTGGGACTGACGATGATAGCCCTGGGTATATATGTGCTTGCGCGTCCCTCGTCAATCGGGTGGTACATCGATGCCGGAGTATTTTTAACGCTGGCGGCGTGGAATCTCGGAAACTTCGCACCGGAATCTGCCGCAGGAACATCTAACATATCTTATCAATCTCTGGTTTTCGGCATCATTCAAGTAGGGTTTGCCATATTAATGATTTCCAAAGGAAGCAAATTCGGCACAATGCATAACAAACTGCAAACCCTCGGGTCGGCGCACAACTGGCTGCAGCAGGAGATAAAAGCAATAGACAAGGCCCCCGACGGCGCCCGGCAGGATGTCGTTTCGGTCAGAGTAATCCAGTCCGGCAATAAAGCGGTCTGGAGAATTATTTGGGGACCGGGCGATTTTATTTTCATCCACCTGAAGAGGGGCATATGCTATTATGTCCCGCGCAATACTCTCTCAAACGCCTTCGCATACCAGTTGCTGCCGGCCGGCAACAAAGTCAAAATAAAGGCCAACCTCTGGGGAAAGAACGCAAAGTTCATTTTCAAGGCGCCCGAATTCCAGAAATTGCGGTACTGGCTCTCGCAACCCGCACCCGCCTGATAACAACCCGGTCCGGGCGGCACGGTCTCCCTCGGCTTCGCTTCCCTCGACCCTGAAGGGTCTCGGGACGAGAACCCTGAAGGGCGGGACAGGTTCAGACCGTGCCCTACGGCATTACTTGCGACAACGCGATTTTGCAGGGAAGGGTCTGAATTTCTCCCGGGACGAATCGAGGGAAACCGTACTGGAAAGGGTTGCCGTTGTGGGAAGTCATTTCACGTAGTTCGCCCGCGCTTTTTCCAACTCACTCACAACCTCCTCGCGCAGGCCCTTCGGCTTGAGGACGGTCGCGCGGGAGCCAAACCAGAGCACCCAGAACTTGACCTCCAGCAGGCCGCTCACCTTCATCGTCAGCGTGGCGGAACCGTCCCTGTGCTTGCGCAGACGCTGGGTGGGATGAAACATATCCTCCCCGACGATTTTCGCGGCGATTCTGTCGAACCTGATTTTCACCTCGACCGGCTTGCCGTTGAAATACAGCCCGAAAGCGGGCCGCAGGCGTTTCTTGAGGTCAAAATCCTCCGGCCGCTCG